>JANLSE010000290.1:0-69931 GCA_031362265.1 Roseiflexaceae bacterium
GACGTATGATGAAATTGAGCCAGCAAGATGCGCGGGCAATGATGATTGCTGCCAGCGGATTAGCGGCCTTGCCCACACATCCGGTAGAAAAAGCTGATGTTCTGGCCATGATTCGACAGATGCGAGTGCTCCAAATCGATACTATCCATGTCGTGGCACGTAGCCCGTATCTGGTACTCTGGAGTCGCCTTGGCATGTATCAGCCGCGCTGGCTGGAAGAATTACTCGCTGAAGGTGCCATTTTCGAGTATTGGTCGCACGAGGCTTGCTTTTTGCCAATTGAAGATTACCGGCTGTACAGAAGTAATATGCTCAATGGGCTTGGCCGCCGTAGTTGGGTCTATTCACAACAATGGATCAACGACAACCGCGAGTTGGTTGATCAACTCCTTGAACATATTCGCGCCAATGGTTCGGTTCGCTCTTCAGATTTCAAGCGTAGCGATGGGCAGAAGGGCAGCTGGTGGAACTGGAAGATCGAGAAGGTTGCCTTAGAGATGTTGTTTACCGCTGGTGAACTGATGATCGCGCGGCGGCACAACTTCCAGCGCATTTATGATCTGCGTGAGCGGGTCGTTCCATCCTGGGATGATCACCAGGCCCCAAGCCGGGAAGAAACGCGACGTGAGTTTGCGCTTGGTGCGGTACAAGCATTGGGTATTGCTCCTGCAAGTTGGGTTGCAGATTACTTTCGCACAAAGAAGACCGAAACGGTAGCGTTGGTACGGCGCTTGGCTGATGAGGGAGCGCTGCATCCGGTTGAAGTCGAGGGTTGGAGCGAGCCAGGGTATATTCATGCGGCGAATCTGCGATTGGCGGATCAGGTTGCTGCTGGCCAGCTTTCGCTTGAACGAACCACTCTGCTCTCACCATTTGATCCACTTGTCTGGGATCGAGCACGTGCCTTGGCCTTGTTTGGCTTTGATTACCGAATTGAGTGCTATACCCCGGCTCCAAAACGTCGCTATGGTTATTTCACGCTGCCGATCTTGCGGCGTGGTGAACTGGTTGGTCGGCTTGACCCTAAGGCATACCGCAAGGAGAAGATATTTGAGGTTAAGGCACTCCATCTGGAGCCATGGGTTACGCCAGATGAAGCGCTTGCCGCTGATATTGCTGGAGCGCTGCGTGAATGCGCCGCTTGGCATGGCACACCAGAAGTGGTTGTACGTGCCGCAGATCCGCCTGAATTTGCGGAATTAGTACGCCAAGCCCTAAACGAATAGCGATAGACGCGTGATGGCACTCTGTAAGTAGTGTATACTTTGGATATCTGTGTGTTCCGAGAGTTGGTTCATATTCCTTGCGTTTTGATATGAACGCAATGTGGCTAATTCATATACAAGTTTTATTTGATCGCCCTCTAGCGATCGGGTACAATAGATGGTAGCTTATTGTGTGTCCGCGCTTAGGAGGTTTCGAGGGCTATGCCGACCTACGTCTATGCCTGTGATAACTGTGGCAATCAGTTTGAAAAAGTGCAATCCTTTAAGGATGATCCAGTACGTATTTGTCCATGTGGTAAAGAAGGCGGTGTACGCCGCGTATTTCAGCCGGTCGGAGTGGTCTTTAAGGGCTCAGGCTGGTATATTACCGATAGCCGCAAATCAGAGACGGCCAGTGTGAACCCCTCAGCGGCAACCACTGCTGCCACTGAAACGACCAAGAGTGATGAGCCGAAGAGTACTTCAGCAGATGCTGGGGATGCAAAGCCAAGTGATGCTAAGCCAGCTGATGCTAAGCCAGCTGATGCTAAGCCTACTGAGACTAAGGCAAGTAGTGAGAGTTCACCCGCCACAGCTTAAATCTCCTCTGCATATGCTAACCTCTCCATCGATGCGGTGGGGCAACGGGTCTTTCTGCTGCTGTCGTTAGGGGCACCGCCAAGTGGTGGATGGTGCCCCTGCGGTATTTCCGCCCGTTGCAACTACCCCGATAGGGAGGTTTTGTATGTCTCTCAGCAACCAACTGACGATCCTACGCGATGATGTACGCGCTATTCTCAAGAATGACCCTGCCGCACACAGTATTGCTGAAGTGCTGCTCTACCCGGGCTTGCACGCAACCATGCTCTACCGGCTTTCGCACAAGCTGTGGTTGCGGCGTATTCCATTTGTCCCACGGCTGATCTCACAGATTGGGCGCTTCTTGACCGGGATAGAGATCCACCCTGGTGCCACGATTGGACGTGGTTTCTTCATTGATCATGGAATGGGTGTTGTGATTGGTGAAACGGCCGAAATTGGTGATTGGGTTATGCTGTATCAGGGCGTAACGCTTGGTGGTACTGGCAAACAACGCGGTAAACGCCATCCAACTGTCGAGGATGAAGCGATTATTGGCGTCGGCGCGATTGTACTCGGCGCGATTACGATCGGCAAAGGTGCGCGTGTTGGCGGTGGTGCCGTTGTGGTTCGTGATGTGCCGCCGCACTCTACTGCGGTGGGCGTGCCAGCCCGGATTGTCGTGACCCGCGACCCTGCGACTGGTATTGCGAGGCGTGTAGAGATGTTACCCGATCCCGAGGCCGATATGCTCCGCAATCTGCGCTCGCGGGTCGTTGAACTCGAATCGCGGCTGACCGAACTGGAAGACTCAACCGATCATCACCACCAGGAGCATGCCAAAGTGAATGGTGCGCTCCCAGTGGCCAATCCATGGGATTGTTTGGATGAACAGGCATGGCGTGATGGTGAAGAGCTGATGCTTGGTGGGGGGATTTGAGCAATACGGCATATCGCATTGAGTCTAGCAGTGTTCTATATGTATACGACACGCTTGCTGGCGAGGATGTTTGGCCCGGTTTCAGCCTGCCCACCAGTACGTTGTTTGATTAGGAAGCATTATGTCAATTCGTATCTATAATTTGCTTACTCGCGCCACCGAACCGTTAGAGACCCTTGAGCCTCACGTTGTGAAGATGTATGTGTGTGGCGTAACAGTCTACGATAAAGCACATATTGGCCATGCGATGTCGGCCATGGTGTTTGATGTCATTCGGCGCTATTTGGAATTTCGCGGCTATCGTGTCATACACGTCGTGAATTTTACCGATGTGGATGATAAGATCATCAATCGTGCTAATAGCTTGGGGATCGATCCACGTGTACTTGCTGCGGATCTCGCACAAGAATTTCTCGATGATCTCGAGCGGCTGAATGTCCAGCCTGCGAGTGTCTACCCGCGTGCGACAGAAACAATGCCTGAGATCCTTGGCTTCATTGGTGAATTGATTGCGAAAGGTCATGCCTACCTAGCCGACCAGAATGTGTACTTTCGGGTACCATCCGATCCGGATTATGGCCGACTCTCACGGCGTAGCCAAGATGATATGATCGTTGGCAATCGCATCACCCTCGATGAGCGCAAGGAACATCCCGCCGATTTCGCGCTCTGGAAGACTGCCAAGCCTGGTGAGCCATTCTGGGAAAGTCCATGGGGCGCAGGGCGGCCAGGTTGGCATATTGAGTGCTCTGCGATGAACCTGAAGCATCTTGGTGAACAGATCGATATCCATGGAGGTGGGAGCGATCTGGTGTTCCCGCATCACGAGAATGAAATCGCCCAGACCGAGAGCCTCACTGGGAAGCCATTTGCGCGCTATTGGATGCATAATGGTATGTTGCAGATCCAAACCAAACTAGTCGATGGCTCCACCAAAATGGAGAAGATGTCGAAATCGCTTGGCAATGTCGTTACCATTGATTCGTTTCTGGCGGAGCACGAGGCGGATGTGTTACGCCTGATTGTCCTTTCCAGTTATTATCGTAGCCCACTGGCCTATGGTAACGAAATCCTAGCCGACCAGGAGCGCAAATTGGCCCGCTTGCGCAGTGCCCTTGAACCCGCCATTGGCTCACTCGAAGCTGGTGGTGCTGTCGAACAATTAGCAGCGACGACGACAGCGGCGCGCGAGCATTTTATTGAAGCGATGGATAGTGATTTTAATACCTCTGGCGCCATGGCCGCACTATTTGAAATCGTGCGGGCAGTCAATAGTGCCCGTGATGCTGGCGTTGGGCAGCAAGCGATCGTGCAAGCGCAAGCCCAGTTATGTAAACTTGCCGCTGTTCTTGGCCTAACCTTAAGCCGGCCACAGCAGGCAGCACAAGCAGCCGCGCCATTCATTGATCTACTTGTCGCGCTCCGTACCGAATTGCGGCAGGCCAAACAATATACCCTCGCGGACAGCCTGCGTAACCGTCTTGCCGACCTAGATATTGTCATCGAAGATACCCCACAGGGTACCAAATGGAAGCAGAAATAGTAGGCAAGCGATTAGGAACTAGTGATCAGAGCTGAGATCAGGAGCTGAGGGCGGTGGGCGGGCTGAAGTCCGCGATCCCCGCCGCCCTCCCTCCCTGTTTCCTCACAAAGGGATATTATGAGCTGGCTCGAACTAAGCGTTGATGTCGATCCCGAGGCGGTTGAATCGGTCAGTGAACTGCTGACACAGTATGGCTACAATGGTGGCGTTGTTGTTGATCAGCCGATTATCCCAGGTGCGGATGGCCCAGAATATACCTATGACACTGGTCGCCCTGTCACCGTGCGTACCTATCTGCCAGTGGATGACCACACCGAGGATGTGCGTAGCCGACTAGAGCAGGCGCTCTGGCACCTCGGGAGAATGCGCAATATTACCCCACTGCAGGTTCGCTCAATCGAGGAACAGGATTGGGCGAATGCCTGGAAGCGCTACTATACCATTCAGCAAATCGGCGCACGCACCGTGATTGTGCCATCATGGCTTGAATATGATCCGCGACCAGACGATATTATTATTCGGCTTGATCCTGGTATGGCCTTTGGTACTGGATTGCATCCCACAACACGTCTGTGCCTGGCATTTCTCGAAGGATATGTACACAGCGACCAGCTTGTGCTTGATCTCGGGAGTGGTTCTGGGATTCTTGCAATTGCCGCTGCAAAGCTTGGCGCAGCGCAGGTTGTTGCCCTCGATACCGATCCAATTGCGGTGGAGGCGAGCGCCGCCAATGCACTACGCAATGAGGTCGCCACGATAGTAATCTCCGCTGAAGGTAGCCTGGGGCGTGGCGCCGAACTTGGTGGCTGGGTAGGCTCAGGCGGGCAAGGAACACTAAGCCGTGCGCAGGAAACACAACGTACACTTGCTGAAACAGCGGTGCCACAATCCCAATTCGATCTTATTGTTGCTAATATTATCGCGCGTGTTTTGGCTGCATTGGCAGAAGATCTTGTTACTGCACTTAAACCCGGCGGAATTCTTGTGAGTTCTGGGATCATTGCCGATCGTGAGGACGAAGTTGCTTTGGCATATGCAGCAGCTGGGCTAGAACGTATTGAGCGTCGCCAGGAGGGCGATTGGGTTGCATTGGTGCATAGGAAAGGGTACGGTGACAAGGTGACAAGATGACAAGATGAGGAGTGACAAGGTGACAGTGCTTGATAGAAGTAATGTCACATTAAATATAAAATAATCACCCTGTCACCTTGTCACCCTGTCACCTTGTCATAAAGAAAGGATGCCATGGCCCGTCGCCACACAATTGGTAGCAACACCTATCGTTTTTTTGTCGACCCATCCGTATTTCGCGGTGAACAGGTACAGATCGAAGATGCTGATCTCATCCGGCAGATGGGAAGCGTACTGCGGCTAGGGGCGGGCGATCAGGTAGTGCTACTGGATGGGCTTGGGAACCAGTATATTGCCACACTTGCATCGCTTGGTAAAGGCCGTATTACTGGTCATATCGAACAACATGAGGCTGGTGGTGGCGAGCCAAATCTTCAACTTACACTGTATGTTGGGCTTATGCGTGCTGAGCGTTTTGAGTGGCTCTTACAGAAGGGCACTGAGCTTGGCGTAGCCGTATTTGCCCCAATCATCTGTGAACGTAGCATTGCCGATGGTGAGATTGGTGCGGCCAAGCTATTACGCTGGCAGCGCATTGTACGTGAGGCCGCTGAACAATCGCGGCGTAGCCGATTACCGCAGGTGTTGCGCCCACAACCCTTTCATATGGCTTGTGCCCAGATGCAGCATCCCGCACTCCTCCTCTGGGAAGGCCAGGGCGCACCACCGCTGCGTACCATCTTGCGCGAATATACAGAATATCCAACAGCCTTAGGTATTGTTAGTGGCCCTGAAGGTGGCCTGAGCGAAACAGAACGCAACCTCGCGCATTCACATGGCATCCAAGAAGTTACTCTTGGGCCGCGCACACTCCGTGCTGAAACTGCCCCGCTCGTCGCTGCAACAGCTGTCCTGTATGAGTTTGGCGAGCTGTGAAGCGCAGAGCGCAGAGCGTAGAAGCGATGGAGCGATGGAGCGATGGAACGATGGAACGGTGGAGTATGTGAGCATCGAAACATTGAAGCGGGGTGCCCTCTGGGCCAAGCATTGAAGCGGTGGAACGGGCATGCATCATGCCTATTAGATCTTTGTGTCTTTGCGTCACCGGGGTACCCTTTGGGTCGGGTACCCGGCGTTTCCGTTCTCTTGTTCTCTTGTTCTTAGCAGGCGAACACAAGGTTCGCCCGTACGATCTGGCTCATTCTTGGTTCTGCGGTTCTGCGGTTCTGCGCTGTACGTTAGTTCTTTGTTCTTTGTTCTCTTGTTCTTTGTTCTCTTGTTCTCTTGTTCAAGTTTGGTTCTTGGTTCTGCGGTTCTGCGGTTCTCTTGTTCTGTACTCATCACACTGCGAGCTCATTATGGCACTTCTTATACGTGTTCTTCTTCGCACAACGATCGTCATCCTCCTGCTCCTGATTGGATTCACCAGTGGCTGGTTGAGTGCAGCGCTGGTCAATTCTGGGGTAGCAGTGCCAACACCGATTAAAACGGTAGCCCATGCGACGGGTGTGACTGTTCCTGTCGGGCCAGAGGATGCGCGTGCAAAGTTTGATGTCTTTTGGGAAATCTGGGATCTGCTTGATCAAGAATACTACAGCCGTGCCACGCTTAATCAGACTGCCATGATTCAGGGTGCCATCCGTGGGATGTTGGCTAGCCTGGACGACAAATATACTGTGTATCAGGAGCCAGAACTTGCCGCACAAACCCAGGATCATTTGCAGGGCACGCTTGGTGGTATTGGCACGTATCTGCGGATCACCGCTGGGCATGCATTCCTCTACAAGCCCTTCCGCGATGGCCCAGCCTATTTAGCAGGGTTACGCCAGGATGATGAACTGCTGATGATCGATGGTGAAGATGTGCCTCAACTGATCGCTGGGCTAAGCACAAGTGATGCTGCAGTAAAAGTTGCTGGGAAATTACGTGGCGCAGAAGGGAGCGCGGTGTCGCTACGAGTGCGCAAGGCGGCCGATGCCAGCGATATCGAGCTTGCACTCGTGCGCCGCAATATTGTGATTCCTAGTGTTGAGGGGCAACGTTTTGAGGATGGTATCGTCTATCTGCGCATTAATGAGTTTAAGGCCACAACACCAAAAGAATATGACCAAGCGTACGCGGAGCTTACCCGAACGGCGCCACGCGGTATTATTCTCGATCTGCGTAACAACCCTGGCGGTTTTCTCAATAGTGCACAGGAAATTCTTGGGCGCTTCTATTCTGGTACCGCCCTCTATGAGGATGATGGCGTAGGCGGCTTACAAGAGATCACTACCATTGTTGGTGGCATCATGGTGCCTACAGCGGTTCCAGTTGTTATACTTGTGAATGGTGGCTCTGCAAGTGCTAGTGAAATTGTTGCTGGTGCATTGGCCGAGCGTAGGCCAGCCACTATGTTATTAGGCGAGAAGACATTTGGCAAAGGCTCGGTGCAGAATATCCATCGCCTGAGTGATGGTGGCAGCGCTCGGATTACAATCGCCCATTGGATTACGCCAGAGCAGCGCACCATCCATGCGGTTGGTATTACCCCACAACAGGTTGTGCCTTTCGCCGATGATCCCACCAGTATGGCGCCCTGTACCGGGGATCGCCAGCCTGCCATTGGGCAAACCCTCTGTGGCGATACGCAACTCTTTGCCGCGATCCAGTTACTCACACATAAGCCGTAGCTTTATACGCTAAGCGTTGGTTTTGTTGATATTCCTTATGGCACGTTTGGGTCAGGTCGTTGGGGATGTATTCTGGCGGAGAATAAATTTGACGATGAAGAGTATCAGGAAGGACGTGCCAAGCAAGATCAGTGCCAGGGTTAATGCTATGTCAAGCTCCACCTCAAAGCCGATATAGATCGCCAATGGCATCGTTTGGGTACGACCAGGAAAGTTGCCTGCAAAGATAATAGTTGCCCCAAATTCCCCAAGTGCTCGCGCCCATGCCATGACCAACCCACCAAGTAAAATCGGCCAGCATAATGGCACCGTGATCCGAGTGAAAATATGCCAGGGTGATGCACCATCAACCGAAGCTGCCTGCTCAAGCTCACGATCAACACCAGCAAAGCCCCCAAGTGCAGTTTTAATATAGAAAGGGGTTGCCACAAAGGTTTGGGCCAATATTACTGCCACAGTGGTAAATGCAATTGAGATCCCGGCCTCGTCGAGCCATGCGCCGATGAACCCTCGCCGTCCAAAAGCGATCAGCAACGCAATACCCGCCACTGATGGTGGCAGCACCATAGGAAGATCAATCAGGGTATCTACAATACTGCGCCCGCGAAAGCGATGCCGTGCCAAGAGATAGGCAAGTGGTGTTCCTAGTACTAGCCCAAGCATAGTGCTCGAAGCGGTAGTAATGACACTTAGCCAAATCGCTTGGCCAACTTCCTCATTGGCCATATTTTCGCTGATCGCTGCGGGATCAACCCGGGCAATGAGCGCAAGAATTGGTGTTATCAAGAACGCCAACATGGGGATACTGGCCAGCACAATGAGTATTGTGGTCCAGGGTAACCTTCGACGTTGGCGATTGCTGATCTGGGCGGTAGAACTGAGGCTAGGAGCCATTGGTTCATCCAATATCTAGCTAAACAATGAATGATGGGTGCATAACACCCACCATACCAAGCAGGACATCTTTATAATCATCCAGTTGCTACTATTTCGGCAAATTGAACCCATAGCGAGCAAGAATCAAGCGCGAATCGCCAGCAAACACATATGCCACAAACTTCTTCGCGAGAAGCGCATGCTTTGAGTCGCTGACCGGTGCGATTGGGTAGGAAGCGATGATATTTAGTGTATCAGGAATATTCACGCGTTTGACTGGCGTCTTGGAGCTTGCAATAACATCCGAGACATACACAATACCTGCATCACCCTCCCCAAGCGCCACTTTGGTCAAAACAGAACGCACATTCTCTTCATAGGAAACCACATTCTTAAGCACATTGGCTTTGTAGTCGCTGCCAAATGCAGGATCCTTTACGGCCTTATCCAGAAAATCGAGGGCATACTGCCCGACAGGTACGGCCTTTGCTGCCAGAACAAGTTTGATCCCTGGTGTGGCCAGATCCTGTAGCTTTGTGATCTTGATTTTACTCGTTGGTGATGTGACAACCAGTAGTCGGTTCACGACAAACGTCTTTGGGGAATCCTTCGCGACACGGCTTGTATTCACCGCAACTGCCATCTGGGCCGTATTGGCCGATGCAAAAACATCCGCTGGCGCTCCTTGCCCAAGCTGGGCTGCCAACTGCTGCGAACCAGCGAAACTGAAGACAACCTTTACTCCAGGGTTGGCTTTCTCAAAATTCTTGCCAATCTGCCGAAATGCCTCGGTAAGCGATGCGGCCGCAAAGACAGTGAGCTCGACCGGCTCCGCTGGGGCAGCGACAGCACTTGGCATGGCAGATCCACTCATGCCCACGATTACGACCAAGAACAATGCGAACACTGTGCGAAGATTTAGACGGCGCATTGGTACCTCCTACATACTCAAAAAATGATCCTTTATCAAGGAAATGTCACTACTTGCTGGCAGTATGCACGCAGCATCACCTTTTGAAAAGTCCTTCTATATGCTCAATACTCGATTAATACTGATAGATTCAGCGAGTACTTGACGTGATGGGAGGCTCGGCTATATACTTAATTAATGAATTCAAGCAAGCCAAGTATACCGTCTGATCATGTACCTTGTCAAGGCAGGTGATTACCGCTGATCTTTGATCACTACGCGCCGTGTAACCAGCAGTTCAGAAGCAAATGATTTAGAAGCAGATTATGAGGAGGTAGTTCATGGCCCGCACCGTACTCACTCGAAGGCGATTGATTCAGGCGACAGCTGGACTGAGTGGAGGTCTCGTCGCTGGAGGTTTTGCCCAACTGTTTGGTCTTAGCACGGCTTATGCTGCGCTCGAAGATGCAGAAGATACCCCGCAGACGATTCTCAATCTCGCGGTGACGGCGGAGGGATTGGCGATCACTGCCTATTACCACACCATCGCCAATAATCCACTTGGGCTTGATGATGCTACACTGGCGTATCTAAAGTTAGCCCTGACAGCAGAGCAATATCATCTTGAGTTTCTCCAATCGGCTGGTGGCGAACCACTTACGACTGACTTCTACATTCCTGATACGTTCTTAGTGGAGAAAGTCAGCAATGCCCGAACGTTCGTGGAATTAGAAACAGCCTTCATAGGTGCCTACCTCGCAGCGACACGACGGTTTGCTGAGTTGGGTGAGCCACGCCTTGCAGCAACCGCTGCCCAACATGCTGCGAGCGAGGCAGAGCATTTAGTCCTGTTGCGCCTGATGGGAGGGTTCTACCCTGCGAATCCAAATGGCTTACCGGCACCAATCTACTATAATGTCTCTGATGCAGTACCAACATTTGTGCCATTCGTGCAGGGCGGAACAGGCTTCGATGGCCCGATTGGGTTGCCGGGTGCTGCTGCAATACACACCATCACTGCGGGTTATCAGATAGTTCGGGTGCCAACCTTTACCCAGGTCTTCTAGGTGTCCCATAACCATGTGGCAAGCGCGCCTGAACTGATACAGCGCCTGTGATTACCATGGTAGTTTTGCCACTGTGTGTATGATAGAGGTATGATGCACAGTGGCAACGCTCCTGTGGGAGTACTGGGTTTAACAGATGAATGTAATCGGTACATGAGGAGGCGTGAGAACGATGCCAATGGTCAAACAGCCCCTAACAATCGAGCATGCATTGCTCGGTTTCGTTCGACAGCAGCCCATGCATGGCTACGAAATCCATCAACGGTTGTTGGCAAGTGCTGAGCTTGGGATGGTTTGGAGCATCAAGCAGAGTCTGCTGTATGCCTATCTCACACGCCTTGAGGAGGAAGGATTGCTGATCAGCCAGATCGCGACTCAGCGGGTGAAGACTGGTCGCAAAATCCTTGAATTGACTGAGGCTGGTGAGGCTGCGTTTCTACGCTGGGTGCGTAGTCCGGTCGGTCATGGGCGCGACTTCCGGATTGAATTTCTTGCGAAAATCTACTTCTCACGCCAGGAGAGTACCTCCGTAGCACTAGAGTTAGTTGCACGCCAACGGTGGGCCATGCGCCAGCGCCTCGAAGAGATTCAACAACGTGCGGCTAGCTTATCGAGTGAGCGTTCATATGAATGGCTGGTAGCCTGCTATCGTATTGGGCAGTTGGAAGCAACCCAACAGTGGCTTGATCTGTGTAGCGATTGGCTGATCACGGTTGTGCAGGAGCCGGGATCGCCACTTCCAATGCCTGATTCGCTCGATCCAATCAACGCAGCGAGATCGATTGAATGAGGTGCTATATCGTAGCACACAGTCTGTCGATAACCGCGCCAATTCCCACATTGTAATAGGCGACTGCCATTCTGGAATTCGTGTACAACGAGCATGTATATGATGGATCTCAACAACACAAAACCCATTCGCTGGCGGTTACGGCTCGCGCCATCGCCAACTACCGACGCAGCGATTCGTACCGCGATGGCAGATCTCTTGGAGCACAAGGAGGCTGGACGACTTGCACCGCCTGATCAACCAACCCACACTGCGCTGCTCTGGTGGGTACGCGATGGCCAGGGCTAACTTCCAACATGACGCATATCACCTAGATTCGCAGCCTTATACCGCAGGCTCATAATCTAATGCAACAACACCTGAGCTAAAGCTCTGTGCCTCAACGAGTTTGAGGGTTGCAGTACTTCCATCCTTAAAAAGGCGTTGCCCACTGCCTATTACAACCGGGTAGACCAAGAGTCGATACCGATCAATAAGATTGTGTTGGATCAGTGTCTGCACAAGCGTGCCACTACCATAAACAAGAATGTCTTGGCCGGGCTGTTGCTTCAGTTTTGTGATCTCTTCAACCACATTGCTTTTGATTAGATGCGAGTTGTTCCACGTCACTTCATTGAGCGTTGTTGATACAACATACTTCGGTCGACTATTCATCTCCTCAGCGCCATCGTCTTTGCGTGAAGGCCATGCTGCTGCAAAGCCTTCGTATGTTACCCGTCCAAGCAGAAGCGCATCACTGGCAATCATCTCATCGGCCTTATACTTCGCGGTTTCATCATTCCAGTAAGGCGCTGTCCAGGCTGGGTTCTCTATTACACCATCCAACGACAGAAACATCGTCATAACAAGCTTTCTCATGTTCGTAGTCTCCCTGATCCTTGAGTTCTGCGACTCGGGTTGCATTACGACAATCGCGCAGAACGCAAAAGTATATTATCTGTATTATATTCCTTTATCGGAATAATTCAAGCGTGAATTTCAAACATTTGTTCTTAGGGAATGGCTAGCCTGGTCGTGAGGTGGTATCGTCTCACGACCAGGCCATAGATCAGAAGCCTGCGGTAGTAGAGAACTTACCGCCAGCATTGATCGCGCGAATCTTGTAAAAGCTTCCAGCTGGCGCATTAATATGGGTGTAGGTCACTTTGCCCGTGCTGGTGCCACCAAAGTTTGGTGGGCTGATTGTAGCAACCCGGTTGCCTGCACTCGGGGTAAAGCCCGCGCTGGCGCCACGGTAGATCTCGTAGGTCACCGCAAGCTCGCGGCCACTGGTTGTATCGGCCACAACCGGGTTCCATGTGAGAATATTATTTGCGCCCGAGGGTGTCTTTGTAAGGCCTGTTGCAACTGCTGGTGTTTCAATCTTGCTCTGCTCAACAAGCACCACACCCCAATTGCTGCTGACATTCGGGCTTACCACGCCACTGGTTACGGTATAGGTTCCACCATTGAGCGCATCGAGTAACACGGTACCATTGGGCAGGTTGTAGGGCGCGGCATTCAGCCCACTAAATGTGGCTGGGTGGCTGGCATTGTCACGGTTTAGTGCGATCAGTGCTGTTTGGCTGCCATTGGTGCGTGCAAAGCCATACACTTTTTGGGCATCGTTGATCACCAGCCCGTGCTGGACATCGCCATCCTGGAGCGCACGATAACTCAGCCGGACGCTAGCCAGCTTACGCAGATGCGGTAGCAGATTACTGGTATCGGCGGTGTAACTACCGGCAGTATCGTCCCATGGGAATGGCGCGCGGTTATAAGGATCATCCTGCCAGCGGCTCCCATCCCACACACCATCGTGCGTCAGGCCAATTTCATCGCCATAGTAGAGGGTAGGTGCACCAGCATAGGTATACGCGAAGATCCACATTTCCTTCATACGCTGCACTGCCGCACTGTCATTGTCGTTGTTGACCTTCTTCAGCAAGAAGCGGATGCGGTTTGTGTCGTGCGAGCCCTCCAGGTTCATCATGGCCTTAAATGCCATTGGTGGGTAATCCTCCTGGATCGAGCGCAAGCGTGCATTGAACTGTGAAGGGCTGATATAAGCAATTGAGCCACTTGAACTGCTGGAGTTACTGTCGTTATCTTCGAACACGCCGCTGCTACAACCACTGCCAGCGACACAGCCGGTCGAGAGCCAACTCATTACTGCCGAGCGATAGCGATAGTTCATGACACTATCCCACTCGTTGCCAAGCAGCCATGCCGATGAATCGCCCCATTCCTCGCCAAGCATGAGTGTGTCACTCTTACCTGTAATAGCGCTATTGCGCACTGCTGCGCGGAAGCCCTCCCAGTAATCATTTGTGGCATCGTTGGTCAGGCCAGGATCGACATCACCACCAACATCGAAACGCCAGCCGCTTGCGCCTTGTTGGGTCCAGTATGGGCCAACTGAGCTAAGCCCATTATTCCAGATCAAGGTTCGTACCGCAGCGATATTGGCCTGTAGCTTCGGTAGTGATGAATAACCATACCAGGCCTCATAGGTTTGGTTGACTGCGCATAGCGCAAGTGGGCCAGTATTGGGATCGCCATCGCGGCCAGCCTTACCAATATCCGGGATGTAGAACCAGGATCGGAAGGTGGAGCCAGTCGCCTCACAGGCACCGCTGCCATCGTTGGTGCCAATGCCTCCTGGGCTGGTCAAGGTTCCAGCGGCATTGTAGCGTGAGTAGCGATCGAAATATTTGCTATCTGAGGCGACATGGTTGAACACACCATCCAGAATGATCTTGATGCCATGGCTATTCGCAGCACTAACCATGCTTTGGAAATCCGCCAAGGTACCGAAATCTGGGTCAATTGTCAGATAATCGGCGGTATCGTACTTGTGGTTCGAGGGCGAACGGAAGAGTGGGTTGAAATAGAGTACGGTAACACCCAGGTTATCGAAGTAACCCTGATTGATTTTGTCTGTGACGCCTTTGAGGTCGCCACCATAGAAGTTATCGCTATAGTGCCCTGTACACGAGAAAGGCGGTGCCTGGATCCCGCGTGGATCACACATGGTGTAATTCCAGTTGGCCTGGCCAGATCGGGCAATCGTACCACCGGCCTGGTTATAGAAGAAGCGCCCGGATGCCGGGTTATTGGCGTTATTGCCATCGCGGAAACGATCCGGGAAGATCTGGTATACATTACCGCGCTGCATCCAGCTTGGCACGCTAAAGGCCGGGTCGTAGACGGTGATCTGGAAGCTGCGCGTATCGTCGTAGCCATCGCTCATAGCGCCAGAGCCGCCGCCATAGAACGCAATATTGTCGTCCACATAGAAATCTTGGTCGGCCGTGCAACTCGTGCCTTGGTCGGTCAGTTCAAAGAAATAATATAGAATGGTTGGCTGTGCGCTGACAGGAATATCGGCAAACCACCAGTCGTAGGTGGTCGGGTCAGTGTCGAATGTTCCATCCCATGCCATGGTGTAGTAGGTCTGTACATTGGTGCGATCATTCCAGACCCGTATACGTGCACTTGTGATATCGCTCTGGGCAACCCGCAGGCGCAGTTTGACGGTGGTGTTTGGCGTGGTTGGCCCAACGATTGAGCGGTAACTGATACTGAAGGTGTCGTGGATTGTCTCGGCCCACTGCACATTGCAGTCGGCAGCAGCAGCACGCGCGATTCTGGCCTGTGGTGTTAGCACAAAAGCCATCAGCATACACGCAAAGATCACCCAAGATTTCTGATTGGATAATCGTATCATAGGGTTGTTCTCCTTTGAAAGCCTGTGAACTTAGTGTGGGCGAACACAAGGTTCGCCAATACGATGTTGGAATGATGGAGCGCTACCGTGTCTCTGTGTCTCTGTGGTTCTGTGGTTCTTGGTTCTGCGGTTCTGCGGTTCTGCGGTTCCGCTGTTCTTAATACAGCTTGATCTTATGCCCGGCGCCCTTCAGAATCTCACTGGCGATCACATGGCGCTGGATCTCATTTGTGCCTTCAAAGATACGTGTCACCCGTGCGTCGCGATACATGCGCTCAAGCGGAACCTCGCGTGAGAAGCCCATACCGCCATAAATCTGGATGGCCTCATCAATGATCTGTGATGCTGCCTCGGTACAGAAGAGTTTTACGATGCTTGATTCAAGGGTAGCCGATTCGCCACGATCAACCTTTTCTGCGCACGAATAGACGATCTGCTCCATGGCATAGATCTTGGTGATCATATCGGCCAGTTTAAATTGAATAGCCTGAAAATCGGCGATCGGGCGGCCAAATTGCTGGCGTTCAACAGCATATTTGAGGGCCAGTTCATAGGCCTCTTTGGCAGCGCCAAGGCTA
This sequence comes from Roseiflexaceae bacterium, assembly GCA_031362265.1. Taxonomy (GTDB): domain Bacteria; phylum Chloroflexota; class Chloroflexia; order Chloroflexales; family Roseiflexaceae; genus JANLSE01. The sequence continues at coordinate 15,941 of JANLSE010000290.1, forward strand.
GAAGCGCCAAGCCCGCAGCGCCCAATATCCAGTGTGCGCATCGCCGTCACAAACCCGGCGCCAACCTCACCAAGGACGTTCTTAGCTGGCACACGACAATCCTCGAAGAACAATGATGCCGTATGCGATGCACGTAAGCCCATCTTGGGCTCTACCTTGCCAACCTTGAATCCGGGGAACTGTTTTTCCACAATAAAGGCTGTGATGCCACCACGTGCACCAAGGTTGCGATCATTGGCCGCAAACACAACGAGCACATCGGCAAACGAGCCATTGGTGATCCACATCTTCGAGCCATTCAGAATCCAATCATCGCCATCGCGGCGTGCGGTTGTACTGATATGCGCGGCGTCACTACCGGCGTTAGGTTCGGTGAGCGCCCAGGCACCCCATTGCTTGCCTGCAACAAGCCCGCTTAGGTACTTTTCCTTTTGCTGCTCATTGCCAGAAAGATAGATTGACATAGCACAGAGCTGCGCGTGCGCACCAATGATTGTTGCCGTCGATGCACACTTCCGATTAAGCTCCTCCATGAGGATACAGTAGCCAACTAGCCCAGATTCGATCCCACCATATTGCTCTGGGAATGGGATGCCAATAAATCCAAGCTCACCAGCCTTCTTGAGTACCTCGAAAGGAACGCGTTCCTCTTCATCAATCTCGCGGGCGATTGGCGCAATCTCTCGTTCCGCAAATGCGCGAATTTCCTTTCGCAGCGCCTTCATTTCATCAGAAAGTGGATACTCCATTGTATAATCCTTTCATTCCAAATAGCATCAACAAGGCTGCTGGCAGTATACCATGATGAGATACGCTCTTGTGTGCGGAAGGTGGTATAATCGGGAGCGCAGAGCGCAGAGCGCAGAGCGCAGGAGCGCAAGAGCGCAAAGCAGATTCTTGTCACATGTAATGATTGTGCGTTATGCGTTATGCGCTCTGCGCTCTGCGCTTGTATGGTTCTCTATGATTGCATCAATCCGTGGAATATTAGCCCAAACCGCCCCCGATCATGTTGTGGTCGAGGTTGGTGGTGTTGGCCTATTAGTGTATGCGCCACGTCAGGTACTTGGGGCGCTTGGCCCTATCGGCGAGATTGTTCAACTATACACAAATTTGCAGGTGCGTGAGGATTCGCTGACGCTGTATGGTTTTGCAACTACCGATCAACGCCAACTCTTCGAGACGCTTCTGGGGGTCACTGGAATTGGCCCTAAGGTAGCGCTCAATTTGCTTGGTTCTGGTTCACCGGATGAGTTACGCAATGCGATTGCCGCCGGTGATATTGTGCGGCTTTCACGCGTTCCTGGTATTGGTAAGAAAACGGCTGAGCGTCTGGTTCTGGAGCTCAAGGGCAAGATTGATCTGCGTGGTAGTATTACTCCGGTTGGCACGAGTCCGGCTGCGATTGCTGTCAATGCTGAGCTGGCCGAGATGCTCACCAGCTTAGGCTTCAGCGCTACTGAGGCAATGGCCGCAATTAACGCCCTGCCACATGATGCATCACCAGAGCTTGAGGATCGTCTACGCCTCGCGTTACGCTATTTTGGTGGCGCATAGGATCAATTCTTTACAGATCTCGCCTTCGATCTCATTCTGAAGCCATCTTGCAGCAAATTGTGTGTTGATTTACCACACAGCGTGGTATATACTGCCAAGCAGCATATCCATACGACGAGGAGATTCGCATGGCCAGCACCAATATAAGTAGCAAATCAACTGCTTTGAGTAGTGATCAAGGTAAGGAAGCAGCGCCGAAAAAGAGTAACACCCGTTTCACAAATTGGTGGAAGGCCATGATCATCACCTCATTTGTGGTCAATGTGGTGCTACTTTTTGTTGTCTTCTTTCTTGGTATGTTTATTATCAACTTTCGTAACCCACTGCTCGGCACCGTTGGTGGCCTGACAGGATTTGCGCGTGATAATGTTGCCGAACTTCGCAATGTTGTTGATGGCTTGGAAGCATCCACGATCCGCACTGAGATTCCGCTTGATGATGTGACGATTCCAATTAAACTGGATGTTCCGGTGAACCAGGAAACGGTTGTCGAACTCACCGAGTCTGCCAATGTTGTGGTTGAGGGCGCCGATATTGATTTAGGTTTGGCAGGCAGGTTACGTGCCAATGTGAACCTACAATTGCCGGTTGGAACAAAGCTCAAGATTCACTTGAATATGGTTATTCCAATCAACCAACCACTACCACTCAAGGGTCAGGGTGTCAAAGTGCCGGTTGAAATCCCACTGGCCAAAACCGAACTTGGCCCACAATTCCGTCGCCTTGGCGATCTGGTCGATCGTCTAGCTGGGCCGGCAGCCCCACTGATTGGCCTTGATATCCCCGAAGCGCCACCCGCCCCTGTCGTACCTACCGCAGTGCCAAAATAGCGCCACAGGTTAGGCTTCGGGTTCAGAATGTACGAGCCAGGAGAGAGCGGCGAAATGCCATATCTCCTGGCTCTTTTTATGGTTCTGCTATTCGCTCCGTAGATATTACGCCGATTTCGGGCCGGTATACACAACCTCTATTAAAAGCCGATCTGGTGTTTCAAACAGCACCTGATAGTAGGTGCTTTCTGGGCTCTGCGAAAAGTCGGGCCGATGGCGCGGGGTATCGAACAGGGGTGTGATCCCATGTTCCGTCATGTAGGCCACAACGCTATCCACATCTTCTTGAGTTTTGGTGCTGATTGCCAGATGGTTCAAGCCAGGGCCATCGTAATCATTCGAAACATCCTTAAGCGGAGCGCTAAACCACAAACTTACTCCATGCTCCCCACCAACTCCGAGCATTCCATCACCATCATAGATTGTTGACCAGCCAAGAAAGCTCAACAAATCACGGTAGAATCCAAGATTGGCCGGCTGGACTCCAAACACGAGATGCCCAATATGGGTTTGCATGCCAATGCCTCCTGCGCTTTTATCGATTCGCACTATTGTTTGATAGTATTATAGAACATGTATTCTGTAGCGTCAATCAGCGTTCGCCCATATCGAGTCGCTCGGTATGCGCTCTGAGCGCTGTGTTACAATGGCATTATCCAGCATTCTGATAGCCAGGGAGGCCGTGATGGAGCAGGAAAAAGTCTATCGAACGGAATTAACGCCGGTGAGTTTTCTTCGCCGTAGCGCATATCTTTTTCCCGAAAAGACCGCAATTGTGCATGGTGAGCGACGCTACACCTATCGTGAGTTTGAGCAGCGCGTGAATCGTCTGGCGTCGCATCTGCGCGCCGATGGGCTGGCAAAGCATGAGCGGGTTGCGTTTCTCTGCCCAAATACTCCGGCACTGCTCGAAGCGCACTTTGCGATACCTGCCGCTGGTGGGGTGCTGGTTGCGATCAATACACGGCTACATAATGATGAGATTAGCTATATTCTTCAACATTCTGGTGCACGTTTCTTATTTGTTGATGATGAACTGGCCCATCTGGTTGCAACCCACGATCTTTCACAATTGATCGTTGTGCGGATTGCCGATACTGCATTGGCAGATGATCCCTACGAGCAGTATCTTTCGGCTGGCGATCCTGTGCCAGTGGCAAGCTGGCTGGCGGATGAGGAAGAAGATATCACAATTAACTACACCTCTGGCACCACTGGCCGATCCAAGGGTGTTATCTATACCCATCGTGGGGCATACCTTAATGCGTTGGCCCAAGTGATTGACGCGGGGATGAATGCCAATTCGGTATACCTTTGGACATTGCCGATGTTCCATTGTAATGGCTGGTGCTTCCCCTGGGCAGTTGTTGCTGCGGCGGGCACAAGCGTTTGTCTGCGCAAAGTTGATCCTGCGCGGATCTGGAGCCTGTTTGCCACCGAACATGTGACTCATTATTGCGGGGCGCCAACCGTACAAATTGCGCTGGTGAACCACGTCAGCGCGCATCGGCTCGATTCACCAATCACGCTTATGGTGGCCGGTGCGCCACCTTCGCCAACACTCCTTGGTCAGCTCAAGGCCCTCAATCTGCATGCGATTCATGTGTATGGCTTAACCGAAACCTATGGCCCGATAACGATTTGCGCTTGGAACGATGCCTGGAATGCGCTACCTGATGCCGAGCAGTCGCAACTCCATGCACGCCAGGGCCAGGGTAATACCACTGCTGATCTGGTGCGAATTGTGGATGCCAACATGAATGATGTTCCACGCGATGGCGAAACGATGGGTGAGGTTGTTATGCGCGGCAATATCACCATGAAGGGCTATTTTGGTCAACCCGAGGCCACCGCTGAGGCTTTTCGCGGTGGTTGGTTTCATTCTGGTGATTTAGGCGTCTGGCATGCCGATGGCTATATCGAACTACGCGACCGCGCCAAGGATATTATTATCTCTGGTGGCGAAAATATCTCAACGATTGAGGTGGAACAGGCGATTGTGAAACACCCAGCTGTATTGGAGTGTGCGGTGGTTGCCATTCCAGATGACACATGGGGTGAGCGGCCGAAGGCATTTGTTACCCTTAAGCCGGGCCAGAGTGTCACAGGAGAAGAACTTATTGAGTTCTGCCGTAGCCTGATTGCGCGCTATAAGTGTCCGGCAGTGATCGAATTCTGCGAATTACCCAAAACCTCAACTGGTAAAGTGCAAAAGTTTGTGTTGCGTGATCGTGAATGGGGTGGGCGCACAAAACGGATTAATTAGGTGCTGTTCTTGCACATCTGCCGCAATACACCTATACTATCGCTAGTTAAGAGCAACACCTTATAAAAAAGGTTATCGCACACGGCAGGGGCTTTAGAACGCAAAGACGCAAGGACGCAAGCTGTATATCTGTTTTGCGTCTTTGCGTCTTTGCGCCTTTGCGTTAAAAGGTATTGGCTGTCCGCCCCTTTTTGTGTTTGAATATCACCACGACACTGAGGATTTTGATGGAATACGCACTTGATCAATTTGCGCGCGAAGTCCGTGAAGCTATCCTGTCCAGCGGGCGCATTCCAGCCGCGCAGATCGAACTGGCTACCCCAAAGCCAAATATCCCGGCCGATTTGGCGTTCCCGGCCTTCCGCAGCGCCAAAGAGTTTGGTATGGCGCCACCTGCCCTCGCACAACAATTAGCCGCAGCAATTCATCCAGCTCCCGATGGCTTGATTGGAACGATTGAGGCTGCTGGGCCGTTCCTGAACTTTACGCTCAATGCACAGCGCTTGGTAGCTGCTGTTCTGGATGAAGTTGAACGACTGGGCGATCGCTATGGCAGTGATGATCTTGGTCTTGGTCGTACAGTGGTGATCGATTATTCGGCACCGAATATTGCCAAGACAATGCATGTTGGTCATATTCGCTCAACCATTATTGGCCAATCGCTCTACAATATTTTCAGCTTCCTAGGGTATCGCACTATTGGCGATAACCACCTCGGCGATTGGGGCACACAATTTGGCATGAATATTGCGGCCATCCTACGCTGGGGTAAGCCAGATGCCACTGGTGAAGAGGCGATCGCCCAGATCGATCGGATCTATGCTGAGTTTAATCGGCTCGCCAAAGAGGATGCCAAACAACGTGCCGAAGCCGAGTCCTGGGTACTGCGTCTTGCGGATGGCGATCCAGAAGCGATTGCCCGCCGTGAATGGCTGGAAGAGCAGAAACAGCTTTTCGCCGGGCCGAGCATGGCCGATGAAGCACGCACATGGTCGCTCAAACTAGAGCAGGGTGATCCAACCGCCCGTGAGCTATGGCAGTGGATGGTAGATTTGACCATGGCCGCCAATCAGCCAAACTATGCTCGCCTGGGCATTCGTTTCGATCATGCGTATGGTGAGAGCTTCTATGAGCACATGCTGCCAGATGTGATCAAGAAAGCGATCGCAACTGGTGTTGCCTATCGCGATGAGAAGGGTGCCGTGGTTGTCGGTGAACTCGAGAAGAACCTGCCGACCTTTCTGCTGCAGCGCAGTGATGGTGGAACACTCTACCATACGCGCGATGTGGCCTGTATTCAGTTTCGTGTCAGTGAGTTCGGCCCCAGCCAGATCATTTATGTGGTGGATGCGCGCCAGGAATTGCACTTTCGTCAACTGTTCATCCTGGCGCGTGCGCTGGGCGAAGCTGAAGGCGTTATTCTGGAACATATCAAGTTTGGCACGATCTTTGATGCAAATGGCCAACCACTCTCGACCCGCAAGGGTAATATGATCTACCTCGCCGATCTCCTCGATGAGGCCCATAGTCGTGCGCGCGTCATTGTAGATCGCACAAGCCCTGAGCTTTCAGAGGCTGAACGTGATCAGGTTGCCGAAATTGTCGGGATCGGTGGTGTCATCTATAACGATCTATTTCAGGATCCGCGCCGCAATATCACCCTCGATTGGGAGCGCATGCTTGCGCTTGAAGGCAATAGTTCGACCTATATTCAGTACATGTATGCGCGCTGTAAATCGATTCTACGCCATGCAGCCGAGGCGGGGGGAGAGCCGGTAGCAGTGCATGCGGCACTGTTGGATCATCCTGCCGAAATCACATTAATCAAACAACTTGCCAAGCTTCCCGGTGCCGTACGTGCTGCGGCCGAGCGCTATGCTCCCTATGTTGTGGCCGAGTGGTGCTACGAAACGGCACGCTCATTCTCCGGGTTCTACCATGAGTGTTCAGTCCTTAAAGCCGAAACATCCCATTTGCGGGCAGCACGCCTGCGCCTCACCGAAGCAACCGCTCAGGCGTTGCGAAATGGCCTAGCCCTTCTGGTCATAAAGGTACCAGAGCGAATGTAATCAAGCATTGGAGCGCAGAGCATCGGAGCATCGGAGCATTGGAGCATTGGAGCATTGGAGCATTGGAGCAACCCTAACTCAAGCACTGCTCACATGCTTCAATGTTTCACTGCTTCACTGCTTCACTGCTTCACTGCTTCACTGCTTCACTGCTTCAATGTTTTACGGAGTAACTATATGTTCGATCTCTCTCACTATACTGCCGCAATTTTCGATATGGATGGTGTGTTATATCGTGGCAAAGCGCCACTGCCAGGGGTCTCGGCGCTATTGGAACTGCTTGACCAACGTGGTGTTGCCTATGCGTGTGCGACAAACAATGCCACGCTAACACAAGCAGAGTTCAGCGAGAAATTAGCCAACATGAATATTGCCATGCCCGCTGAACGGATTGTGACCTCGCCAGTTGCAACGCGCCGCTACCTGGAGGGCAAAGCCCCACGCGGTACTGGTGTCTACTGTATTGGCATGAATGGTCTACGCAGCGCGCTCTTTGCTGATGGCTATTTTGTGGAGGACGACACCCACCCAGAGTATGTTGTGGTTGGCATGGATTTTGAGGTGACATACCCACAACTGCGGCGCGCATGCCTACATATTCGTGCTGGTTCCACCTTCATTGGTACCAACCCAGACACAACCTTTCCCGCTGAGGATGGTATCGTGCCAGGCTGTGGTGCGCTGCTCGCACTCCTTCGCACCGGTAGCGAACGCGAGCCATATGTGATTGGCAAACCCGGCCCGGCGCTCTTCGAGGCATCGATCAGCATTCTTGGCGCGGAATCCTCGCGTACACTCACGATTGGGGATCGGCTCGATACCGACATTGCCGGAGCCCGAGCGGCTGGCCTCGCCAGTGTACTAGTGCTCACGGGTGTCTCGACGATTGCGACTCTTGAGCAGAGTAGTGTGCAACCCGATGCGATCTATGATGACCTGATCGCTTTGGCAGCCGCCTGGCGTTAAGGTAATTTGCGCAAAGGCTCGTTTAGGCGTAAAGAAGAGACTACAAAAAGGGCGTATAGGAGGCAATAATCAGCTTCCCTTACGCCTTTGGTTTGCCTATAGCGGTGGTCTGATCGATTGCGCTCCCCGATTCGGCGTAGACCGCATCGCAATGCAGAATCGTTGTGCGTTCTGCGCTCAAACGCTTTGCGCTTAGCCTTAGCGGCTAATGACCAATAAAATCAGGTAGTAGAGCACTGGTGAGTTAAAGAGGAAGCTATCCAGCCGGTCGAGTAGCCCGCCATGGCCAGGAATCAGTTGCCCAGTATCCTTCAGGCCAGCCTGGCGTTTGATCATCGATTCGACCAGATCGCCAAGTGGGCCAATTACGCCACCGGCGACACCCAGCAGCCCACCAATCAGTGGTGAGACTGGTAGGCCACAGATCAGCACGGCGAGCACTCCACCTAGAATGGCACCTACCATACCACCAGCTGCACCTTCCCATGTCTTCTTAGGGCTCAGCGATGGGCTCATCTTATTGCGGCCATAGCTCTTGCCAACAAAGTAGGCAAAGGCATCCTGGAGCCAGGTGACAGCACACACGAGATACAGCCAGCCTGCACCAGACGCAAGGCCAATATCACGTAGTGGCCCAGGCAGTAGCGGAGTATCAATCAGCCGAATCAAGGCGATATGGCCGGCGAGCCCGCCCATATATAGTGCGCCGCCGATTGTCACAGCCCAATCGGCCATCACACCTTTGCGATCATGGTAGGGCAACATAAGCACAAGTGCCAGCATGGTAAAGCCGACAATGGTTGCTATTGTGAGATTAAGCGCAATGAGATGATCAGAATAGATTGCGCAGGCGAGGGTGATTGCGAGTGCGAGACCAAGCCAGCGCTGTGGTTGATAGCCAGTGTTTGTGAATGCGGTGTTGACTTCGCCCCAGCCAATGACAATCACTACCACCACAGCTGCCAAGACAGCGAGAGGCCCCCACCACACGAAGGCAATCGCCAGCGGTAGCATGATCGCTACGCTGCCGATGCGTTGCGCCAGCGAGTTAGCTCGGCGCATTGGTAAGGCCGCCGAATCGTCGCTCACGGTGCCCATAATCGTGGATCGCCTGTCGTAGCTGCTCGGTGCCAAAATCGGGCCAATAGAGCGGGGTTGTCCAATATTCGCTATAAGCTGCTTGCCAAATCAGGAAATTCGAGAGCCGCCATTCACCTGCTGTACGGATAATCAGATCCGGATCTGGCATACCACTGGTTGAGAGGTGTGCCGCAATTAATTCCTCTGTCACTTGATCGTGCGAATAGCCCCGTTGCATGAGTTCGCGGATCGCATCGACAATATCGGCGCGACCGCCATAGTTGAAGGCAATTGCTACTGTGATACGGGTATTATTGCGGGTGAGATCCACAGCAGCGCGAATTTTGTCCTGTAGTTGCTCGTTAATACCAAGCATGCGGCCCAGATGCCGAATCTGCGCACCCTCACGATGGAGATTTTCTGTCTCACGGTTGATAACTTCGCCAAGCAGCAGCATCAGCCCATTGACTTCGGCAGAGGGGCGTGTCCAATTCTCCGTTGAGAATGCATAGAGGGTCAGATAGCGTACACCCTGCTCAGCACATTCCGTAATAATGCGACGGATGTTTTCTGTCCCAGCGTGATGCCCAGCTAAACGTGGTAGGCCACGCTGCTTTGCCCAACGACCATTCCCATCCATAATGATTGCAATATGGCGCGGGATCTGTATGGGTTCAGGATCACCTGTCATCCCTTAGATCTCCATCACCTCGGCCTCTTTGCTTGAGCCGATATGTTCAATCTCACGGATATAACGGTCTGTCATTTCTTGCAGCTTCTCTTGCCCACGGTGTGCATCATCCTCGGAGATCAGCTTCTCGTGCTCATATTCGCGTATTTCATCAATACCCTCGCGGCGAATATTGCGAACAGCGATTTTTGCTTCCTCGACACGTGTGCGTACCGTCTTTGTTAAATCACGGCGGCGTTCCTCGGTAAGTGGCGGCAATACTAACCGAATCATGCGTCCATCATCGGTTGGGTTGATCCCCAACTCCGAGATTTGAATGGCTTTCTGAATGGCCTTGATCGTGCCAGCATCATATGGTGTGATGACAATCATGCGCGCATCTGGCACACTAATACTGGCAAGTTGATTGAGAGGCAGTGTCTCTTCGTAGGCAAATACGGGTAGCCCTTCGACAAGTGAAGGTGAAGCGCGGCCTGTACGAACAGACGCTAGGTTGTGGCGTAGTGCTTCAGACGGCTTCTTCATCTTCGGCTCAATTTCGCGCAATAGATCATTGATCATATCTGCCTCTCTCGAGACTCTGGTTCTTTTGCAACCAATGTTCCAACCTGTTCACCAAGGACAATTCGTTCAATATTGCCAGATTCCATGGGGTTGAATACAATAATCGGAATATTATTATCCATACAAAAGGTCAATGCCGTGCTATCCATTACGGTAAGGCCACGACTAAGCGCATCCATATAGGTAATATGGGTAAAACGCGTTGCCTCAGGGTTTGTTCGTGGATCAGCAGTGTACACACCATCTACGCCATTCTTTGCCATGAGGATAACTTCGGCACCAAGTTCGGCAGCCCGTAGTGCAGCTGCAGAATCGGTTGTGAAGTATGGATTGCCCGTACCAGCAGCAAGAATAATCACACGATTCTTCTCGAGATGCCGGGTTGCTTTACGATGAATATATGGCTCGGCAACCTCATCCATTTTGATCGCTGTCATCGCCCGAGTATAGATCCCGCGTCGCTCCAACGCATCCTGCAGCGCCAGTGCATTAATAATCGTGGCGATCATGCCCATATAGTGTGATTGCGCTGGATCCATTCCACGCGCGATGGAACTTGCACCGCGCCAAATATTACCACCGCCCAAAACCACCGCCACTTGCACATCATGCGCAACAACACCCTCGATCTCCTGCGCATAATAATCAAGCATCTTCGGGTCAATCGCACCACCGACTTTATCACCGGCAAGCGCCTCGCCACTCATTTTGAGCAGAATGCGCCGGTAGCGTGGCTGAGACATGCGTTACCTCGTAGAGACGCGGTTTATCGTAGTAGAGACGCGATTAGTCGCGTCTCTACAGTACTATATGGCGTCGCGTCTATCCACCAATCTCATAGCGAATGAAGCGCCGCAACACAATATTTTCGCGCAACTTGGCAACTGCGACTTTGATCCGATCCTCGATAGTCTGTGAGGGATCTTTGACGAATGGTTGCTTAAGCAACACTACTTCCTCATAGAACTTCTCGGGCTTCATATCGGCTGGAACCGCATCTGCTGGAACTTCCTCAACTGTCAGATAACGTGGGTTGACAGCAGCGATATGGAGGGCAATCTCTTTCGACAGTGTAATGAAATCGTTGGTTCGTGCTACAAAATCTGTTTCGCAGCACAATTCGATCAAGGCTGCCATCTTATTGCCGGGGTGCATGTAAATCTCGATGCGGCCCTCGGTCGTCTCACGACCCTGAACCTTATCGCTAACCTTCATGCCCTTTTCGCGCAGCATCTCGATCGCCTGGTTGATGTCTCCGCCAGTGACATCTAAAATATCGCGGCATTCCTTAATGCCAGCACCAGTACGCTCACGCAGTTCCTTCACCATTTGGGCAGAAATCACAGCCAATGTATTGCTCCTCTTTCGATCAATGTATAACATAAAAAGTGGGAAGATCGAGGGTGCAAGCACATCCCCGTCTTCCACACAAAGCATCCGCAATTACTCCTCGGCCTCACTTGCCTCGACCGCAGCCTCAATCTCATCTGCGACTGGCTGATCGTAACGACCACCACGCATCTGATCGGCCTGCGACGACTCGCGGCGATTCTGGCCTTCAATCACTGCATCCGCCATCTTCGAGGCGATCAGCCGAATGCTGCGGATTGCATCATCATTACATGGGATAACATAATTGATTGGATCAGGATCACAATTGGTATCGACCATTGCGACGATCGGAAGGCCAACTTTGATCGCCTCTTTTACTGCCAGATCCTCTTTATGTGGATCGACAATGAAAATGGCGCTTGGTAGCCGTTCCATCAATTTCATGCCACCAAAAACACGGTTCAGCTTCTCGATCTCTTCACCTAGCTTCAGGCCCTCAGCCTTGGTTAGTTTGGCAAAATCGCCACTATCACGGCGATGCTCAAGATCCGCTAAATGGCGTAATCGCTTGCGAATGGTGACAAAATTAGTAAGCGTGCCACCAAGCCAGCGTGTCGTGACTGCATAGTGGCCACAGCGCGCAGCCTCTTCGAGTATCGTCTCTTGTGATTGCTTTTTTGTGCCAACAAATAGCACTTTACCGCCACTTGCAACGGTCTCAACTAGGAAGCGGTAGGCGTTTGTTAGCCCAGATACCGTCTGCTGAAGATCAAGAATATGAATGCCATTGCGCGCAGCAAAAATATACGGCTTCATCTTCGGGTTCCAACGCTTTGTCTGATGGCCGAAGTGTGAGCCGGATTCCAATAACGACTTGATCGAGACGATCCGAGGTGTAGCCTGGGTCATGGTTAGGTTGCTCCTTTACCTTGCTTGTCAGCCCGCCACCTTCATCACTTCAGCTCGGAACCATTGCTGGTAAGGCCGCGCTGATCAGAAGGTGTGTGAATTAGTGTGCGAGACACACACGAGCGCTAGTATAGCATACAAGCAGCATGCCAGCAAATAAATCGCCCATTTTCTTTGCACGGATGTGTTGAAAGCAATCGCGCTGTGTGCTATGATTGCAGTGCCATATACCACAAGAGCACCTGAAGAGCACCTGAAAGGATTGATGCAATGGCCCGCGATGAGCGTGATGCTTACGATGCCACTGAACAGCCGCGCAGCCGCACCGACCGATTGCCAGGTGCCGGCCCAGCTGCCGATGGAAGTGAACCTATTAACCCAGGATGGCGGCAGCGAACAACACGCCCACCTGGGCGTAGCCCTCGTACAACACAGCCAATTCCCACATCAAGCCAGGATTTTGTCTTCTGGCTTCAATATGGTGGTTGGCGCTTTGTGCTTGCCGCAGTTGCGCTTGTTGCAGTGGTTGCATTTGCGATTATTCTCACCAGCCAGCCACTTGATGCTTCTGATCCATTAGTGAAGCCAACCCTCACTGCCGCGAATGAGTCGATTATCGTTCAAACACGATTGCCAACCGTTACTGCCGCACCGTCTATTCCAACGACGCTCCCAGCACAAACGGGTGCCAAGTTTCGAGTGACAGGAACAGGCGCTGAAGGCCTCTTCTTACGCCCTCAGCCAAACCGTGATCAGGCACCGATTACGACCCTTATTGAAGGTAGCGAAGTTACAGTCGTTGGTGAAGATAAATCGCAACCCGATGGTGTCTGGAAGAATGTACGTGACGCACAGGGGAACACTGGTTGGGCTTCAGCGAAGTATCTAACAGTGGTTGGCCCCTAATAACGTTTGCGTAGCCCGATTGTTGCTTGCGCTTTCGGGCTACTTAAGCGCTCGGCGTGCCATTGGCAGATAGAATAAGCCAACAACTAGGCATCCCACAAAAGCGAACTGGAATGCGGAGACGTAGGCTACGTGTGGGTATGCACCATGCGAATCTGCCGGGAATTGGCTAATAATAACGCCAAGAATTCCCTGAATAAGAGCGGTTCCAAGAAATGCAAACAGATTACAGGCAGTCATCGCACGCCCACTGATTGTAACAGGGAAGAGTGAGCGCGTTTGGCCAAGCAGTAATAAATTGAATGCACCTGTGTAACCGAAGAGTCCATATAGCAGATACATGAGCGCCGCTGGGGGTACGAATCCCGGCAATACCATCGGGATCTGGCTTAAGAGAAAGACGCCATAGATCGGCGGAACAACTCGCCATGTGCCGTAGCGGTCGGCCAGCCAGCCAGAGCTAAAATAGCCAAGTGCTACTCCCAAACTCAGCGCAAGGAGCGGGTAACCTGCAGCGATCTTTGAGAGACCGATCACATCAACGAGATACGGGCCGCCCCACAGGGTTTGAATGGCCTGGGTCGTGCCGATCATAAAGAAGTTCAGCATCCCAATTCGCCAGAAGCGCAGATCGGAGAAGATCGCCCCGAAGCCTGATACTACGCCGATCGGGAGTGGCGCGACCTGGCTGTGCGAATGTGGCGTCTGGCTGTTTGCTGTGAAGAACCAAATGGCTATGGCGATCAGCATGGTGATTATTGCGGCATAACCAAAGATCGTACGCCAGCCTACAACGGCATTGAGTTGCGCAAGTGGTGCAGATGCTGCGAGGCCGCCTAATGCGCCGATCCCCACAGCGATTCCGGCTATTGTTGTTACTCGGGCGGGGGCAAACCAATCGCTAAAGGCCTTGAGTAGACCCATGAGCCCACACGCCATGCCAGCCCCAATCAGTGCTCGGCCAATCGCTAGTACAACAAATGAGGGTGCAAGTGCAAATGTGCTGGCACCTGCGACTCCCAGCAACATGACGAGTGGCGTAACTATCCGTGGCCCAAAGCGATCCAGTGCTGCACCGATTGGGAGTTGCATAGCGGCAAACGCAACAAAAAAGAGGCTTGTCATCAACCCTAGTTCCGCAGCTCCAATCCCAAAATCGGCCGAGAGATCACGTGCAATGACCGCATTGGCAGAGCGGAAGAAGAACGACATAAAGTACCCGAGCGTAAAACATCCAAATACGGTCGTAGCGGATGGTCGCGGCATGGCGCAGCCTTACTTGTGAAGCGCTTCGAAATGGCGATCATAGCCCAGAGCCCGGGGATGGTCAAACCGTTGTATTATCTTGTCGATCCTGGAAGATAGTGGTACTGTACTTTTCATGAATATGCCACGCTTCACGATTATTCTCCTGATTGGCATTGGTGCTGCAATTGGCGCAAACGCCCGCTATCTGCTTGGGCAGTGGGTGACATCACGTTTCGGAAGTACGCTTCCATATGGAACCTGGCTGATCAATGTTCTGGGTAGCTTGGGGATCGGCCTGTTTCTTGGGTTGATCGACACTCCAGCAGAACCAAGTAGCGCCTGGCGCCTGTTGGTCGTAACGGGTCTGCTGGGAGGATTCACAACATTCTCAACCTTCAGCTATGAAACCTACTCACTTATAGCTCAGAATCGTTGGCGCGAAGCTACGCTCTATGTAACCGCGAGTGTTATTCTTGGGCTGATGTCGACCGCGTTTGGGGTCTGGCTGGTGCGCTTGTAGCTGTGCTGTGCAGCGTCAATATACAAAAAATCTGGTATAGATATAATCGCCATGCCCAGTATTGAGTAGTATAATGATGATACGCGAATAGAATGAGCTATCGGTTCCTAGCGTATCGGTTATTGTTGTAACAGTAAGGGTGCATCATGAGCGACCCGATTAGCCAATTCTTCGGCCCGAATGCGGGCTATGTGCTAGAGCTCTATGAGCGCTACCAGAGTGATCCACAATCCGTGGATCCCGAAACACGTGCCTTCTTTGCATCCTGGCAGCCGCCTGCCTCAATTCCTGCGGTGGAGCGCGCTGGCCAGCCCGAGGTGAGCCTTCAGCCTGCCGCTACCGCTGCGGCAGCACCCACCGGGCTGCATGTTGATCGCCCAGACGATCATTCGCCATTAGATGTGACCCATACAGTTGGAGCAGCGCGCCTTATTCGCTATATTCGTGAACTGGGTCATTTGGGCGCGCAGATCGACCCCCTTGGCAGCGCGCCGCCGAACGATCCAGGCTTGCTTCCTGAGACGCATGATATTACTGATGTTGATCTTAGGGCACTACCCGCGAGCATTGTACGCGGTCCACTTGTCCTGGAATCGGCTGATGCGCTTGAAGGTGTGCAGAAACTACGTCAAGTCTATTCTGGATTGATTGGCTATGAGACCGACCATATTCAGCAGTATGGCGAACGTAATTGGTTGCGTGAAGCAATTGAGGGCCGCAGCTTCTTCTATGGCTTTGATGCAAAGCGTAAGCGTGAGTTGCTGGAGCGCCTGACCGAAGTGGAGAGCTTCGAGCGTTTCATACACCAGACATTTGTTGGCCAGAAGCGCTTCTCGCTTGAGGGCTGCGATATTCTTGTACCAATACTCGACTCAATCGTGCGAACGGCCGCCGCCGCAGGAACACGTGAGGTTGTAATCGGGATGGCCCATCGTGGGCGGCTCAATGTGCTTGTGCATATTCTTGGAAAAGCTTACTCAGCTGTCTTTGCCGAATTTCTCGCTGCGGGCCATGCAGCAAGCCAATCGGATGCCGGGCGTGGCTCGGTAGGTTGGATGGGAGATGTGAAGTATCACCTTGGTGCGCGGCGTGGCTTCCGCGAAGCTGGCATTGAGGAGATGCCAATCACATTGGCCCCAAACCCAAGCCATCTAGAATTTGTGAATGCGGTTATTGAGGGGCGCGCCCGTGCAGCTCAAGAAGATCGTACGCAGCCGGGTGAACCAGTGCGTGATCAGCATGCCTCACTGGCAATCCTGATCCATGGCGATGCTGCATTCCCCGGCCAGGGGATTGTCGCTGAGACCCTGAACCTCGCGAACCTGCGTGGCTATAGTACTGGCGGCACAATTCATATCATCCTGAATAATCAGATTGGCTTCACAACTGAACCAAGCGACTCGCGCTCGACGCTCTATTCCAGTGATTTGGCCAAAGGTTTTGAGATGCCAATCGTGCATGTGAATGCCGATGCACCGCTTGAGTGTATTGCAATGGCACGAATGGCCCACGATTACCGCGAGTGTTTTGGCAAGGATTTCCTGATCGATCTAGTTGGCTACCGGCGCTGGGGCCATAATGAGGGCGACGAGCCTGCCTTTACCCAGCCGCTCATGTACGAAAAGATCCGTAGCCACCCGACGGTACGCGAACTCTGGGCGCGCCAGCTTACCGCCGAAGGCATCATTGCCGAGGGTGAGGCTGATCTCATTCTGAAATCGGTGATGGCGAAGCTGCAAGAAGCACGATCTGAGGCGGATCATGTGCCACATCACGATGGCCCGTTGCCACCTGCCATGCCAGGGCTGGCACGCCGTACCGTAACAGCAGTTTCCGCAGAACGTTTGAGTGCACTGAATGAGGCGCTCTTTACCATGCCAGCTGGCTTTGCACCCAATGTACGCTTGGACAAACAGATTCAGCGCCGTCGTGTTGCCCTGAATGAGCCAGGCGCGATCGATTGGGGCCATGCCGAAACCCTCGCGTTTGCATCGCTCCTAGAGGATGGGATTCCTATTCGGATTACTGGCCAGGACACCGAGCGTGGAACGTTTAGCCATCGCCATGCTGTTCTATACGATGGTACAACCGGTACACGCTATACCGCACTACATACATTGCCACAGGCCAAAGCCTCGTTCGCAGTTCATAACAGCCCACTCTCGGAGGCTGCTGTGCTCGGCTTTGAGTTTGGCTATAGCGCCCAGGCTCCTAACGCCCTGGTTCTCTGGGAAGCACAATTCGGTGATTTCGCCAATGGTGCACAGGTGATTATCGACCAATTTATTGTTTCGGCGCGTAAGAAATGGAGCCAGACCCCCAGTCTGGTTCTGCTGCTACCGCACGGATATGAAGGCCAAGGGCCTGAGCACTCAAGCGCGCGATTGGAACGCTTCCTGCAACTTGCCGCCGATGATAATATTCGTGTGGCAAATTGTACCAGTGCGGCGCAATATTTTCATCTGCTACGGCGCCAAGCCCGGCTGCTTGAATCGGATCCACGCCCACTGATCGTCATGACCCCCAAGAGTCTTCTGCGCCATCCTAAGGCTGGCTCATCATTGAGTGATCTGGCTGAGGGGCGTTTCCAACGTGTTATTGATGATCCAACTGGCCCTGCACGTTCCAGCCAGATCAGCCGTTTAGTGCTTTGCAGTGGTAAGGTGTATATCGATATCCTGAATGCAGCCGATGGCACCCCACCAACAACCGCTGTTGCACGGATCGAGGAGTTATACTCGTTCCCCGCCGAGGAATTGCGTACTGTGATTGCAGGCTACCCTGGGCTACAGGAACTGATCTGGCTACAAGAAGAGCCACAAAACATGGGCGCATGGCAGTATGTCGCGCCGAAGTTGCACGCACTGGCACCAGTGGATGTGATCGTAAGCTATGTCGGTCGCGAGGCATCTGCCAGTACCGCTGAGGGTTCGTTGGCGCTGCATACAATCGAACAGCAGCGAATTGTCGATCAGGCTCTGCGTGGGGCCACCGAACCGGCAGGCGTAGCTCGCTAGAAGATCGAGTTTGAATGGGAAGAACTATTGCGCCTGTATGCTGAAGTACATAAGGCCGCTTGAGAATCTTGAGGAGACTCCGCATGCCCGAGATTAAAGTTCCGGCGCTAGGCGAATCGATTGTTGAAGCGACTGTTGGCCAGTGGCGCAAGCAGGTTGGTGATACGGTTGCCGTAGGTGAAATAGTTGTCGAATTAGAGACCGATAAGGTCAGTATTGAGGTTACTGCAGAACAGGCAGGGGTTCTTGAACAAGTGCTGCGCGCTGAAGGCCAGAGTGTTGGGATTGGGGAGGTGTTGGGTCTGGTGGGGGTGGGCGGACTGAAGTCCGCGACCCCGGCAACCCCGGCGACCGCAGCGAGCGCAACCAGCGCAGCGGCCTCAGCGGCCCCGGCGGCCTCAGCGACCTCAGCGACCCCGGCGACCCCGGCAACCGCAGCTAACTCGGCGAGTGCAGCCAGTTCAGCAATAGTGGCAGGCCAGGATGGTGCAGCGCAGCCGGTTGCAACGCCTGTGGCCCGCAATATTGCCGAGCAGGCGGGTGTTGATGTCAGTATATTGGCTGGCAGTGGCCCGGGCGGGCGGGTGACAAAAGGGGATGTGCTCGCTTCACAAGGGTCAGTAGCTAGGGCTACTGGGCAATCGAGTGATACTAAGGCGGAGGATCCTAAAGCGGCAGCAATAGCTCCACCACCTACAGGTACAACAACACCTGTCACCCCTTCCCCAGGTCAACCAGTCACCGTGTCAGGGTTAGGCCGTCCCGAAGAGCGCGTTCGTATGTCGCGTCGGCGGCAGACGATTGCGCGGCGATTAGTTGAGGCGCAGCAGACAGCCGCCATGCTAACGACCTTTAATGAGATCGATATGGGTGCCGTGATGGATCTGCGCAAAAAGCGCCGTGATGCCTTCAAGGAGCGCCATGGCGTTGGGCTTGGCTTTATGTCGTTCTTCACCAAAGCAGTGATTGGTGCGTTACGTTCCCAGCCACTTTTGAATGCTGAAATCCAGGGCGATGAGATTGTCGTAAAGAAATATTACGATATTGGGATTGCGGTCAGTACCAGTGAAGGTTTGGTCGTTCCAGTTCTGCGTGATGCAGATCAACGTAGCTTTGCCGGGATCGAGAAGGGAATTGAGGATCTGGCAAAGCGTGCACGTGAGGGTAAACTGACAATCTCTGAGTTGCAGGGTGGCACCTTTACGATTACGAATGGCGGCATCTTCGGTTCGCTTATGTCTACCCCGATTCTGAATGCGCCGCAGGTTGGTATCCTTGGTATGCATAAAATCCAGGATCGGCCAATGGTTGTTGCTGGGCAAATCGCTATTCGCCCAATGATGTATGTCGCACTTTCGTATGATCATCGCATTGTTGATGGTTCTGAAGCCGTGCGCTTCCTTGTACGAGTCAAAGAGCTAGTTGAGGATCCAGAGGCGCTGTTGTTGGAAGGGTAATCTGAGCAATGAAGCCGGGTGCCCTCTGGGCGAAGCAACCCTCTTCGAGGAATTGCTCACATGTTACATCGGGGTACCAGGCTCCAATGCTCCAATGCTCCAATGCTCCGATGCTCACTGAGGTGTTCATGCCCCCTATTATCCTTGATGGCCGCAGTGTAGCGAAGCAGATCCGTGCTGAATTACGCGAGCGAATCAGCATGCTGAGCTCCGAGCGTGCCCATGCGCCAACACTTGGGGTATTACAAGTTGCAGGTGATGCTGCTTCGGATCGATATGTGCGTGCAATTCGCAAGATGTGTGAGGAGGCAGGGGCGGGTTTTGTTGGAACCATCCTTGCCGCTAATGCATCTCAGTCTCAGATTGAGGAAGCCACGGCAGCACTGAGTGCTCGGCCCGATGTTGATGGCGTTCTTCTACAGATGCCGCTTCCGGTTGGGATCGACAGCGCTGCAGTGATTACATATATCGATCCGCGTAAAGATGTCGATGGGGTGACACCACAGAGTGCTGGGCTTCTTATGCTGGGGCAACCTGGATTGCGCCCCAATACGCCCGCAGGTGGCATGGAACTTTTGCGGCGCTATCAGGTAGCGCTCAAAGGCATTCATGCGGTTGTTATTGGTCGTAGCGCGATCGTTGGTCGGCCTATGGCGCTACTCTTACTGCATGAACATGCCACTGTGACAATTGCCCATTCGCGTACGCCAGATTTGGCAGCTACAGTGCGTAGTGCCGATCTGGTTGTTGCAGCTGTTGGGCGGCCTGGAATCATCACCGCCGATATGTTGAAGCCAGGTGCAGTTGTTGTCGATTTTGGGATCAATGTGCTGGCGGATGGGAGTATGGTTGGTGATGTTGCTGTTGAGGCTGCTGAGGTTGCTGGCGCGATCACCCCGGTACCTGGTGGCACAGGCCCGATGACCAACGCCATGCTGTTGCAGAATCTGGTGCGAGCGGCGGGTGGGTAGGAAGTACAGGAACCATTTCAACGCAAAGGTGCAGTTCAAACATATAAGGAACCACAGAGGCACAGAGACACAGAGTTCGGCATACGAGCGTGATCTTTGTGTCTCTGTGCCTCTGTGTCTCTGTGGTGAAGATAGATAGTAGAACGCAAGTTAGTATTAGGTCTGGTCGATGTGCCACGAGCATGGCCGAGCGCAGGTGCAGGACGCTCCGCTACACTCGGTAGGGAAAGCGCATAGTGGGTTTAATAATATGTGTCCCTACGATCAGCGCCACTTGAATGGTGAAGCTATGATCCGCTTCGATCTGCATCACAGCACGCACATCCGCCGGTGCCAAATCCAGTAGTGTGCGAATTTGAGCTTGGGCAGGTTCAGGTGTCTTCATACGCGCCGTCCAATTAATGAATTCCAGCCGAACTCCCCAGGTGCCACGATGTTCAGCAGAAAGCCCTACCGCACGACACATATCAATCCACTGGCTGATGCTATGATCACGGACATGTGATGGATCGCGTAAGAGCTCGACCGCATTCAGGAATGTGTCCTGTACTGGCACCTCGGGCGAAATCACATCTACAAGCAGGAGTTGCCCACCCGGCTTGAGCACGCGCACAAACTCAGTGAGTGCCGCCTGTGGCCGTGGGTAGTGGTGGGCACTATAGCGCGACGTAATCAGGTCAAAGGTCGCATCGGCAAATGGCAGTCGCTCGACATCGCCAGATTGGAAGGTGATATTGCCAATACCGCGTTCCTTTGCCAATTGGCGGCCCTGATCGAGCATGGCCTCGGTAAGATCCACAGCGACAACCCGTTCCACATGCGGCGCAAATGTCAGCGCGGTATGGCCAGTACCAGATCCAGCGTCGAGTACATATTCCGCGCCTATCAGTGAAGCCGCTGCCAGCATTGCTTCTAAATCTGGCCCACCGACATGGACTGCACTTGTGGCATAGTTTGCTGCCACTTGGCTAAATTGGCGCTGGACAGAATTCTGGACATTCATGGAGATGCTCCTAGATTTCAAGCGGATGACCATCAATCTGTTCATTTAATATGTGCAATGAGCTCACTCGTTGGTTTGACATGTACAGCATAGAATGTATTCCACCAACCACGCCTGAACACCATTACCGGCGTGAGTAGTAGAGATGTTGGTGGGTTAGGAAAGATCCAGGATGACCGCTTTTCTTCGATTTCGCCGCTGATCTCGCTGCCATCCACAGCTGTGAACGATACTGTCCAAGACCATGGAAGCTGCACGAAGGCATGATCGAAGATTGCAGTCCATTCGCCAGCAGGGCATTTCACCGTACGCGCCATTTGTTCTACCTCCTGATTTAGGATTCTCATTCAATAGCATTCAGCATACTCTCGATCCGGGTTGCCACAATATCAATCGCGATCTGGTTGAGCCCGCCAGTTGGAATAATAATATCGGCGTAGCGTTTGGAAGGCTCAACAAACTCAAGGTGCATGGGGCGCACTGTGCGCAAATACTGTTCTATAACCGATTCAACAGTTCGCCCGCGGTTGGTCGTATCACGCTGGATACGGCGGATGATGCGTAAATCGCTTTCTGCATCCACATATAGTTTGACATCCATCCGTTCACGTAGTGCAGCATCTGCAAAGATAAGGATCCCTTCGAGTAATATTACTGGCCGTGGTGAGATCAGTTGAATTTCTGTCAGGCGCACATAGCTGGCAAAGTCGTAGGTTGGCATTGCCACTGGCTCACCATGGATGAGCGTATCAATATGCGCAAGATAGAGCTCATTATCGAATGAATCAGGATGATCGAAGTTAATATGCGCGCGCTGATTGAGCGGCAAATGGGCTAGATCCTGGTAATAAGAGTCGTGCGGGAGTACAGCAATCCGATCGTGTCCAACACGATCTACAATTGCATTGGTGACAGTAGTCTTCCCCGAGCCGCTTCCACCAGCAACACCAATCACCAAAGGCCGCACCACGGCATACTCCTAAGAACGATAGCATCTGTAAACCACATGCTACTGGAAACTGCCTGATACCGCAAATAGGCGATCTGCAACATGCGGTATATTCTCTTCGTCACATCGCCAATGGATTAATAACACCCGGAAAGGTCAAGCCATGTATAACGGTAATCGATATTTGAACGGGCGCAACATCCCGTCGCTGTATGTGTATATTGGGATTGGGTTACTCGTACTCCTGGGGATCTGGTTTGTGAGTGGCTTTATCAACGCTGGTGTTGAGGGTTACTTTGCACTCGTAGCTGGCGTTTTGCTTATCCTGGGGAATTTGCGCGAATTGATTTCAAACCCATACCCTAGCCGTAGCAATATGGCCATGCTGAACACCATGATTGGTGGTGGTCTAGTGGCATTCTTCCTTGGGCGCGGTGGTTTCCCACCAATCGGCGCGATCTGGTATGTACCTGCAGTTGCGTTGCTGATTCTGGCCGCACCGCTGATGATTGGAAATGCCGCGATCTACGGTCGCTATCTGGGTGTCGCACGCGATGGTGTGGCACGCGCACGGCGCGCTGTAGGGAGCCTGATGGTGAAGTAGAAGAGAGAACAAGAGAACAAGAGAACAAGACTACCCAATGTTGGCCTTGTTCCTTTGTTCTTGGTTCTTTTTGATTCTTTTACGGATAAATCCGATAGAGCGTCCGTGCGAACGGAATAGTCTCACGGATGTGATGAGTGCCGGTTATCCATGCGGTACAGCGCTCGATACCCATGCCAAACCCGGCGTGCGGAACGGTTCCGTAGCGGCGCAGATCGAGATACCACTGGTAGTCGTCAACATTCAGCCCATGCTCGCGGATCCGTTGCTCAAGCAGATCTGCGTCGTGGATGCGCTGTGAGCCACCAATGATTTCACCATAGCCTTCTGGCGCGAGCAGATCGGCGCACATCACAACCTCAGGGCGGTTGGGGTTGGGCTCCATATAGAACGCCTTGACGGCGGTTGGATATTGTTCAACAAAGACTGGCTTATCAAACTTGCTGGCGATCAGCGTCTCGTGGGGTGCGCCAAAATCCTCACCCCATGGAACTGGCATCGCACCCTCGACCTGACCCTGATTGTCGGCAATCAGTTTGAGCGCATCATCATAGGTGATACGTGGGAAGGGCGGTATACAGCGCTCGAGCGTGGATGTGTCGCGCTCCAGCACTTTGAGCTCTTCGGCGCAGCGCTCTAGGCAACGCTGGACGATCGCGCTCACGAAGTTTTCCTGTAATACCATATTATCTGCATGAGTTGCGAAGGCCATCTCGGGCTCAATCATCCAGAATTCCGTCAGATGGCGGCGCGTCTTGGATTTTTCGGCGCGGAAGGTTGGCCCAAAGCAGTAGACCTTGCCAAAGCTCATCATGCCACTCTCGACATACAGTTGCCCGGTTTGTGCCAAGTAGGCTTTGCCCAGATCGAAATATTCGGTCGAAAACAGGTTCGATGTGCCTTCAGCAGCAACCGGCGTAAGAATTGGCGTGTCGTAGCGAATGAAGCCCTGGCTGTTGAGCCACTCCTGAGCAGCAGCGATCACCTCGGCACGAATGCGGAGCAGAGCATGCTGCTTGGAAGAGCGTACCCATAGGTGGCGGCGCTCCATAAGAAAATCCACACCATGCTCTTTGGGCTGAATGGGATATTCTTCGGTTGGAATATGCACAACCTCAACGCCACTTACATCGAGCTCAAAGCCGCCTGGCGCGCGTGCATCAACTCGCACCAAGCCAATGATCCGGCCTGACGCCTCTAGCGTTAGGCGCTGAGCCTCGGCAAAAATCTCATCGCCAACGGCCTTCTTCGAGACAACACATTGAATCGTGCCTGAACCATCGCGCAACCGGATAAAGATCAGTTTGCCACGATCAGTTTTGCCCGCCACCCATCCGGCCAGGGTGACAGTCTGCTCGGCATGTTCGCCGATACGTGCAACAGATGCAGTTGGGAGAAGCGACATTGCTAGGTCCTTTTCGATTTGGAGGTTGACTCACGAGAGCATCGAAGCATTGAAATAATGAAGCATCGAAACGAGAACTCAGATGCTATTGAATGCCGATATTGGCAATAGGAGCTACCTTCCAGCTTCAATACTTTGCCGGAGTACCAGGCCGAGGCACCCTTTGGGTCTGGTATCCCGGTCTGGAACTCCGCTTCAATGCTTGGCCCAGAGGGCACCCCGCTTCAATGCTTCAATGCTTCAATGCTCCACTGTTATTCCCGACATTTGCTCCAGGGCTTTAATTAGCGCATGATTGCCTTCGGCACCATGGCCCTGTGTCTGGAGCATACGATATAGCTGAAAGATATAGGCAGTTGTTGGGATTGGTACACCAATCTCGTCGGCAGCATCCATCACCAGGCGGATATCTTTGGTTTGGAGATCGATTGTGAAGCCAGGGCGCCAATCACGTGCCATGATTTGTGGGGCGCGGTTGGTGAACATCCAGCTACCAGCTGCACCGCCCTGCAATGCGCTATATGTCTTCTGGAGATCGACACCACCGGCTTGGGCAAAGAGCAGTGCCTCACACATCGCTAGGCAGTTACCAACCACCAGAATCTGGTTGGCGAGTTTGACCGTTTGGCCTGCACCAAGCTCCCCAACATGCGTGATTGTCTTCCCCATGGCTTGGAATGCAGGTGTTGCACGCTCAACATCGGACACATCGCCACCAACCATGATACTAAGTGTACCGCGGGCTGCGCCTTCGCTACCACCACTCACTGGGGCATCAAGCATATGGATACCACGCTCGGCAAGTTGCGCAGCGATCATACGGGTCGATTGTGGGCTGATCGTACTCATATCGATCACGAGCGAACCAGCCGCCGCACCATGAATGACGCCATGCTCATCCAGAATAACCTGTTCAACATCAGGTGAATCGCTTACACACGTAATGATGATATCGCTCTCGGAAGCCAGTTGTGCAGGTGTCGCAGTAGTAATTGCGCCATCTGGCATAAGTGCATCCATCTTGGCATGGCTGCGATTCCAGACACGCACGACAAAGCCAGCCTTAAGCAGATTACGAGCCATGCCGCTGCCCATGATCCCCAGGCCAATAAAACCAATTCGCTCGCTCATGGTAGCTCCAATCCAGTTGTGGGTACGTTATGCCAGTATAATGCGCGTGTGGGGGATGGTCAAATCATACTGAAGGTAGATGTAACGACTTGTCCATACGACCGACCACGTTTGTCGCGCGTGAACCACCGCAGTGTTTGCGCCTTTGCGTTGAAATAGTCTCTCCCCGTTGGATCAGGCAATGATGCAGAACAATACGTCACACTCGGTAACAGTTTAAGAACTTGACAACCCTTCCCCGATAGTGCTACACTTCACGAATACTGTTACACGTTTCCGTTGTAGGGTGTTCTTGCCTGGAGATGACCGTGGATCGACCACCTGAAGCGCCACCCGATGTTGTTATTCGTCGCTTGCCGTTGTATGCACGCAGCTTGCGTTACTTACTGCAAGAGGGCACGCCATCGGTCTCATCACAGGATCTTGGAGCGCGGATCAATGTCACTGCTGCACAAATCCGCAAGGATCTATCGTACTTTGGCGAATTTGGCAAACAGGGGATTGGCTACGACGTTGAGAAGCTACTGAATCAGATTGAGCGTATTCTTGGCCTGAATCAGGAGTGGCAGGTTGCGCTAGTTGGGATTGGGCATCTTGGTGAGGCGATCGCACGCTATGAAGGCTTTAGCTCGCAGGGTATCAAGATTACCGCATTGTTTGATGCTGATCCAGCTAAGTTTGGCCAGTTGCTCAACGATATGCCCATCCGTAGCCTGGCGAGTATGGGCGATACGATCCGTGAGCAGGATATCCGTATGGCGGTGATTGCGGTGCCCGCCGCACATGCCCAGGAAGTCGCGGATCAACTGGTGAGCGCAGGTGTCAAGGCCATCCTAAGCTATGCGCCAATGGTGGTGCAGGTGCCAGACGATGTCTGGGTGCGTTACATCGATCCAGTTGCGATCATCCATAGTATGACCTATTACCTCGCGCGGCAGGAAGCGGGTATGCCCGTTTTGCCACCGCGCGATGATGATGAGTAGCACAACCCACAGCGCATAACGCATAACGCATAACGCATAACGCATAACGCATAACGCATAACGCATAACGCATAACGCATAACGCATAATTCTTGCGCTCTGCGCTCTGCGCTCTTGCGCTCTTGCGTTCCTGCGCTCGCTACAGCCCATTTCGTGGGTAGAGCCCTGTGCCAAGTGGTTGCACTAATTCCAGAATATTACCATCGGGATCCTTGAAGAAGGAGAGGCGCGTCTCGGGTGGATTGGGAAAATCAGCGGGTGCCTTGTGGAACACGACGCCACGTGCCTCAAGTTCGGCAGTGGTTGCATCGGTATTCTCAACGGTGAATGCAAAGTGATCCCACGATCCAGCGGTGGGTGTGTAATCATTGCCACGCTCGATCAATTCGATCGTGGAATTGCCGGTGTCCATGAAGATGATGTTGTAGCCCTGATACGCCCCGACGATCGGTAGTTCTAATACCTCGGTGTAGAATGCACGCATGGCTGCGAAATTACTTGTCAGAAGGGCGACGTGATTGGTGCCAATGATTTTCACTAGGGTTCCTCTCGGTACTATGTGGAATGTTGGAATATTATAGCGCACGTAATGGCGCATAGATTTGAAAGTGTAAAGCGCTCTTACCTTGGGTATTTGCTCCTAAAGCAGCGACCGGATATAGGCCAGGTTATCCACAATGCGCTCTGCCAATGGCCCTTCGGTGGAAAAATCCTCGAATGAGAGCCATTTGTCGTAGCCAACCGTATGTAACGCCTGTAACAGCGCGCGAAAATCAACCGAACCGCCACGTAGTGTCGCAAATTCTGCACGCCACTCGTTACTGCCATCGGCGCGTTGCCCGACTACACGCCATGCTGCGTTCTTAATATGCACATGCCCTAGGTATGGCCCAAGTAACTCCAACCCCATGCGGTACTGCTCATACCCTTCATAGACCATATTCCCCGCATCGTGTATAACGCCAACATGCGCTGGATCAAAGCCCTGCAGAAATGCAGCTGCGGCACTGGCGCTTGGGGTAATATTGCCCATATGGATCTCGATAAGTGCTCGAACGCCATACTGCTTGGCGAGTTTAGCGACCGACTCGTACTGACGTAGCGCCCGTTCACGGATTGGCAAATAGGCTTCGCTGCCAGTATAGGATGGGACGCCAACCCGCAATTGGGGCGCACCAAGCAGTGCAGCGCCGCGCATGGCTTCTTCCACAGCGCTTAGATTCTCACAATTCACATAGGTTCCAAGCGAGGGGGTCGCAAGCCCATGCTGCGAACAGAGTGCCTTGATGAGTGGCGCATCGTTCACAAAGCTGCTGAACGGCCATGTGCAGCGGTTACCAGCCCAGAATCCAGGCGGGTTGGCAGGTTGTTGATCGGTGACACGCCATTCAATGCCATCGTACCCAGCCTGCTTAAGCGATTCTACGGCCACAGTGGGTTCCCATTCTGGGAGGCTAACGGTGAAGATTGCAAATTTCATGATCTGTGAACCTTCTCAATACACTGAATACTAAAACGGAATCACGGATTCTGTCAGGTACTGGCGGTAGCGATCGGCGTAGAGCTGTAGCACGCTGCCTCCTTGTACAATGATTGGCGTCAGTGGTGTTGATTCGATGGTAGCATATGGTACCATAAGTATGGCCGCACGGATGATTGCTTGCGCCACCACAGCCGCAGGGAGCCGTAATGAGCAGCCTCGCTGATTTCGATCTTACGATACGTGCCACAGAAAGTGGCTATAGCGTTGTTGTTGATCAGGCCTATGGTGCGGGAGCTTCACCGCCACAGCCATTCAACCTACCATTAGATGTAGCAATGTTGCCGCGCCAGCGCCGCGATGTGGCCGCCTGGGTTCAGCAGGCGCGCGTCACACATCTGGGTGCGGCAAGTGAGGAACTGCAGCAGGTGCAGGCATTTGGGCAAATGTTGTTTGAAGGGGTCTTTCAGGACGAAGTGCTGGCTTCATTTCGTGAAAGTCGCAAGGCGCTTGGGCCAGATCAACGGCTACGTATTCGCCTACGGACACCAGCAAATCTCGCGCCGATCCCATGGGAGTTGCTGTACGACCCGCGCGACGAGCAATTTCTGGCGCTGATGCCCGATATCGTGCTACTACGCTGCCCGCCAGAGAGTGTCGCCCCATTTACACCACAGCCGATCACTGGGCCGCTCCAGATTGTAGTGGTGCTTTCCAGCCCGGCGCGCTATCCACCGATTAACCTCGACCGTGAGCTGCGCTGGATACAGGAATCGTTGCGTGGCCCGATCCAGCGCGGCCAAGTGGCACTTGAGGTGATTCGTGGCGCTGGTACACTCGATCAGTTACGAACGAGGTTGCGGCAACCGGCGCATATTCTGCATATCCTCTGCCATGGCGATATTGATACCGAGCGTGGTGAGGGGTATCTGGTGTTTGAGGATCCAAGCGGAGATGCCGAGAAGGTTAATGCTGAATTACTACGCCTCCAGATCCAGAAGCAGCGTGGCCAGACATGCCTGGTGACGCTGAACGCCTGTCTGGGTGGTTTGCCAGCGGGCAATGATCCATTCAGTAGTGTTGGTGCGGCGCTGATCCATGGCGGGGTGCCAGCGGTGATCGCAATGCAGTTTGAAATCGCCGAGGAGAGTGCGGCTGAGCTGACGCGTGTGCTGTATGCCGAACTCGCGGCGGGTTCTCCGGTCGATCTGGCCCTCGATGAGGCACGACTGTCGATCTATGGGCGTAATCCAACTCAGCTCGATTGGGCTGTTCCTGTGCTCTTCACTCGCAACACAGGCACCCTATTTGAAGGGATTAGTACTGCAACGCCGAGCGAGTTACCATCTTCTGGTGTTTCCCTGCCAGCCATGCAGAGCACACCGGCGAATGAGGCATCTGCGGTAGCGCCACTGCCACCGGTGAGTATACCTCAGCCTATACGTCCCATGCCATCCTGGCTGATTCCAGCTGGAATTGGTGTGATTGTGGCGCTATTGCTGGCAGTGCTTCTCGGTGTGATGACACGCCAGCCCAGCAGTGTCGCAACACAGCCAACCACGATTCCATTCGCAACACAGGTAGGCGTGGAGGTGGCACTAACCAGTGTGCCATCAGCATCACCAGCAGCAACCAGCATACCAAGCACACCAAGCGAGACACCACAGCCAAGTGTGACGCTGCTGCCAACTCCGCAGCCAACAATTGAAGCTGCGCTCGATCGATTACAGCCATTTGTCGATTTTCCAACACGCGGAAGCCCACCCATGATCGCGCGCAAACTCACGATTGAGGAATGGCGCGATTATGTGAGTCGCTATGTATTTGGCGATACAAGCCCCACCAAAGTGATCGTGATCGGTACAGATAGTTCTCCAGAGCTGGCCGACCCTGCCAATTGGCAAGGGCAGCAGACCCTCCGTACGCTACAGGATGCCTATGCAGCCGAGGGCTGGCAGGCTGGCCCACATATCTTTATTGCACCCGATGGGATCTGGCTATTCACACCAATGAGTAGTGGTGGAATTCACTCACTGAGTGGCAATGGTGGCACAAACCCAGATGGTAGTAGCTGGTACTCAATTGGGGTTGAATTGATTGGTGATTACGACAGTGCACAGCCGAATGGAATGATCTGGGAGCAGACCAAGGCCGTACTTGGCGGGCTTTCAGAGCGCCTAGAGATCTCGCCCGAACAGTTGATCGTTATGCAGCGTAGCTTCTTCAATAACCGCACCAGCCCAGGTGCCGCAATATCCAGTGATTGGTTGATTGCTGAGACGAACGCTTGGGTCGCCGCCAACCCAGAATCTGGTGCGCCCGAGCTAAAGCCGATTCGGCGATTTGCAATCTCGGTGTATGGGCCAAAGCGATCAATTGAGATCTGGACACTTGTAGGGGCGGAACTACGACAGACAACTGTTCGTACAAATGGCAATGCCTTCAACCCAACGCTATCGGCCGATGGCACGAAGGTTGCATTTATTAGTGATCGGGGCGGCAGTGGCAAAAACTGGCTGTATGTTCACGATTTGATAACTGATCAGGATCGGCTGCTAACCGCTGATCTGGAGAATGCCGGCGATCCCGCATGGTCGCCACATGGGTCGCTGATTGCATTTGTGACAACGCGTGGTGACACGGATCAGATCTACTTGGTGGATGCGGATGGTGGCATCGCGCGCCCACTGAATAATAGTGATGCGCGTGGCCGAGTACCCACATGGTCCCCGGATGGATCGCAATTGGCATTTGTGTCGGATCGGAGTGGACGCGATCTGGTATATATCGCTACCCCAAGCAGTGGCGAGGTGTATACGCTTCCTGCGCCGGATAATCGGGGAGAGCCAATCAATAGCCTTGCATGGTCGCCCAATGGCCGCTATCTTGCGCTAGTAGCGGGCGGTGAGCGGCTATGGATATTCGATCTGCAAGTGGCGATTCGGCCATACGAAGTGTATCAGGCCAACTATGGGCTCGATACGGTTGCGTGGTCGGATGATGGCGCACTGCTATTGTTGGCATTACAAGATCGACAGGGTAGCTATGCGATCTGGATCGCCAATATCCTTCAAGGAGACAACAACCAG
This sequence comes from Roseiflexaceae bacterium, assembly GCA_031362265.1. Classification (GTDB taxonomy): domain Bacteria; phylum Chloroflexota; class Chloroflexia; order Chloroflexales; family Roseiflexaceae; genus JANLSE01. Next base: position 46,968 of record JANLSE010000290.1, read on the forward strand.
CTTGTGCTAGCTGAGCCGGATCTACTGATTGGTGGCGCCGATGGTGAGAGCCTGAGTGATCCGAGCTGGCAGCCACGCGCGCGTTAGACCATCATCCCCTCAGGAACTCGCATCAGGCGGCGATGCTCAATTGCAGTACAGCGATCCATAACAACGCCGAGCCCGGCGGCTTGGGCACGCTGAGCAGCTGCTTGATGCATGACCCCAAGTTGCATCCAAACGACATCGGCACGCACAACCAATGCTTGTTCGATAATATCGGGCACGAACTCAGACCGCCGAAAGATATCGACAATATCAATATGAAATGGTACATCGCGGAGTGATGCGTAGGGTTGCTCACCCAAAACTGGCGCTACCAGGTTCGGGTTTACAGGTACAATCTGGTATCCGTTGCGCTGGAGGAAGCGCGCGACCGCATATGAATCACGGTTTGGATTAGCGCTCATTCCGACGATTGCGATCGTACGGGCGCGCTGGAGTACGGTGCGAATTTCGCCGTCGGCAAGCATATCTTTGCTCCTATTACATGGGCAGAAGACAGCGAACCGCAGCGTTCGAACGTGGGCATGCAGCGCTGGATACCCATGTGTCTATCCTACTCCTGTTAGCCGCAATATGCAAGAATGTGATAGATCGCACGAAGCGGATTCATATTAACACCTTTACAGATTGATGGCAGAATCTTGAATAGAGCCGCGTGACGTATGGTAAGATAGCGTATTCCTCAGGAGTCTAAACAGAGAAAGGGAGTTTGGCGTGAAATTTCTGCGCTACCTACTGATTTTTGTACCGCTTGCGATCATAGCCGAGTTTGTTCTTCACAATCCGCTGATGGTCTTTGCATGCTCCTGCATTGGGCTTATTCCGCTTGCAGGATTTCTTGGTGAGGCTACTGAGGAATTGGCGATTCATACTGGCCCCAAGATTGGCGGCCTACTGAATGCAACATTGGGAAATGCGGCTGAACTCATCATTACAATTGTTGCGCTTAGTGCAGGCAAGTACGAACTTGTGAAGGCTTCCATTACTGGTTCGATTCTGGGCAACCTGCTTCTGATCCTCGGATTCAGCCTGTTATTGGGTGGTTTGCGCCATGGCATTCAGCGCTTTAATCGCGGTAATGCTGGTATGGCCGCATCCATGATGACACTAGCTGTGATTGGCTTGATTATTCCAACCCTGTTTGAGCTCGTGCAAGAAATACAGCAGGGCAGAGTCGATGTGCTGCATACCGAGGTGGTTGATTCTGGGCTGAACGCATTGAGCCTGGGCGTGGCGGCGATTCTGATTGTTCTCTACATCCTGTATTTGATCTACTCATTCCGACAACCAGAAGAGGCGCTCGAATCGCATACTGGCGTTGATGATCATAGCGCTGAAGCCGAGATGCATATTGCTAAATGGAGTGTGCGTGCCTCGGTTGGAGTGCTGGTTGTGTGCACACTAGCAATTGTTGTGCTCTCAGAGTTTTTGGTTGGGGCAGTTGAGCCAGTTGTTGTTAGTCTAGGGATTAGCGAGCTATTCTTAGGGATCATTATCATCCCCTTGGTTGGTAATGTTGCCGAGCATATTGTTGGTGTGCAAGTTGCTTATAAGAATAAGATGGAACTCTCCCTGGCTATCTCACTTGGTTCGAGCATGCAAATCGCGCTTTTTGTCGCACCACTCCTGGTGTTCATTAGTTTACTGTTTGGCCGAGAGATGACACTCTTTTTTAGCCTCTTCGAGATAGCCGGGTTGACCTTGGCAGTATTTCTGGCAACCCTGATCTCGATTGATGGCAAGAGCAACTGGCTGGAAGGTGCGCAGCTATTGGCGGTGTATGTCATCCTGGGGCTTGGGTTTTTCTTCCTTGGTAGTTCCGTAGCTGTGCACGGGGGATAGTGTAATTTGCTCAACACAATTCATCTGCAGACCTTCGTTGCGGTTGTCGAAGCCGGTAGCTACAGCGCTGCCGCCGAGCGCCTACATATGTCGCAGCCAGCTGTGAGCCAGCATATTCGTATGCTGGAGCAACAGTTTGAGGGTGTGCGCTTGTTCCGCCGCGTTGGTCAACAGATGCGGCTGACTCATGCTGGCGAGGAACTTGTTGATGATGCGCGTGAGATTTTGTCCATGGCGACGCGCGCTGAGGAGCATATGCGTGGCCTGCGCGGCCAAGTGACAGGGCGAGTAGCGCTTGGATGTACCCCATCTAGTGGTGAACACCTGCTGCCACCACTGCTCGCCGCCTTTCATATCCGTTTCCCAAGCATTGCGGTAACGGTATTGCAGGCGCCCTTGGAGACCCTGCTCGAATGGTTGGCTGCTCAGGAAGTACAGGTGTTGTTAGTTGAGGAGCAGCAGCGCCGCCGTGGTTGGGAATCGCATCTATTGGGATCTGAGCGGCTGGTATTGGTGGCGCCACGTGGCCATGTGCTACTACAACAAGAGCAGGTTCCACCAGGGATGCTGCGCGAGGTGCCGCTGGTGTTGCCGCGCCCTGGTACGCCAATGCGCCGTGTTATCGAGGATGGGTTACGCCGGCGTGGGGTCGGCTCTGTCGATATCACAATTGCGCTTGAAGCCGATGGTATTGCGCTGATGGTGCAATCGGTGCGTAGTGGCGTAGGCCTGGCCTTTATTCCGCAGACTCGCGTGCCACGTGGCCGTGAGACGGGTGTTGTTGAATTAGCAGGCGCAAATTTGCAACAGGAATGGTATGCCCTGCGATCACGTGAACGAGGTGCGCCACGCGCCGTTCAAGAGCTGTATGGGTTTTTGGTTGGCAACGATGCGCGCCGAATTCTGATCAAAGAAGGGCTGAAGGTGGCCAGCGAATAAAGATTATGAGCGCATTGCGCGCCTCCCAATCCCTGCTCCCCATACATCGCTGAGTTCTGGTGTTGCGGCTCGCCAGAGCTCGGCAACATCACATGCGTGCAGTAATGCCGTATGCGTGGTGGGAATGAAGCTGATGCGCCGTAGCTTGCGCGCTGGAATGGCAGTTGGCAGCTGTTCGGGCTCCCCAAGGCCAAAACAATAATAGCGTTCCTGCGCGCGCGGATGGTGTGGCTCCTCTGGCAGCAACTCGGCACGCCGTACAATACGGATCGCCAAAACCGGTGCGATCCAACGGATGGCCCAGCGTTCTGGCCCACATGCCGCAGTTGGGTAGAATGCCAAATAATCTACCGTTAGGCCAGTTGGTGCACGCTTGATTGGGATACGATACCAGCGCTGTGTGTGAATTCGTTCCAGATCGACACGCCGCTGAACTACGCAGACCAGTACGCGAGCATATGGATTAACCTCATCCAAGATCATGTACAACCTCCGGTGCATAACGGTGGAGATCTTCGCGCATTCGTAGCAGTGCCAGATCACCTGCCTTTGCTTCAATCATGATGTCGAATGGCGTCAGACCAACTGCCGCTTCAAATACATTGATCGCCTCAAATGGGTTGATGAAATCGGCATGCTGCCCAATGCGTGGTGGTACGACCCGCAATGCCGCACTACGCTCACCAGGCAGAATATGCGCCTCGGTGCGTTGGCTGCTCAGGTGGATCTTGGGGCGTATGCCCAATGGCCACGTTGCACAGGCTAACCGCAAGGCCATTTGGAGTGGAACACGATCTGGGTTGTTGATTTGATGATGCAATGTATCGAGTACGACTGGGACACCACAGGCAGCATGTAGCCATAGTAACTCGTGTAGTTCATAGCTATCTTCATCATTCTCGATCGCAAGCTGTGCACGTATGTTGCGTGGTAGCCGCAAAATGAGGCGTGCCGCGCGCTCTAGTGCAACCTGTCGACCACCAGCAATGCCACCCATGTGCGATACAACAACTGCATCAGCACCCTCCAATGCTGTTAGAAGCCGTACCTGATTAGCCAACATGGACGCCCAATGCTCTAACCCTGGGCCAGGTTCGCTGGCTGGCCCAAGCCCGGGAGGTAAATGTGCGCTGAGCCGTATGCGCCCGGCAATCGCTTGACGTAATTCCTGCACAAGCTCAGCACATTCAGCAAATGCTTGCTCTGCTGCACTCCGATCCGCGCCAACCAGAAATAGTGGGATGCGATAGAAGAAGATATTGCGAACCACAAGATATTCCACTACCTCGCGTAACCATACTAACCCACGGCTCATATGTGCAGCGCGGGGCAACCCCGCTGGTGCTCCACGCCCGATTAGCCGCGTTGCAACGCCTAGACGCATACGAACCTCGTAGTAAGAATCAAGGGAACAACGAATAACGTATAACAAGCTCTGTGCCTCAGTGCACGTTGTGGTGATGGCTTTCGGCCTTTTGTTAACACGATATAGGATATTATACACACGTTTTCGTGTTTGTCAAGATACTCGTATTCTTCTGTTATAATGCGATCCCGAGATGTAGTGAATGTTGCTCATAAAAGATGGGTGGGTCGTAATCATGGACGATCAGAAGACGATCTTGGTGATCGACGACGACCTAGCGATGCAGACAGTGCTTGAGATTGCGCTGCGCGAGGCCGGCTATAAGGTAATTCTGGCCAATGACGGTCAGGAGGGGGTTGAGAAGTTAGTGAGGCTGCATCCTGATTTGGTGATCAGCGATATTATGATGCCTCAACAGGATGGTGTTGAGACATTTCAGCAAATCAAAGATCAGTTGCAGGAAGAGGGCATCCCGATTTTCATCATGACAGCGCTCAACCGCAAGCCCTGGTTTGCCGATCTTGAGGCTGAGGGTGCAGTTATCATTCAAAAGCCATTTGATATTGAGAAGCTGCTGCGGCTTGTAAACGACATGCTGTTGTAAGTTTCTTCGGTTTAGTTTGCATGCTAGCAGGTAGCATGTGCTCATCCGCAGTACGTTGAGGAAGCAAAACGGAACTCCTGTTATTGGATAGCCCTTCGGGTGTTGGGGTGCGTAGCTACGTACTCTACTACTACTCGAAGGGGTTTTTATTGAGACGCTCCCAAGGAACAATGGTACAATATGCTCTACAGAATGCCCGAGTGAAGCGGTAGTGTACGCATCATGCAAATTGCCAAAACCTTCCGTAACACACGTAGCCGCCGAATCGCACTGCAAAACCTTGGCATCATTGGCGGGGCATGCGGCCTTGGGCTGTTGGCAGGAGCTACTGTCACGTTCTTGCCCATTTGGGCAGGGTTCGCGGTGTTACTTGCGTTAGGTGCTGTAATCCTGTTGCTTTCCAATACCAATTATGGGATTGCAGCAACGCTTGGTGTTGCAACTATTATCCCGTTTGGTACGCTCCCGTTCAAAGCGGTGGTCACACCGAACTTTCTGGAATTAGTTCTGGTTGCATTATTATTCGTATGGGTAGGACGGTTACTGCGCCCAGATGCAACACTCCAGCTTACGGCGCTTGGTTTGCCACTGATCGGATTCCTCGGTTTGACGATCTTTTCGTTTGCTTTAGGCTCGAATCTTAGCCCAGATTCGTTGACATTGCACAACTATTTCAAGTTCTTTCTTGGTGTGCTGTTTTTCTTTAGTGTTGCGAATTGTGTTCAGAATCGCGCTCAAGCACGTTGGATGTTGCGTGCGCTGATCATTGGTGGCACGCTTGCGGCCTTGATTGGCTTAGCGTTATATGTCTTGCCCAATACACTAACCGAGCAGGTGTTGCTTCAGTTTGGCCGTATCGGCTACCCAACAAGTGGCCGTGTGTTGCGCTTTATTGAGGATGATACGAGTGGCGTTGAGCGTGCAATTGGCCTGGCAGTTGATCCAAACAGTTTTGGTGGTATGCTCTCGATGGTTGGCGCTGTTATTGCCACGCAAATCGTTGCCGAACGCCCGATCTTCCGGCGCCCATTCCTGATCGCAATGGTAGGGGTTGTGCTGTTAGTGCTGTTTCTGACCTATTCACGTGCAGCGTTAGGTGGCATGATTGTTGCAGCAATGTACGTAGCAACACTCCGGTATCGGCGGTTATGGTGGGTTATTTTGGGTGCTGGCACACTTGCTGTTGTATTACTGGTTGGTTTAGGTGTAGGTGAGGAATTTGTTGCACGTGTAACAGATGGCCTACAGTTTCGCGATCAGGCTAACCAGATGCGGCTGGCAGAATATGAGAATGCGATTGCGGTTATTCAGGCCTATCCAGTGTTTGGAATTGGTTTTGGTGCCGCTCCGGAGATCGATTTGGTGGCAGGTGTTTCCAGTATCTATCTTGCGATTGCACAGCGCACGGGGTTGGTGGGGTTGGCTGCGTTCCTGGCGATTATTGGCTATTTCTTCACCCAAGGCTGGCAGGCATTACGAGCAGCGAGCGCGATTGGCGATGATGAGCGTGCTGCATGGTTAGTCAGCTTGCAAGCGGGGATAGCTGCGGCGTTAGCGGTTGGATTATTAGATCACTACTACTTCAATATTGAATTCAGCCACATGGGTACGCTGTTTTGGGGTACAATCGGGCTGGCAATGGTATTGCACTCGAACCCGCCAGCACAGGAGGGTTGATGGTCGCCTTTGAGGGCTTTACAACTGAACGACTCGTCGGCCTGCCATCCGAGCTGTTTATGGATGTCTTGCCGCAAATTACCTTGCCAAGTGAACTAAAGGTCACGCTGCATGTGTTTTGGAAGCTCAGCAGGCAGCGTGGCCCAGCTCCTCGGCGGGTTAGTTGGGATGAGCTCGAGGCTGATCGTACTTTACGGCGTAGCCTGAAGGCGATCTCGAAGTTGCGCCCGGTGGAAGAGTTATTGGCCGAAGGGGTTGAATCTGCGGTGCGGCGAACCACATTGTTACATGTGGTGCTGCCGAGTGATGGCCGTTCGGTGAACTGGTATTTGGTGAATACAGCCGCTAATCGTGGCTGGGCAGAGCTTGCCGGGCGTGTTGGTGCGGCTATGCGCCCACTTGAGCAACCAAGCGATGAACGGCCAGCTATTCTGACGCTATATGAGCAGAATATTGGGTTGATCACGCCAATGCTGATCGAGGAATTGCGCGAAGCTGAAGAGCGCTACCCGCTGCATTGGATCGAAGATGCAATGCGCGAGGCGGTACGCGCGAATGCGCGCTCCTGGCGCTATATCCGTAAAGTTCTGGAGAGGTGGGCCGCCAATGGAAGACAAACTCCGACCGATCACCCTGAGCGACCTATCGATGTCGATAAGTACACCGGCGGGGCCTATGGCGATCTCTTCCGACGCGGCAGTGACACCAGCGACCTCTGACCCGGTTTGCTCATTATGTGGCGGTGCTGGCTATTATAAGGAAGAAGTGCCATTTGGTCACCCTCATTTTGGGGTGCTCTTCCCCTGTGCCTGCAAGCAGCGCGAGAAAGAGATGCGCGCCGCAGATGATCTACTGCACCTGAGCAACCTCGATGCCTTCCGCGATAAGACATTCGAGAGCTTTAACCCAGATGTGCCGGGTGTACGGCGTGCGTTTGTTCGTGCGAATGAATATGCCCGCCGCCCAAATGGCTGGCTGATTTTGTTTGGTAATTATGGTGTAGGTAAGACACACCTTGCCGCTGCGATCGCCAATGAAGCATTGCGCCGCCATTATCGCGTACTCTTTACCATCGTTCCCGATCTGCTTGATCATCTACGTTCAACGTTCGGCCCAACCAGCGAAGTGAAGTATGATGATCGCTTTGAGATGGTTCGTGATGTGCCGCTGCTGATTCTGGATGATCTTGGCACCGAGAATACAACTCCCTGGGCGCGTGAGAAGCTCTTCCAGATCATTAATCATCGCTATAACTATGCGCTCTCAACGGTAATAACAAGCAATCGTAAGCCCGAAGATATCGACCCGCGGATTTTTTCGCGTATGGGTGATCGCACATTATGCGAAGAACACATTATTATTGATGGCGCCGATTTCCGCCGTCTCACGGTTCAGCAGCGTTTTCAGGCTGGTGGTGCGCGCAAACGCTTCCAGGGATAACGCCAATTATTCACCACTGATTATTCACCACAGACGGGTACCCTCTGGGTGCAGAGAATACCGAGTTGAGGGCTTGAAAGTAAACTCTGTGCCCTCTGTGGTGATATTAAGTACACATACAAAATGGTATTCCTGTGCTATCATAGTTATTAACATTGTTCTTATCCCACCAGGAAGCTGGAGGTCATTGCATGGCAGGCAATCGTGCGTTGTTTGATCGGGCGATGGAGCAAAGCCGTGATGCTTCGCGCCAGAAAAACTGGGAAGAGGCGCTCAAGCAAGCCGCCCGTGCGCTCCAAGAATTTCCGCAGGACTCGGATGCACGCTCGACAGCAGCTGTAGCGCTCATCAATACGGGCAAATATCAGCAGGCGCTCCAAATTCTGGACGAACTGCGTAAAGCAGATCAGAATAATCCGTTCTTTGTCGAGTACCTTGCACGTGTGCATGAGCAATTAGGCAGTGTCGACGCAGCCTTTGCCGATTATACTCAACTTGCCGATTTGCAACAGGGCCGCCGATTAGGTATGCGCGCTGTTGAGGCGCTGCGTGAGGCGTTACGCCTACGGCCATCCGCCGATGAACAACGCCTTCGTTTAGCTCGCTTGCTTGAAGAGGTTGGCCTCGGTAACGAGGCGGTCACTTTGTACCTCGAACTAGCGCAGCGTCAGGCAGCCAACCCTCAGGCGGCAATTGCGCATGCAGAAACAGCCCTGCGCCTCGATCCCGAGAGCCGCGAAGCCAAAGAGCAGATTGCAGCATTGAGTGAGCGCTTGGCAGATATCGTCCAATCGGGTTCAGATACGATTACGCAACAGGCCCCTACGAGTGGTGCCCAGCCAGCCAGTGGGTTTGGCGCAACAGGGGCGCTGCGTGGTACCCAAATTGCTGTTGATCGGGTTGTCTTACAAGCACAGGCCCTCCAGGAGCAAGGTGATCTCGATGCGGCCATGCAACAGTATGAGCGGGCTGTCGAAATGGGTAGCCAACGCAGTGATGTATTCTATAGCCTAGGGCTGCTCTACCAGGAACGTGGCGAGCACCGGCGTGCGATCGAATTGCTGCCGAATGCCGCTAGCGATGATGAATATGCGCTTTCGGCCCATTATATGCTTGGAACATCGTATCAGGCGTTGGGTATGTTGCCCCAGGCAGCCGAGGAATTTGAGCAGACGATTCGGCTGCTTCCGCTCGAGACAATCGGTCGGGCAGAATCCGATGATATGATCCAGATGTATGAGAGTGCTGCACAAATCTATACGCAACTCGGCGATATTGCGCGTGCAGCATCGCTCTATTCCACGCTGGCCAATTTTCTCGCCAGTAAGCGTTGGGGCAAGGAGCGTGCCGACGAGTTTCGCCAGAAGGCAAAAGAGCTCACCGAACGCAATATGTTTGCCAAATTGCGTACCCTTGGTACAGGCGCGCTTGTTGCTCCCGAAGCACCGCCCAGTGCAACTCAGCCTGAGGATCAGACCACCAGTATGCCAGAACGCTGGGGTAAGATCCGAGCAATCACCGATTTCTTGCGCCCAGGCAGTAACCCATTCGTTGAGTCTGTCGATATCTTCGCGACTCCAAGCCCATCGCCAGTGGCCGATCCATTAGACGAACTGGACGCGATTGCACCAAATATCCAACCTACATTTATCCCGCTTACGAAGATCGATACCGTCGGCTTAGATGAAGTTGCCGAAAGATATGTGCAGGCTAGTGAGAAATATCTTGAGCAAGGGCTCATCCTCGCGGCTGTCGACGCATGTATGGAGGTGATTCGCATCGATGTGGATTATCTACCGATCCACCTGCGGATGGGCGAGATCTATGAGCGTGAAGGCCAACGTGAGGATGCACTAACCAAGTATCAGCTATTGATTGATACCTATGGCGCGCGTGGTGAAGCTGCTCGCTCAATTGATGCCTATTTCCGCCTGATTGAACTCTCGCCAGATACATCGACAACACGCGCCCGGCTGGCAGATCTGCTGCGTACGGCTGGCCGCACAAATGAAGCTGCCGATCAGATGGCGCAGGTAGCCGCAGGCTATTTTCGGCTTGGGCAAAGCAATAAGGCGCTTGAAGAATATCGGCGTGGGTTACAATGGGCACCGGCGAATGGCAATCTGCGCGGCCAGTATGGCCAGGCACTGCTTAAGTTGGAACGCTACGAAGCGGCGCTGAGTGAGTTCCGCCGTGCACTTGATGCCGAGCCAAATAACCCGCAGCATGTGGCACGGATCAATATGACACTCGTGTTGATGGGTGAACAGCCGGTGGCCGTGTGGCAATCATTTGCCACTGTGCTTGATCTACTGAAGGCTCAGCCAAATCAGCGTGATCTCGTACAGTCCGAATATCGCGCCGCGCTGCTTGGGGTTGATTCGCCTACGTTGCATTATATTCTTGGGATCATCCAGCAAACGAGCGATCAACACCAATCGGCATTGCTTGAATTTGAGCAGGCTGAGTCGTTATTGAGTGAAGCACCGGATGCATTATTGCCCGCTATTCTTGTGCATCAGGCCGCTGCCGATAGCCATATTGCGCTTGGTGAGGCCGAAGAGGCGCGCGCCCAACTGCAGAAGACCCTGACTCTGAAACGGCCTACTGCCATCCCTGAGCTGGCGCGGTTTTCATTTGCGGTGCCGCTCTCGCAAGGAGAGGTGGTGCGGCGCATGGCCGAAGCGTATGGCGCAGTTGGCGATCTGGTGGGAGCCGAGCGCGCGCTCAAAGAGGCGAAGCAACACCTGCCCTATGATCGTGCAATCTATACCAAACTGGCGGATATTTATTTCCAACAAGGCAAACTCACCGAGGCGCTTGCGCAACTTGAGGAACTTGCGACCTATTATGAGAGTCGCCAGGATCCGGATCGCGCACTCGAAGCGCTTGAGATGGCGGTGCGACTTGGCCCAAATAATATTACGGTTGGCAATCGCTTGGCACGGCTGTATATTCGGCGCGGCTTCCTGGATAAAGGCGTGGATGGGCTTGTGCGTGTTGCAGAACAGCAACGTAAGGCCGGCCAACTCAAGGATGCAGTGATGAGCTTGCAGCAAGTTGCCGAAGTACATTCAACCCTTGGCCAGCAACCCGAAGCGCTTAAGATTTACGATAAAATCGTACAGATCATGCCAAATGATGTCGAAACGCGCCAGTGGCTGGCGATTATGCATACGCTTGGGGCTCGCCCGAAAGAGGCAATTGCCGAGAAGAAGCAATTGGTACGTATCTATTTACAGCAGCGTGATCTCGCTGGCGCAATCGAGGAGCTTTTTACAATTATTGCGCTTGACCAGAATGATGTGGAGGCGCATTTCCAACTTGGCGATGTACTCATGCGGCGTGAGGAATATGAACAGGCTCTGCGTATCTACACACGCATGCTGAAAATGCCAGGAATTGAAGCTGAACGAGTTGAGGCACTACAGGCGGCTGCGAAGCGAATGTTTGAACAACAGCAGGGATCACGCAAGGCATGAGCGAGCAGGAGACAAGGAGACAAGGAGACAAGGAGACAGGGTGAATGAGTTGCTCCAATGCTCCAATGTTTAGAGTGTTATGCCAGATATTCCAACCTTACTTGAATGGCTGTCCCGGCTACGCGACCGGCTAAATCCGCTTAATGACCCGCTGCCGTTTCTAGACATTGCGATTGTCGCACTGATCTTTTTTTGGCTGCTTGGCGTTATTCGCGGAACTCGAGCTGTTCAGTTGCTACGCGGCATTGGCATCCTGCTGGCACTTTCGCTTATCCTTGGCTCGCTACTTCCACTCGAAACATTGCGCTGGTTGCTCCAGAATGTTATCCAGCCAGCATTGCTTGTAGCCATTCCAGTGCTGTTCCAACCCGAATTACGGCGTGCTTTAGAAGGATTAGGGCGGACAAACGATCTGTTTGGGCGGCCATTTGGCCGTGCTAATCGCTTTGAATTAGTTGAAACAGTCAATGGCGTTGCGCGTGCGGCGCAGCAACTCTCGCAGCAGGGGGTTGGTGCCTTGATGGTGATTGAGCGTGAGACAGGATTGCAGGAGTATGCCGATCGTGGAGTGATTTTAGAAGCGCGTCTCGCCGTGCCGCTCTTGTTAAATATCTTCTACCCCAACTCGCCACTGCACGATATGGCTGTGATTGTGCGGAATAATCGCATCCTGGCCGCAAATGTCGTGCTGCCATTAAGCGAGGATGTTGGTGGGCCGCGCCGCTATGGAACACGCCACCGCGCCGCCAAAGGTATCTCGGAGCAATCAGATGCGATTGCAGTCGTTGTATCCGAAGAGACCGGCGCGATATCGGTTGTGACCGATGGGCGCATGGTGAGCTACCTCAACGAAACCCGGCTGCGCAATATGTTGGCTGGCCTCCTCAAGGTGCCGCTGGAGGAAGGGAGCGCCAAATGAGCGAGGTCCGAACCATTGGCCTCCGGCTGCTTCTTGCCCTGGTGCTTTCATTCGCGCTATGGGTGTTTGTCTCCTATACACAGAATCCGGATCGGCGCGCACGTTTTGACACAGTTCCGGTTGAGGTTGATGGCCTGGGTGCCGGGCTGGTGCTTGTCGATAGCAATGGCCTACCACGCACCACGCGCCCATCAGTTAGTGTTACCGTGGAGGCAGCGGCCGATGAATTACAGAATGTAGGCCAGCCAGATCTACGCGCCTTTCAGGATGTAACCGACCTTACGGCTGGGCAATATGTGATCGATGTTCAGGTTGAGACAACCCGTACCGATCGTCTGCGCCTCAAGTTTGCGACCGATCCGTTCCGGTTGCCGCTGCGGATTGAGCAGGCGATCACCCGTACCGTCGGGCTAACAGTTACGGTCAGTGGCATCGTTCCGTTCAGCTTTGAAGCCCTAGAAGCGAATGCAACCGCCCGTAGCCAAACGATTCGGGAGGTGTCGGTTACTGGCCCGCAGAATCGTGTTGAGCGAGTGGTTGGTGCGCGTGCTCTTGCGGATATTGATCGGCTGACATCAACCTATAATTCGCCCCGCACGTTGGAGGCGGTTGATGCCGATGGTAAGGTTGTTGATGGCGTGTCGATCGACCCTCCACAAGTATTGGTGCAGATCCCGATTGTTTCGAGTGTTGGCGTGAAGCGTGTGCCGATTGTCCCTGCGTTATCTGGTGAGCCCGCCAGTGGGTATGTTGTTGCTGGGGTTGCAGTTGAACCGCAACTCGCGACTCTGACGGGTAGTTCCGGACCGCTCGATGGCGTGCAGAATATTACGACTGCTCCTGTATCGGTGGATGGGGCAACGCGTACATTTACACGTACTGTAGCGCTCCAGGAACCAGAACGTGCCAGATTACGCTTCGGCGAGCCAACCACCGCAGTTGTGACGGTTCGGATTACACAGCTTGATCGACCATTTCAGGTGACTCTGCCAGTGACGGTTCAGGCGATTGATATTGAGGGCGGCTTGCTTGTTTCCTTAAGCCCAGCAGCTATACCATTTACCTTACAAGGGCGATCAACAAATTTGGGGAAGCTGGATGCTACTACACTGATTGCAACTGTTAGCTTACGCGGGCTAGGTCCAGGGGTGTATTTGATTACACCACAGATCAAATTGCCAGATGGAATTACACTTGCGATACCACCACCACAATTAACAGTGACATTGCGGGCGATACCAACAGCCACACCACCAACAACACCAACGACACCCCAGGAAGGTACACCCACGCTTGAACCAACAGGAACTGTTGTACCAACAACGGCGATACCATAGCGCAAAACGTACAGCGCATAACGCATAACGCATAACGCAAAATCGTTTAAGGAGGAGAACTAATAATGGCTTTGACACTCGCCGAAACAGAGCATGTCGCCCGCTTGGCACGTATGCGGCTGGCGCCAGAGGAATTAGAGAAAATGCGCGCACAGCTCTCGAATATTTTGGAGTATATCGAGATGTTACAGGAGCTAGATGTAAGCGAGGTTCCGCCCACCGCTCAGGTGACTGAGTTGACGAATGTGCTTCGTACCGATGAAGTGCAGGAATCACTGAATCGGGGAGATGCCTTAGCTAATGCGCCGGTTCAAGCTGAAGGAATGTTTCGGGTGAAAGCAATTTTTGAAGAGGAATAGCCCTACCTGTTCATCGGGATTTGCCAGTACGCGCGAGTACTGCAACTGCCTCACGTAAATTGGAATATGTGGGGATATTGTCGAGGCGCGCTCCAAGGGCGACAAGGGTTTGTGCTACTTCGGGGCGAACCCCTACTAGTAGAGCCTCTGCGCCAAGTAAGCGTACCGCGCTTGCTGTGCGTAAGAGAATTTGAGCAACCTGAGTATCAACCAGTGGCACACCAGTGATATCGAAGATAACATGCCGTGTGCGCTGTTGCTCTACTTGCGACAGGATATTCTGTTCAAATGCAACTGCGCGCTCATCATCAATTGCGCCAACTAATGGCGCAACAAGTACACCTGGCAAAACCGGCAGCACTGGGGAACTCATATCGCGGACGAGATTCCGGTTTTCCTGCAATTGAGCCAAGGTACGTGCGAGCTGTTCCTCGCGTTTTTCACCTTGAATAAGCGCGCTTTGGAGCGATACAGTGCGTTCACTAACCACCAATTCAAGCGAGTCGCGTAGTGCCTCTAGCTCACGCTCACGCGCTCTGGTAGCGGACAATGCGTGTTGCAGCGAAGCCCCGAATCGGTCGAGTACAACACCCAGCACTATGAGTATAAACGTGGCCGAGCCAAAAACCCCGATAGGGTGCATCTCTTCTATATGCAAAAAACCAGCCCACTGCGGAATAAGAGTTTCGATAGCTGCTACCGCTCCGATTGCCACTATGCAGAGCCCAAGCGTGGCAATTAGGCCATTACGCCCGATAAGCAGCCCACCCAATACAATAGGGATGGTAAAGCTCAACAGAATAGTCTCGCTGCGTTCTAGCCCAGCAGCAAGCGTCGAGACTCCGATTGCCAAAATCAGGCTACCACAGATTGCATAGACGGCCAGCACAAAGTTCCCGCGGCGGAGAAGTACAAGTGCTACGGTTGTACATATTATTAGCAGTGGGTAGATCGTTAGAGGTAGCAGCAGATCGCCTGGAGCCACGCTTGTTACAAGTGAAACTGGCATACCCATCAGGCTGGATGCGATAATAATCAGCAAGATGATTTGTAGCAAACCTGCTTGGTAATGCTCAAGCGGATCAGAAAATGCAATGTCATCAAGCCAGGTGCGAAACTTAGCCCACACAATACACCCTATATACTATGCTGGTTGGCGTTTTAGCCAACCAGCTGACTACTCTGTATTTCAGTATAGTCGATTCAGTTGTGTCAAATTGTATCAACTTAGCATCGAACGAATACTACGACTGAATCCTACTGTCCATCGATATAGACCGTCTTCACCTTGGTGAAGAACTCAATTGCGCCATTGCCCATTTCGCGGAACATGCCCGAGCCGCTCTGCTTGAATCCGCCGAATGGTGCCTGGATCGATGCGCCAACCGTACCCTGATTGACCTTGATCATCCCAGCCTCAGCGCGCTCGGCGAAGCGAATCGCGCGGCGTAGGTCGTTTGTGACAATCCCTGCCGTTAGGCCGTAGGCGACATTATTGGCAATCGTAAAGGCCTCATCAAGATCAGCAGCCTCGATTACCCCGACAACCGGTCCGAAGACCTCTTCCTGAGCGATACGCATATCGGGCCGCACGCCGCCAAGAACGGTTGGTTGCACAAAATGGCCACGCTGATGCTCTGACCCGTTTGGAGTACTTCCCCCTGCAAGAACCTGTGCTCCCTCACCGCGGGCGATCTCAACATATTCCAGATCGGTTTTGCGCTGGCCTGCACTCACCGCTGGGCCCATCTGCATGCCATCTGTCAGCCCAGGGCCAACCTTAAGCGCTTGGGCTGCTGCTGTCAGTTTCTCGGTAAACTCACGTGCAACCGCAGATTCGACAATCACGCGACTGCATGCTGTGCAAGCTTGGCCGGTTAGGGCAAACCCGCTGGCAGAGACAATCGTTACCGCTTTGTTGAGATCGGCGTCTGCCGCAACAATAATTGGGTTCTTGCCACCCATCTCTAGGTGGGTACGTGTGATGCGCGGAGCCGTTTTCTGATAGAGTGCATGGCCAACCGCATACGATCCGGTGAACGAAACAGCCTCAATGCGCTTGTCGGTCACCAGGGTATCGCCAATCGAGCTACCACCACCGGTCACAATATTCAGGACACCCTTGGGTAAACCAGCCTGCTGAAAGAGTTGAACAAGCCGGATCGCAAGAATAGGAGTAGCGGAGGCAGGCTTGAACACTACTGTATTACCGCTGATCAGGGCTGGTGCAATCTTCCAAACTGGAATAGAGAGCGGGAAGTTCCAGGGTGTGATGATTGCACAAACGCCAACCGGTACACGGAGGCTATAGAGCAAGGTATTTGGGGTGTCGGCGGGAAGCATATCGCCACCAAGACGATGCCCTTCACCAGCAAAGTAGCGTAGCAAATCGACGGAACGAGTGACTTCGCGGCCTGCCTCAGCACGAGTCTTGCCTTCTTCGCGTGTGAGATCCTCAGCCCACGAAGCCGCCTCGCTCTCGAGGATATGTGCCGCGCGATACAGAATCTTGCCACGATCTGGGCCAATCATGCCAGCCCATGAGCCAAACGCTGTGTGGGCTGCGTCGATTGCCGCCGTCACATCGACCGGTGTTGAGGCTGGCACCATGCCCAGCACCTGATCTGTATCGGCTGGGTTGCGTACCTCGATCCAGTTCGCGCTCACCGATGGTACTTCTTCGCCACCAATAATGTTATGGAAATGGGTTGTCATTGAAAGGCCTTTCTTAAGTATTGAAGCAATGAAGCAATGAAGCATTGGAGCATTGGAGCAGGGTACCCTCTGGGTGAAGCATTGGAGCAATGAAGCAATGAAACAATGAAACAATGAAACAATGAAACAATGAAACAGTTCGACACTTCGCAAAATAGACATGGGCGTTTCGAATAAACTGCTTCCCAGCTTCAATGTTTCGATGTTTCATTGCTTCTCCCATACGATCAACGCTGCTTGGTTTCCGAGATACCCAGCTTCTAGGTAGTTATCGAGAATCCCATGAACTACGAAGCCACTACGCAGCTGTGGAGTCAGGGTTGGGTCAGTTAATTCCCCAGCGACAACCGCAGCAACATATTGTTCGGCGGACATCCGATCACGGTACAGATGGTAGTTTGGCAGCATGCCGCCTGCGACCATGCCACGCATACCAAGGCGGCGGATCAGATCCTTACGTGCATCATAGAGCATCTTCGAGATTTTGCGCCCACGATACTCCGGGTGAACACTTACATCGACACCATAGAGCCATTCGCCCTGTGGAGTATGATACCCAAAGAAGCCGCCATCAATGATTGTGTGGAAATCGTGGGGTGTGAAGGCCTGCTCAGTTGTTGCACGAAAGGTGCTACTCATGCCAACGACCCGCGCGCCATCGAGGGCCACATGTTGGCCTTCGGGGAACACCTCCAGATGGCGGCGCACATGTACAGCCTTCATCAAATCCTCTTCCAGCAAGGTCGGGAAGCAGAGCGCCTGATGGCGTTCAATTGCCTCGGCATGCTCGGGGCGCGTATTGGTGATGATGATTTCGCCCATAGCCTACCCCAACTCCGCCCGCATTGCCGCATCCAGCACATCAAGCCCTTCTTCTAATTGCTCATCGGTAATGGTGAAGGGCATAAGCAGGCGAATACAGTTGGTGTAGAGGCCAGCGCGCATTGTGATCAGGCCATTTTGCAGGCAGCGCGCAATCACCCGCATCGCAAGATCCGGATCGGGTGTGCGTGTCTGGCGATCCTTCACAAACTCAATCGCCATCATTGCACCTAACCCGCGGACTTCACCAACAAAGGGTAATTCGGTAGCCCAGGATGCGCCACGTGCGCGGATAGCTGCGCCGATTGTTTTGGCACGCTGCATAAGTGGCTCGCGACCATCCTCGCCAGTGAGTGATTTAATCACTTCATTGGCCGCAACACAGGCGAGCGGGTTTCCGCTGTACGTACCACCCAGGCCGCCAACTGATACTTTATCCATGATACTGGCTCGGCCTGAGACAGCAGCGAGTGGCATTCCGGCTGCAATTGATTTAGCACTGACAAGCAGATCTGGCTCACAACCCATCTGTTCCATTGCAAAGAGTGTACCGGTGCGCCCGAAGCCACACTGTACCTCATCCGTAATCAGTAGCGCGCCGATGCGGGTGCAGAGCTCGCGGAGCTGTTGCATATAGGATGGCCGTACAGGGATGAAACCACCTTCGCCTTGGACTGGTTCAATAATAATTGCCGCAATCTTGTCGGCCTCCACATGCGTCAGCAGCATATCCTCCAGCCGGCCAAAGCAACTCCCTGAGCATTCAGCCTCGCAGAGGCGGCACTGATATTCATATGGGTAAGGTGCGCGGTAGATTTCTGGTGCAAATGGGCCATCGCCCTTCTTAAAGCTGGTTTTGCTGGTGAGTGTGGTCGTGAGCAGCGTACGGCCATGGTAGCCACCATCGAAGGCAATAATCGCGCTACGCCCAGTTGCGACACGCGCGATCTTGATTGCATTCTCGACTGCCTCGGCGCCACTATTGGCAAACATTGTCTTTACGGGGCCGCTAATTGGCACAAGCTTATTGATGCGCTCGGCCAGTTCTACCATCGGCTCATAGGTAGCAACCAGCGAGCACATATGGATGAGCTTTGCGGCCTGATCCTGGATGGCCGCAACAACCTCAGGCGTACAATGGCCAGCGTTCAATACACCGATTCCACCAACAAAATCGATAAATGTGTTGCCATCCACATCGGTCACAAGCGCGCCCTCCGCACGATCAACCGAAATTGGGTGCGCTTTATATACACCATTTGGAATAGCAGCCTCACGCCGTGTCACAATTTCACGCGAGCGTGGCCCTGGAATCTCTGTCTGAATGCGAATACTGCGCGTACTGGTCGTCATGTCTTTCCTCCAGCGACATTGCTTGATATTGGAAGGATGATACCATAGAAGCATCGAAGCATCGAAGCATTGAAGCGCTGAAGCAATCAAGCAATTAAGCAATTAAGCAATTAAGCAGGGTTTTGTCTCGAACTGTACTACCGCTTCAATGCTTCAATGCTCCATTGCTTCAGCGCTTCAGCGCTTTTCCGCATAATAGCTATACCCGCCATCATAGACCCGCAATTCACCCTCATCCACTTCGATGATACGGTCGACGATTCGATCAAGGAAGTAGCGATCGTGTGAAACGACAATAATTGTGCCAGCGAATTCATCAAGCGCGTGTTCTAGCACTTCTGCTGAGGGAATATCCAGGTTATTGGTTGGTTCATCGAGCAGTAGGCAATTTGCGCCAGTGAGCATAAGGCGTGCGAGTTGGACACGGCTCTTTTCACCACCGCTAAGTTTGGCGATCGGCTGGGATGTTGCAGCATATGGGATCAGGAAGCGCCCCAGTTTGGCAACTGCCTCATCTTCATACATCGGCCTGAGCGCACGTAGCGCCTCAACCGGCGTCTGCCGCAGATCGAGTGTTTCGTGCTGCTGGGCGTAATAGCCAAGTTGAATACTCGGCCCGACCCAGATTTCGCCGCTATCGAGTGGCATTTCCCCCAGGATAAGTTTGAGCAGCACCGATTTGCCAGCCCCATTTGGCCCAACGATCCCAACGCGCTCACCATTCATGATGGTTACAGCTGCACCAAGGAAGATAATCTGCTCACCAAAGAGCTTATCGATCTTGCGTAGCTCGATCGCCTTGACACCACCGCGCAATTGTGGGCGAAACTGAAGCGCCATTTTACGGCGTTCGAGTACTGGCCGCTCGACTTTATCCATTCGATCAATTTGGCGCTGCTTGTTGCGCGCCTGTTTGATATGGCGCTCATTGATGACAATACTGGCCCATAGCTTGAAGCGTGCAACCGCCTCTTCCAAACGGGCGATCTCCTTTTGCTGCGAAATATAATCCTGTTGTTGACGCAGATTCGCCAGTTCCTTTTGGGTAATAAAAGATGAATAATTGCCCTCCCAGCGAATCAGGCGCGCACCACGCGTATTTGCGCCTGTGCCAAGTGGCTCAATCTCGACAATCAGGCGCACGGTTTCGTCCAACAGGTATCGATCATGCGAGATGATAACCACCGCGCCACGGAATTCACGGATGATGCGTTCTAGTGCCCCCTTGCGATCCATGTCGAGATGGTTATCCGGTTCGTCAAGCAGCAGCAGATCTGGGTCGGATAATAGACAACGCGCTAGACCAACCATCTTGCGCTGGCCACCGCTGAGCACGCGCATTGGCTTCTGCCACTGTTCCTCATCCAAATCGAGATCAAGCAATAACTCCTCAGCACGGCCACGCCAACTCGCACCGCCTAAGGCATCGTATTGCGCGATCAGGCGCTCGTGTTCACCGAGAACCCGCTCAAGCATACGCATATCGCCAGTTACAGCTGGATCTGCCAGTTGTGCTTCGATCTGAACTAAGCGCTGTTCGATCCGCGCTAATTCTGTATGGCCAGCGAGCAATTCCTCGAGTACCGGGCGATCTGGCTCACCATCATATTCCTGCGGAAGATATGCCACACGCAGGCCACGCCGCAGCACAACCGCCCCTTCGTCGGGATGTTCAAGCCCAGCTAGCGTTTTCAACAGTGTGGATTTCCCCACCCCATTTGGCCCAACCAGCCCGATCTTCTCGTTATCTTGGATCGACCAGCCAAGCCCACTAAAGATCACCCGCCCGCCATAGTTGCGGCCCAGGTTATTAATATCCGCGATAATCATAGTAGTCCTTTATTTTTAGCGCAGAGCATAGAGCGCAGAGCGCAGAACGCAGAGCATAGAGCGTAGAATGGTTCTTGGTTCTTGGTTCTTGGTTCTTTGCTCTCATAGGCTATTTACGCACCCGCAGGCCATACATCATTGGAATCCGTGGCCGATCGGCTGGCGGGGCAAAGCGTCCACCAGGCCCTTCAACTGTGCCTGAGACTCCCGGAAAGCCATTTGCATATGGATATTCGACCAGCACTTCCAGATGTAACCCGGTGCCAACCAGAGCATTCACCACATCCGCCAGACCCCAGGTAAACTCATGCGATGCATATGGATTCTCGTAGTTTGTGACGCCCTCCAAATAGCCCGAAGGTGCCAGTGACTGGCCAGCCCAGGCGACATAATCGCCAATTCCGTGCTCAAAGGCCAGGTGATCGCCACCGCCATATGGGTAGGCCACTTGCCATTGATCGTTCAGCATGCCAATCACAGGATGAAATTCGACCAGTACGAAGTGCCCACCAGGCCGTAAAATGCGAGCAATCCCAGCCGCCCAACTGGCCAGATCCGAAAGCCAGATAACGGCACCATATGAACTGAATACTACATCGAATTGGCGATCCTGTTGCACAGCTGTGCTGAGCCAATCGTAGACATCGGATCGTTCGAATATCCCTGGAATACCTGTATCGGCGGCAAGTTGGGTTGCAAAACCAATCGCCTCATCGCTGATATCGACTCCCGTAACGACTGCGCCACGCCGCGCAAGACTTAGCGTGTCCTGGCCAGCATTGCACTGAAGGTGGAGTAATGTCTTCCCAGTAATATCGCCAAGTAGTTCGATTTCTTCTGGGAAGAGGGTGCTACCACCTTCGCGCAGAAAGCGCGCCTGATCGGCCTTATGGCTATTATGCACCTTCGTGGCATCATTCCACGAGATCCGATTGTCTTCGTGCAGTTCTCTACGCATTGTATTGTTCCTTCTTTGGTTTGGATAGGCTATGTTTTCAGTTCTCGACCACTACCCGCCCGAACAACAAAAAAGCCGCAGGCCACTGGCCTACGACTTCATCCATATCAGCTCTTAAGCTGGATTTACATAACAAACCATTCGCAAGGCGCAGTCATCCTATGGCGTGCGCCAAACATTCCGCCGCGCGAAGAACTCCAGCTGGTTGTCATCAGATTCCATCTCATACCTGTAGAGTAGCATACTCATTTCCGGGTGTCAATCGGGCGAAGGGCGGAATTCGATATGTACATGGTATGATTTCCTCAGGTGCGTGCGGCTTACTCGATGTCATTCCATAGCTCCTCTGTATTCAGATTCGCAATACACCATTGATAATGGCCATCGCTACAATCTGGGGAATACGTGTTTGCAGAAAGGAGGCTATAGAGCAGTACATAGCGATACAGTCTCCCGCGCACTTCTTCTCCCAGCTGTTTCAAAACAATCGGGAGTAGTCGTGAGCGAACATCAGCATTCAGTTCATCATACATATCAAAGAGCACCCAAGCGGTCGCAGCGTCGAAGAGCGGATCGCCATACATGGTAAAGAAGCCAAAATCCACAAGTGCTTGGATCACACCATGTTCATTCACAAGCAGATTGCCAGGAAAGATATCACCATGAATGAGCTGATATGGGCCAGTATAGGGGCGGGCTAAGCATCGATGAAGGATTGCGAGCTTATGGTGAAGGCGGGAAATATCGCGTTCAAATACTGAGCTGAGGAGATTCACCTGATGGTTGAGCCAGCGCCGCAAAAAAGTGTGCCAATCGCCATCGGAACGTTGGCTCAGCCCATGCGGATCAAACAACTTATAGCGGGTTGCTTGCAATGGCATGGCAATTCGGGCAAGTTGGCATACTGCTGCACAATAGGCTGGAAAGAGATCATCGAGCACACTATCCCCATGAGTTTGAATAAACCCACTGAGCGGCTCGCCCATTAAGCGCTGCTCGATCACAACAATTGCTATACCTTCGTCGGTTATGCTATCGATCTGTGGCAGATCATACGAGAGCAGGCTGCGACCTAAACTGGCGTAGAATGTCTGTAGGCTTTGCAGATTGTATATTGAGGCTGTTGGCCGATAGAGTTTCAGCACATGGCGCGGGCCATAGCGATACACCTCGGCTTCCATGCCGCTGGCCAGCAAATCGGCTGTAGTAAGCTGATATTTTTGAAGCAGTGCTTCTTTGTCGGGAAACGGTATCAATGGCACAACGTACTTGCGAT
>JANLSE010000334.1:0-6263 GCA_031362265.1 Roseiflexaceae bacterium
CCTGCGCCTCCGCAGCATTTGCCTCTGGTGGCATGTCGATATTCCACCAGGCGATTGGGCACCATTCGCGTACACGCGGCAAGTTGAACAGCCGATAGGCCGGGACACCAAGCGCTTTGCCAACTAGATCGTAGAGCGCCATCTGTAGCCCAGCGCCCAATGAGTCGTCACCCAAGAAGTCGGCTGGGTTTTTGCCACGCACACGCTCAATTGCGATATCGGAAACTCGCCCCCATGTATAGTGAAGGATTGTCTCGCCATAGCCAACTATATCTGGCGCATCTGTTGTGATTCGGATAACCTCCGAAATACGCCACTGCCAGACCTCACGTGCATTCCATTCCTGGCAGCGTGGCGTGAATGGCACATCAACAACAATCCGCTCGACATCGCGGATGCGCAGGCCGGTTCGCATAGTTTGTTCCTTCCCGGTTAGCGGCTCGCCGCCATTATATCGGATGTTGTTGTGAGCGTTGCTGTGGGGCAGCGCAATCATGAAGAGCAGTGATATTCAAACCAGAGGCATAGCGGAATTGGCGTAGAGGTTGTATCTGCTACAATCAGAACTGGACTGTAAAGAATGGGAGTATTGATGTCACATTATCGCCGCGCTTCGGATTATTCTGCTGCCCGCCATATCACCGAACAATTACTGTTACGCGCCTTTGCGACTGGCTGGTTCGCACGGCTTCACTATCGGTTGGGATTGCACGCGCCATTACGGATCTGGGAGGAGCGGATTTCATTGCCAGAATCGATTCACTGCCCACCGTTACGTATCGTTTTTGCTTCCGATTTTCATGCTGGGCCAATGACACACCGGTTTAAAACCAACAGGCTTGCGATGCTTGGAGCATTCGTTCTTACTCGGGAATGGCAAGATATTCGACTGGCACATGGTCGGTCAGCCAGACACCATTTGCTGAGCGGGAGAAGCTGAAGCCTGCAGTTGCCATGCTTCCGGCTTGGACAACGAGTACAACTGGTTTGCCATGGCGCTGCCCGACGGAAATGGCAGTCGTGTAATCGCTTGAGAGATGCACATGATGGCGTGAGCGCTTCTCTAAACCAGTTTGTCGGATTGATTCAAGAAAACGAATAGCCGTGCCATGATAGAGTATTTCGGGTGGCGTCTCTGGTTCCAATGCAAGATCAACCGCAATCGAGTGGCCCTGGCTGGCGCGGATACGCAGGCCATCTGGGCTGAATGCAAAGCGTTGCTTGTTGTTCTCGGCGACAATCTGCCGTAGCGTAGGCTCATTCAGGGCGATGCCATGGCGTTGAGCAGCGGCAATGAGGGTGGCGATGTCGATCCAGCCCTGTGGATCGAGGGTGATACCTATTTTGCTAGGCTTGTGGCGTAACACCAGGCTAAGGAATTTACTCTGTTTGGTAAGTTGGTTATTCATGCTTAGATACGTGTTTTTAGGTGTGCCGCTAGCACGGTGGCGAGGGTTGCATGCGTTTCGATACCGCGCAGATCTGCACCCAGGCTTACAAGGCTTTGGGCGATTTCCGGGCGAATCCCAACCAACGTGACTTTTGCGCCAAGCAGTGTTGCCGCACGTGTTGTTTGCAGCAACGCTTGCGCAATTTGGGTATCTACGATTGGTACTGCGCTAATATCAATGATGACCGTTGTGGCACGGTGTGTCGTTACACCAATTAAGGTTGCTTCGGTGATCTGCTGCGACCGTGTCATGTTGATTGTGCCAATCAGGGGAATAAGCACAACACCTGGTAATAACGGGATCATAGGGCAGCCCAATTCGTGGATAGTGTTACATAATCACCACAGATTGTTACGGCCGAACGCCATGCCTGTGTAAGGCTGCTAGCCAGGATGGGAGCTTTTCCAGCGACAGATGCTGCGAGCCCCTGAACGAGAATGCTGCTGTCGGGCCAAGCAATCTGAGGATCTGGCGGCAGTGCTGGTGAATACAACTGTTCGAGAAGCTCAGCATGAAGTCTGATTTGCCAGTCAGCCTCAATAACACTATCACCATGCATAGTACGTAGATTATGGGTGGTACGGCCACCACAAGATTGACGGAGAATCAGCGAAGTTGGCACATAATATGTGTGGTGGGTAAACGTTTCGCCCGCAAGCTTTGCGAGCAGAAGCTCCGCAGCGGTACGGCCAAGCGCCTCGATCGAGTAACGCACAGTGGTAAGTGGTGGTGATGAAGCCTGAGCAAGAATAATATCATCAAAACCCACAACCGCCAGGTCTGTTGGGATATTCAGCCCGAGCTCTTGAATTGCACTGATCAGAACCAAGGCTGTCTCATCAGTGGCTCCCACAATTGCTGTGCAACCCATCTCGTGTTTGAGGCGCTCGATCAGTTCGCGAGTAGCTACCATGCCATTGGGAGTAGCAACCTGTATGCCAGTTGGTGCGGGAAGGCCCTGGACTTCATAGGCGGCAAGATAACCAGCATAACGTTGCGCAATATCGCTATGTGTCATATTCCCTACAAAGGCGATCTGACGGTGGCCGATTAATAGTAAGTGGGCAACCGCAGCCTGCATTCCAATATGGTTATCGGGGGATACAACCGGGCAAAGACCTTCTTGAACTTGCACACCAATCGCCACCGTTGGGCGACCACTCAGTGCAAGTTGTTCAATACCCTGAGCAGTATTGATGATAACCCAGCCAGCCACTTGTGATGTGGCCAGATGCGTTTTGAGGAGTTCCTCAGGAGAACCCTGAAAGCAAATCAAGTGTGGGTATTGGTGGATGATCACTGCCTGAATCCCACGTAGTAGCTCTGCGAAATACACACCACTAAGTTGTGGTGCAATAATGCCAAGTGCTCTGGGCTGGCTCATGAGGCAATACTTCCTGAAACTCTATCGTTTGCACACAGCAGATCATAACACACTCTCTAGAAAAGCATGCTTTCATTTAGTTTACAGCTAATGGTGAATATCTGTGTGTTCGGCCTTCATCACTCAGGTGCGCGCTTTACGGTAAAGCAACATGCTATAATTAGGAAGAAATCCGCTTGCCAACCTCGGTCACCACACTATGGGGCTTTCCCCGCTAACAAATTTGCTGCTGACACTCAACGATCTGCTCTCTGCTGCGGTCTTGATCGTCACATTCGCGTTACTGACCTATTTGCTACTGCAAAACCGTGAGTCGCCGATTGCGCGTGCGTTGTGTATCTTGCTTGCTGGTATTGTTGTTGTTTTTGGTGGTGATGTGCTGATCGGCCAAACGCAGCGCGACACAACGATTGCATTTTTGCTACGAGCCCAATGGCTTGGGATCGTCTCGGTTCCAGCTGGGTATTTACACCTTTCGCATGCGCTGCTGACATATGGTGGCCAACCGAATTCGCGTCGGCGTTGGTATGTAATTGCAGCAGATTTGATCAGTGCTACATTCTTTATACTAGCGCTTGGAACCGATTTACTATTGACACCAGGTGTTGTGCGTGCTCCGCTAGCACAATTTGGCGCTGGCCCGCTGTTTGGGTTGTTTGTAGCCTATTTTGCAATCGCTTCGATTATCATTTTTGCCTCTACAATCCGTGTGCGGCGGATTGTGCTCACGCCAATATTGCGCCGCCGCTTAACCTATTTGAGTATAACTGTTATTGGTCCAGGGCTGGCCGTTTTCCCGTATCTGGTTCTGGCGAACCCAGCCACTCCGACATTTGATACTGCGGTGCTTGTTCTTTCGGCATTAGGGAATGCTTCGATCGCACTGATGACGCTTGTTGCGGTGTATAGTATTGGCTTCCAGGGCATGTCGCTACCCGATCGGATCATTCGGCAGGATTTTGTGCGCTGGTGGTTGTATGGGCCCGTTGTTGGGATCACGATTGTGTTATTTGTTCGGGGTGTTCCACCACTGGCTCGCATTCTGGGTTTGCCAGCCGAGATGCTACTGACATTTGGCGTTATGATCATGACAGTTATAATGCCGATTTTTGTGACCCGCGCCAAACCGTACCTGGATGCACTGGTCTATACACAGGATCATGGTGAAATCGATTATCTACGCGCACTTCCTCGTTCGACTTTTACCCAAGCTGATCTGCGTAGTTTGCTCGAGAATACCTTAGTTGCAATCTGTGGTGCGCTACGGATCGAAACTGGCTTTGTCGCCGCTGCGGATGACATGGGCGAATACACCGTTAAGACGGTTGTCGGGGCACGGCGTGATGTGAAGCGCTTTGTGAATGAGCAACAGCTCACTGAAATTGTCCAACGGCTTTCGGTCTTGCCAGTTCCAGAAAACGGCATGTTATCTGCTGAGCAGAGCTTTATTAATGCGAGTGGTTTTTGCCTCTTGCCACTGCGTGATCCCGGTGGAGGGTTTCTTGGTGCATTAGGAGTTGGGCTTGTGCCAGAAGCGCTGACACCTGAGGCGCGGCGGCTGGTTGCGGCGCTTGCACATCAGATGGAGATGGCACTTACCACGGTGCAGATGCAGCATCAGCTCTTTGAAACGCTACGTGAGATGGGCCCCGAAATGGAATCGCTCCAGCTGTTGAGTACGCGGCTGGAGCAGGCTACCCCCGCTTCGCTCGATAGCCTGAAGGCTGAGGTTGCACTTCTACCTGAGTTCCCTCAGATTGTGAAGGATACCCTCGCACATTACTGGGGTGGCCCAAAGCTTTCCGATAGCCCACTGCTTGGGTTACGTTCGGTGCGGCGTTTGATTGGCGAGCAGGGTGGTAGCCCAACACGCGCGCTCCAAGCTATCCTACGCCAAGCAATCGAAAATCTACGTCCCGATGCACAACTCGACCCCTCGGCGCAAGAATGGGTACTCTATAATATCCTTGAAATGCGCTTCCTACAGGGCCGCCGCATCCGCGATACTGCCGATCGTCTAGCAATGAGCGAATCGGATCTGTATCGCAAGCAGCGTATTGCCGTCGAAGAGGTTGCGCGCCAATTGGCACTCATGGAAGAGAGTGAGCGGCGCTAATAGATTACACATCAATGCGCTGGTAGGGAATGTTGAAGTGTTGCTCAACTATGCCATTCCTGATCTAATCGTACATATGCCAGTAGGCGAGCTGTTCCTGGTTCATTGCGCGCCGATAATTAATCGCAACCGCATCAAAGCGTAGGTGGAGCTCGTCGGCTAGATCAAATGGCACTTGCTCTGGGCGCTGCGATTCTACAACCCGCTGATCCTGGCCAAAAATAACATCCTCAAATTGCTGCAACACACTATCCGGCTCATCCAGATCATAATTTCGGCCAATAATGCAGTACCCACGGCACTTATCCTTGGCGATTGGCTGAGACGCAAAGAAATAGACCATGCCCTTTGTGCCACCCCACCCCAAGCGCAGGACAATCGTGTATGGCAGATGCAACTCATAGCGGCTGCGTCGTTCTGGCTGTACAACTGTCTCATTGGCAAATACAGGAAAATCCTCACTGTTTGCAGCTTCTGGCCGAACAATCTGATAGTATAGAATATGCCCTTTGATTTCTACTGTGTGATCAGGCACGATTGGCCGCTCGGGGTCGCCTAGTAAGCCAGGATGCACCCAAGGGAAGTGGCCAAAATCGGTGAAGTTCTCTACCTGTCGTGAGGCATCACTGTTCCAGCTAAATGGCCCTGTGTTGACGACCTTCCACTGCCCGTTTTCGAATTCAGGAATCTCTGGCAGTGTATAGGCCGGTTGTGCTGCGAGGCAAATCCAGATCAGCCCATAGCGTTCTTGGCAGGAATAAACAGGTGTTTTTGCCTTGGCAGGAATAGTGGCATGTTTTGATTGAGGAATCAGAACACAATCGCCATTGGCATCATAACGCCAAGCATGATATGGGCAGACAATACAATCATTGGCGATCCAACCTAGGGAGAGTGCTGTTCCACGGTGAATACAGAGATCGCGCATGGCATGTGCTTTGCCATCGGAAGTGCGCCAAATGACCAATGCCTCACCCAGTAATGTAGTGCCGTATGGTTCGGCCATCTTGACATCGTGTGTGTACGCAACTGGGTGCCAGCAATGCGCTAGCTTTTCTGGGAATGTGCTCATGGGTGCCTCCACCACAATCTGTATTAATCCGTGGGCAAACGCTGCAATCATACCAGTTGCGACTTGGGTTGTCGATTGATCTGCACCTTGTACGCTTCAATTCCAGCTTAGTGACTCATTACTCTGATCGATTCTTACACTGATTCTTACATGGTGTTGGTGCCAACCTGTAACGCTGATTCTGCTATACTAGCAACAATAATTTCTATTTGGAGGGCAATGATGACCTACAATTTTGAC
>JANLSE010000376.1:0-4543 GCA_031362265.1 Roseiflexaceae bacterium
CGTCTCCCGCTCCATTGTGAGTGATCAGGTAGTAGTGAAAGCTGCTACCTGTTTTGTTATGCCCACAGATAGATAGGGAGCGAGACACCCAAACTGCTATCAGCTTTGGCGCTCGCTCCTATATCGTTGATATCAGTGGCCTAAGGCTAGCGTCGCATGAGTGGTAAATGGAGGCGCACTTTTGGTTGGAATGTAAGTGTGCCACCCGGAGCTGGTGGGCCTGGCTTGCCAGTTGTAACTGAAAAGGGTAGGCTAATCGTTGTATGGCCAGCACCACTGATGGTAGCCGTGTGAGTCCCAAGATTAAAGTTCGATGAGTCGATATAGAATGCAAATCCACCGGCAGATGTTGCCGGTAATGTGCCTAGTACTTTGCTATCCAACGCGACCGTTAATGTTGTATTTGCAGTGAATCCATTGCCAACAAAGAGAAAATGGGTGCCCATCGGCCCGCTGCTTGGTGCCACGTGTGGTGCTAGTACTGATTGGCTGGTATAGCCAAGGCTAATCGAGGTGAGCCTTGGTGAATCGGCGGGGTTTGTGCCGCGTGTGATGGTGACGCGGTATTGGATATAGATTCCAGGTGGCGAGCTGGGAGTAGCACCACTAGTGATTGGTGTGAATGCCGACCAGTTAATCGCATCATCAGATGTTCTCACCTCAACCGTCAATGCCCCACCAGGAGGTGTTGCCAATTTTGTGAATGATATTGGCCCCCATGTCTGGCGCTCATTGAGTGCTGCATAGATTGGGCAGCTTGTGTAACTGCCACTTGGTGCAGTATAGGGCAGGATGCGGATCCAGTTTGCACTCAGATTCCACGCTGGGCCTGGATCTTGATTCTGATTCTGAGCATCGGTGGATTTATTCGAAAGATGAACATAGAGTGGTTGAACGAACGTCTTGTTTGGATCTATATAACTTGCCAGAGAAATTTCATCCATACGCGTATAGGTCGTGCCGTTATACTCTGAGTAGAAGCGTATCAGATCCGCACCGCCAACGTTGGTCCATTCGATACGAAGACGCACCGCGCTCGTTGGGATAGGGCCTAGCGGGATTTTTATTTCGGTATCGCTATTATTCACACGTGCATACAATGTGTCTGAATCATATATACCTGGTTTATCTTCACCGGTGCTAAACAATGCAAAGCGAAAATCATCCTCAAACCCGGGCGGTGCCAAACCAAAATGTTGATACCAACCCTTTGAGAATGTTATCTCGCCCTCGGTAACTCCGTACGACTGCACCTGTGAACCACGTAAGTAGCTGCCATCGAGGTTGCTCTGATTTGAGCTGTGGACGCTAACAATCCCATTCGCGACTGTCACATCTGGTGGGCTTCCGCTTGGATTAATGCTTGAAGTATAAACACCTGTTGTCCAATAGGCAGGGTCAATCAGTGTGCCAGCGAAGTCATCGCCGATCTTGGGGAGTAAACCGATCTCACCATCTGCTTCAGCACTCACTGCAACCTGAGTTAGTGTAGGTTGCAAATGACTTTCACACACACTAAAATCTTGTACCGTTGTGAATGTGCGCGTCCCAGTTGCTGCCCGAACAGGAGGAACAATGGCAAGCACTAACAGAATCAGCACGATGATGCCAATTGTTGGGAGCGGTATACGTGGCAGAGTACGAATCATGGTCGTACCTTTCTAGGCGTAGGTACACAACGTGGTTAGATTTAGTTTTGGACGAACTTTGAGTATAAAGTATATCAGAAATGTTAGGAAAAAGTTGAGGTCGAATATTGCAAAGAATACATCCTGACTATATTAGCTAGTATTGTATAACAGATCAAGAAGGCAATTATTGGCCTGCTTATTGCGCTAGCTGCTTTGGGTTGTCAGCTCTGCAATTAGTGCTTCCACTTTGGCATCGATCTTGCTCAACGCCTGATCTGGGGTTAGACCCCAAAGATCTGCGACCCGCCAATAGCGCACGCGTTGTTCCCATTCTGGGAAACGTGTTTGCATATAAGGGCGGTGCTCATCCTCATCGAGCATCACCACCAGTGTAGCTTGTTCAAGATCCGATTCGCGCAAACTCAATGGATTACGGAAGCTAGCTGGCGCCTCACCCTGTTCGCGTAGGCGACGGGCAGCCTCACGGCTAACCGGCCCTGGATTCAATGGTGAAGGTTCAAACCCGCGCGAGTCGGCATTCCACCCCAAATCAGTTGGTCGGCGCGCATTGAAAATATACTCTGCGTAGCGGCTACGATAATAATTCCCAGTACAGACAAAAAGTAGTGTGTGTTCGCGCGGTTCCATAGAGCCTCCCTATCGATGATTCTCAATCTGATTGATTGCCATAGTACACGACGACTGCCTGGATCATCAAAGTGGTTTATGGCAGCACGATTCGGGCGCGATAGCTGTGAACAATTGTCATTTCTTCACAGCTCGTTGCATAGCTCTCCCCCAGTAAACCAAACGCATAGCTATACTGAGGATGCCTTATGGTGTTTATTGTACCAACAAAGGAGAAGGCGGCCATGTATGATTTCATTATTGTTGGCGGAGGTGCCGCCGCACTCTCGGCAGCAACATATGCGTTGACGAAACAGCTAGATATATTGGTTATCTACCAGCATTTTGGCGGTAAGTCTGGCTGGCGTCAGACACTCACTGGCCAAGATTTCACAGAGCAATTGCCAACAGCGGATGCTATCCAAAGCCTGGAGCGCTATGTGCGTAGCCATGACGCGATCTTGCGTCATGATGGTGTTGCACATATTTCGCGGGAGGCAACTGCATTTAGCGTTGAAACACTCAAAGGTAGGGTATACCAAACCCGTGCATTGCTTCTTGCAACCGGCGCAGCACCAATTCGGCTCGATGTACCTGGTGCAGAGGAATTGTTTGGCCAAGGTTTAGGCTATTCGGTTACAACTCATGCACAACTGCTGAAGGGTAAGACATGCGCGGTGATTGGTATGTCAGCGCGCGCCTTGCGCGGTGCTGCCGAGCTCTCGCGTGTAGCCCAGAAGGTCTATTTGATTATCCCAGTTACTAGTGCAATGGCCACACCAATGAGCATAGCACTGCAGCAGCGTCCAAATGTTGAAGTCTTGGTTGGCTGTCGTGTCAGGGAAATTGTTGGGCCGATGAATGTTGAAGAGTTGCTGATTGAGCATGACGGTGTGGTGCGCCGGCTCGCAGTGGATGCTGCATTTATCGATTTGGGCCTTGAGCCCCATAGCACAATCGTTAAGAATCTTGTGCAACTGGACGATTATGGCTTCATTCGGGTCGATGGGCAGAATCGCACCAATGTAGCGGGCATTTTTGCCGCTGGTGATGTTACCACCGCGTTCTGCGAGCAAGCGCTTGTCGCCGCTGGTGATGGTGCGCGTGCTGCACAGAGTGCCTATGATTATCTATTGGCATATGCACCACAAATGAATGCAGAGGGTGCAGATTAAGGAATATGTAATCCGCCGATGTCATTTGTGTGGGGAAGATCGGTGACAATACCCCCGATTCTGTTGGTTGCCGCCATCTCTCTCCACGCAATGCGTGGGCCGCTTCTAGCGCGGCGGGGATTACCCGCTCTACCGTTACGGCTGCGATGCGAGTGAGCGGGGTAGTACAAACGGTGAACGCAATTGCGCCCACCTCCCACCGATAAGCCCACCCCACACACCTTGCTCCCCTAGCCGACGCAGTCGCCTGGCCGCCGACATCACTGCCAGCGCCGGTGCGCTCTTACCGCACCCTTTCACCCCTTACCTGTGCCTCACGGCCATCGGCGGGTTTACTCTCTGTTGCCGTCTTGTGTCAATCCAGCATTTCTGCCGAATAGCCCCCGCTTACTGTTTCGCGGGGCGACCTTCCGTACGCATTGCGCACGGGCGGGGAGTCGGGAAGTTCCTCTAGAGCAAGCTCCAGCGGCGGCGCGTCACCGATCAATCATATGTATTATAACCCATATCGTTAGGAACACGCATCACCAAGGTATCATACAGATAGCTATGCACGCATCATTTGATCTGCCGCATTGATTATTGTGCGGCACTCGTGTCGTGTAGCCTATGTTTGACCCAAGCAGCCCGCCAATATGCTATAATCAAATGGTAGTTAGTATCCGCGCCGAGATGCCATGTCGAAACCGCCCGGCCGACATCACGACCGCCGCGCGTTCGCCCGGCGTATTCTCGGGGCCTCAGTAGCAACCCTGTTGGGTGCCTGTGCCGCCCCAACCACTCCAGCTACTGCACCAACAGTTGAGCCATCTTCTGCTGTAACCTTATTGCTGTGGCATGGCTGGTCTGGCGTAAGCTATCAGGTTCTAAGCCAACTTGCTGAGCGCTTTAATCGGCAGAGCAGCGCAGGGCGTGTGATTTTACAGTCAGTACCGCTTGCAGGGTTTGGTGCGGATCTCCAAGCAGCAGCACGTGCTGGTAGTGGGCCACACCTGGCGCTTATTCCTAATACATGGGTTGGAGCGCTGGCTGCCAGCGCGATTTTACTTCCGATTGATGATCAAATCCCACAAATTGAACAAAACACATTACTGCCGGTGGCTCTGGGTG
>JANLSE010000455.1:0-4271 GCA_031362265.1 Roseiflexaceae bacterium
GCCCCGAGGCGAAGGGGTTTGAAACTGGCTTCCATTGCGGCGAGGGTGGCTTCTATCAAAGCCAGCGTATAATTGGCTCTCCCGCACTTTGATATTGGTGGCGAATCTCGTGCAGTAGCCCCGCTGCCAAATCGCAGTGACTTTTTTGCGCTATGATGAGCAGTGCCAATTGCTTTCTGTACTGCGTACTCATTGAGGAGGTGTCGTATGTCACTGCAAGCACAAGCCATCTATTGTGTTCCGCAAGAAACCGCCCGTGTTGCGCGGACAATCTTTCCTTCCGGCAATCTGGTCATGCAGATGTATGACCACCTCGACATGCTGTTTCGTGACGCTGACTTTGCTGACCTGTTTCCCCGTCAAGGTCAGCCCGCCGAAGCACCTGTGCGCCTTGCACTCGTAACGTTGCTTCAATTCTGGGAAGGTCTGACTGATCGCCAAGCTGCCGACGCAGTCCGAACTCGTATCGATTGGAAGTATCTGCTCTGCCTGGAATTAACCGACCTCGGCTTTGACCACTCTGTTTTGAGCGAATTTCGTACCAGACTGCTGATCCATGATGCAGAGCGGCGGCTGTTCGATGCCATTTTAACGCTCGCACAACAGCGCGGTCTCCTCAAAGCTGGAGGTCGCCAGCGAAGTGACTCAACGCATGTGCTCGGCGCAATGCGTGCGATGACACGTTTAGAAGTCGTGACTGAGACATTACGCCACACACTGAACACCATTGCAACGGTGGAACCTGAGTGGCTTCGTGTCCATACAACCGCTGAGTGGGTTGACCGATATGGTCTGCGTGCGAGCGAATATCGCTTTCCAAAGAGCCAGGCGAAACGATATGCGTGGGCTAATCACGTTGGAAGTGATGGGAATGCACTGCTTGTTGCCCTCTTTGCTGCCACAACACCCGTTGATCTTCGTAGCCTCCCAGCAGTTGAAACACTGCGGCAAGTATGGGTTCAAAACTTTCTCGTTGTTGATGATACGGTGATGTGGCGCGAGAATGACAATACACCACCGGCTGGCCGCTACATCAGTTCACCGTACGATAGTGATGCGCGGTATGCCACTAAGCGCCAAACCCATTGGGTCGGCTATAAAATCCACCTCACAGAAACCTACGGGGATGAGCAGCCAAATCTCCTTACGAACGTCGAAACGACAACCGCAGCGGTATCCGATGATGCGGTTACGGAAACCATCCACGCCGCACTCGCAGAGCGTCATCTGCTGCCAGAAAAGCATGTTGCTGATACGGGCTATGTGAATGCACCGCTTTTTGTTGCGAGCCAAACAACCTATGGTGTCGAATTGATTGGGCCAACCCGATCTGATAATCACTGGCAAGCAAAAGAAGGTACAGGGTATGCTGCTGAAGCATTCACCATCGATTGGGAACAAGAGCACGCCGTTTGCCCATTGGGCAAACGAAGTAACAGCTGGACGCCAGCAAGAGACAGATTCAAGAACGAGGTAATCAAGATTAAGTTTGCAACAACCGATTGTCAGACCTGCACAAGTCGAGAAAAGTGTACGCGTTCAACACCAGCACGGCGGACAATAACGCTTCGGCGACAAGCACAACATGAAGCATTATGTGCAGGACGCAAGCGAGAGCAGAGTGAGGAATTTAAACAAGAATATGCCAAACGTGCGGGAGTAGAGGGAACGATTGCACAAAGTGTGCGAACAGGCGACGTGCGACGTAGTCGCTATTTTGGTCAGGCAAAAACCCACTTACAACATCTGATGACTGCTGCGATTCTCAATGTTGTACGAATCTTGCGCTGGCTTGACGAACTGCCCAAGGCCAAAACAACGTGTACCGCATTCGCACAACTCTACCATCCTGTCACCTAAAGCTGTACTAGGGTTTCGCCACCAATATCATCTTTCGTGAAAACTGTCAGTTCTTTGCATAGAGCACCCGCCGTTGCAGCAGAGCAAAGCCTGCACGCCCATACATCGTTCGCTTAATCAGTTTGAGACGATTCACACTCCCTTCCGTTTGTCCGTTGCTCCAGATGGAACTCAGCGCAGCTTTGACGGGTTTGTAATCTCCCCGAAGGCTTCGGGCGAAGTTTCGCAATTCGGGAATACCGGATGCTTCGGCGTCCTTCAGCCACATATCAAACTGGTCAGCCTGCCGTTCACGAATCAACTGCTGAAAACGAACACCCAGGGTTGCGGCCTCACGAATACGTGGCTCGTGGCAGAACAAGGTATCACGGTAGGCCTTTTCTTCATCGGTGAGATCGGCATCCGCTCGGATCAGCAGCCACATGGCTTGGCGCGGTGAGCGCATGGCAACACGCTCGACGGCGATTGGCTCGATATGCGGACTATCCGGTACGCGCATCGTTTTCAAGGCGCGATAGATACTCGACAAACTGCCCTGATAACCGTGGGTCTTGAGCTTCTGCCAGAGCTGCGTTCCTTCGTGGTAGCCATCGCGCCAAAACGCGCGTAGGGCGGGCAGGTACGGCGTCACGCTGGACGTTGCTTGCGGCAGAATGCGCCGTGGCAGGCTTGCGGCGGTCGCATAGGTTCTGGCAGTCCGCCGATTGATCTGCAGCTCCTTGGCAATCTGTAGGAAACTCCACCCAGCGGCCCGCAGGCGTTTGGCTTCATCAAACTGATACTGACGGAGTGCTTCGGGGCCAACCGTATGCCCGATTGGCGGTGGTTCCGGGAGTTCCATGGGCGGCTCAGGCA
The DNA here is from genome assembly GCA_031362265.1 of Roseiflexaceae bacterium. Classification (GTDB taxonomy): domain Bacteria; phylum Chloroflexota; class Chloroflexia; order Chloroflexales; family Roseiflexaceae; genus JANLSE01. Next base: position 2,716 of record JANLSE010000455.1, read on the forward strand.
GGGTCGTTGGTGGGTGCTTCGCGTCCGTCAATTCCTTGGCAACATTGCGCAGCGTTTTGGTGTGCTTCGCAAGCAGGCTCTGGAGCGCGGTGCCGAGATTCTGGCACAAATGCCAGCGATCCGCGACCTGTTCTGCCTGTGGCGCGCCTTTTGCCAGTGCTTCGGTGTAGATTGATGCACGATCCCGTGCAATAATCTTAATAGTGGGATGATCGGTCAACCACGCCGTAATGGCAGCCGGGGTATATTCTGGGAGAATCGCGATCGGGCAATGGCGCTCCAAATCGACTATTATCGTCCCATACCGCTTGCCTTTGCGGATCGCCCAGTCATCAATCCCGATCACCCGTGGCGCAGGAATGATGGGCAATGGCATGGCGCGAACACGGCGTACGATGGTCGCTGGACTGGCGTGCATGCCGAGATTGATACCAAGGCGCGCACCGGCTTCACCGCCAAGGGCTACTCCAAGCTTTTGCAATGCGGTATTCAGCGCTATCGTCCGTTGGGCAAAGGGGTGCAGGAAGACGGGGTGTTGTTCGGCAAAGGTGATTCGCGAGCACGATTTTGCAGCACAAAAGAAGCGGCGGATATGGAGGATAAACCGCACCGGAACGCCACACCAGGGCAGATCACGAGGATGGCGGTCATAGGTACTATGGACACGAATGGATTCAGCACCACAGTCGGGACACTGGGCGGTGGCTGCGGCAAGCGACGCCGTGATCGTCAGCACGCTTTCGGTTGTCGTGGTGGCGTGGAGCTTGAGGCCAGCAAAGGCTGGCAGGAGTGGCATTGGAAGTGGAGCCATACACCTCGTACGCTATAATACATGAATAGTACGAGGAAGTATAACAAGTCACCGGTGGTGCTTTCACGAAAGATGCGGATGAACCACTCACGGCCGACTATTGACATTGAGCCCACTCGACCATGCTTTTGCAGAGAACGGCGGATTAGCGACAGCAAAATCGAAGGTCCTGAGGCTATCGTCGGGATTCTTAAAATAGGGGTCAGCCAATGTGTTGCCACGCCATAGCTCAGCAGTTACCATGGAGGCGAGGAAAGTCCGTCGAGTGTTCATGCTCACGTGAGCATACTACTGCTTGCCGTAACGCCGCCACCGGATTCTTCGCCAACGCCATAGGTCAGTTTCTTCCAATCGGGACGGGGCGAAGGCGGCAGGCAGGCGCATCGCGTGACGGCCCCTCCGCCCACGCAACCGGGACAGTTGTGTCCGTTTCCGGGACAAAAAAACTTCCGGATGAAGCGAACAATTCGGCCGCTCAAACGTTCAATACACAGACGGCCCTTTCGAGTTCTGCCGGGTCGCGAACAGTCCGAAGGTATTCAGGAGTGCCCTATGTCCTTGATACTCGTACTGGCCGCCTTGGCAGGCGACTGGGCCCAACTCAACCAAGACGCCCTTGCTTCCCTGAACCAAGGTGCCTTCGCCGACGCCGAACGCCTCGGCCGCCAAGCCATCGCTGCCGCGCACGACGACCGCCATCGCGCTATCTCCCACATGAACCTCGGCCGCATTTACCGCGACTGGG
>JANLSE010000335.1:0-22488 GCA_031362265.1 Roseiflexaceae bacterium
AAGAACCAAGAATTGCCCAGAGGGCACCCAAACCAAGAACAAGCGAACAAGCGAACAAGCCAGCCTTGAGACTTGGGCGTGAGACTTGGGCGTGAGCTCAGTCGAACGCACAGCCGAAGGGAACCAAGAACAAGCGAACAAGCGAACCTTGTGTTCGCCTGCCAAGAACCAAGAATCAGGTAGGAAAGCATTTGGATGCCTCTCCTGCCTGATTCCTGTGTACGTAGTTGCGCTTGCCGCTTAGAAGGTACCAGTTGCGAGCAATGTCCCATTGCTGAGTTTCATCACCAATTTGGCACCCGGATAAATACTTGGAACACTATCACCATTGGTGGATCGTAACTCTAATCGGCATTCACCTTTGTCGTTTACCTGTGCTTGGGCAACCTTGACGCCATCGATGAAGACATCAACGCCAGCGGATTGGTATGAGACCCCAGCACGTAGCTCGAGCCGGAATTGTAGCTGCCCGTTTTTGTTCTCAAAGGTTGCGCTTCCAGTTGCAGCCGGGAATGCTGTCCCACCGGTGAGATTTGCAGTGAGTATGCCAGTTGTTGCAGGCGGTGGCACTGCTGAAGTTGGCGCTGGTGTTGGTAGCGGGGCACCTGTGGCCTGGACAATAATTGTGCCTGCCATACCGCTTCCACCAGCAGAGCCATGGAATGTGCAGTAGTAGATATAGCTACCAGCTGCAGTAAACGTGTGCTGGAATGTTCCACCGCTGTTCATCCGGCTTGATGCCCACGGTTCGTTGCTTGATGTGACGTTATGTGATGACTGGCCATTATTGATCCAGCGAATAGTTGTGCCAGCGTTGATCGTCACCGTTTGTGGTGCAAACAGGAAATCACGCATTGCTACATCAATCGTTCCGGCTGGGGCGGCTGGTGGTGGTGCGATCGTTGGCGCTGGGGATGGGATCGGGGTTGGCGTAAGCGTTGGCAGTGGTGCCCCATTTGGATCCTGTACTTGGATTACACCAGCCATGCCACTCCCACCCGTACCACCATGCAGGCTGCAATAGTAGGCGTAGATACCGGCTGTCGTAAAGGTGCGCTCGTAGATTTGGCCGCTCGTTAGTTGAGCAGATCCCCATGCCTGGCCGTCGGAGGTGGCAGTATGTGGGAACTGCCCGGCATTGAGCCAGCGTACGGTATCACCTTTTTGGATTGTCACAACCCGTGGACCGAATGCGAAATCCTGCATCTGTACTGTGGTAGTGCCAGCAGCGGCAGGTGGTGCAGTTGGGACAGGCGATGGAATAGTGGTCGGTACCGCAGTTGGGAGTGGTGCCCCATTTGGATCTTGAACCTGGATGACACCAGTCATACCAACACCACCGGCGCTGCCGTGCAGTGTGCAGTAGTAGGCATAGCTACCGGGTGTGCTAAACATCTGTTCATAGATCTCGCCAGTGTTGAGAGTAGTAGATCCCCAGGCGTCGTTATCGGCCTTAACAGTATGTGGAAACTCACCAACGTGTGTCCAGCGTACAGTATCGCCGGTTTTGATCGTTACAACCTGCGACCCAAACGAGAAATCTTGCATGGAAATAAGTACTGTGCCAGCCGCTGCGGGTGGCGCTGTTGGAGCTGGTGGCTCGGTTGGGAGTGGTTGTACTGGTTGCACTGGTTGTGGTTGGCCAGGTTGCGGAGCGACTCGGTCGTTTTGCTCAACAATAATACGAGCGGACATGCCTGTTCCGCGCTTACTACCATGCAGATAGCAGTAGTATTGGAAGATTCCTGGCTGGTCGAAGGAACGCTTATAGGTAGCATTGGTTTTCAAATCAGATGATTTATATGAGTCGTCATTTGCTGTGACAGCGTGTACATAGCGACCCTGAAAGCGCCATACAACCATGTCGCCGGCCTTGATGGTGATCAATCGTGGGCTGAACTCGAAATCATTTACGTCGATATAAACAGTGGCAGCATTGGCTACGGGTGGAATGCTCACAACTGGTAGATATATCTTGGTTCCAGTTGCCACACCGCTTTTGATTGGCATCTGTGTCGGTGGTAGTGTATCACATGGTATTACGCCAGCAGTATCCCTGCCAGCTGCACTAACACAAGGAGGTTTGATGAAGAAGGAGTAGGTCAGGATCACAAAGGCAATGGTGACAATGCTGGCTGCAACGAGGCGTACATTCCTAGTTGATAAACGTTGAACATGCTTCTGAAAATTCACGCTCGCCCTCCTTGTTGGACGGGTATAGTATGTGTGTCATATGGTTGTGAAAAATCTCACTGGCATGACTTAGTATGCAATCCATTGCGTGTTAGTTCAAGGATACATCTATTCACTGATAGTGAACAAAGCTTCACTAATGGTTAATGTGCGAGATCGTCCTATGATCGCCGAAGATGAAATAGTCCAGCACGCTATGCTATACTCAATGGTGAGACCTCCTTTGATATAGGAGTTATGTGTGTTACCTCTCTCATGGAGTGAGGTGCCTATGGTGATACATCAACCCTTTGGATCTCACAACAATTCCAATGCCTATCATGAGTAATGCGTCCAACGCCCAGCAGTTCAATATGCTTATTCGCTCGCCACTTCTGCAAGCGGATGACACCAGTTTCAACCAGCTTGTGTTGAAAGCACGCCTGCCTACGATTGTGCTGTTCAGCACTCTATGGTGTGCGGAGCACTTGCCATGTATAGATACCTTCAGCGGGCTTGCACAGCGTTATTGGCAGCAGGTGCGGGTGGTTATTGTCGATATTGATGAGAGTGTGGTTATCACGGAGTCCTTCGGTGCCCAATCGGTGCCAATCTATATGCTGTTTCGCGATGGTGAGCCACTTGCCTATGGGCTTGGCTATATGCCTAGACTTTTGCTCGACCGGTTCTTTCAACTGGCGATTACCCTGGAGCGGCGGCTCAACGCGCAGTGGCTGCCAACCGAACATGAAATCGAGGACACACTGATTGAACCCATGCTTGTGCGTTGGGGCTGGTTCTGCCAACGGCAATATGAATGCCGGGTGCGTGGCGCAACCCGATCGCGGCGTGGAGTTGTGGATATGCTGGTGTCGGTAAATACTGCGAGGCGGCCGCTCACACTATTTGAAAACAAGCGGCTCATCAGAGAGCATGCTGATCTGCAGCGTGCCGCCGATCAGGCGTTGGCTTATGCCATAGCGCTTAATCTGGGGTCATTTGTTGTCGCTGATGCACGTGGTATGTGGGTATACCAGGTATACGAGAATCGCGCGTTGCTTGCGGCGCAATTTGCAGGGTATACACTTGAACAGGATGATACAGCGCTACGCGATCTATTGCTCGCGCTGGGCGGTGATGCTCTGTAGAAGATAGCTCTGTGGTATAAGCAGCACTACAGAGCTATTGCGTGGTGCTTCCACCTAACTAACGTGTCAATCGCGGTAGCGCAATACTCCAAGGCCCACCAGCGAGCATAAACATTCCAAGATGGCGGGTTTGAGCACTCAGCGTATTGGCAGATTCTGATAGTTGATAGTTATTGTGACTGGTATGCTGGGCTCAAGTGGTGTGGCCGCTAGCTGGACAGTGGAAAATGGGCTTGGCTCAGTGTAGGCATGCAACTCGAAGCCGCTAACCGATTTGCGACCGAATGGCAGCGAATGGAACGGTGTATCGTGTGGGATATACTCAAGTGTTGCTGGAGTTGCAATGCTTGTGTTACCAAACGTAATTGAGGCAATCCCCGATGTTGATTCTTGACCAAAGAGAAAGCTACTGGTGAATGGTAACGCTAATACCGATGTTGTAATGTTGTTGTATTCATAGGCACCGCTATCACAAGCGATATGCTTCGGTCGAAGGATGCCACGCTGATCGCTCCAATTGCCACATTTGCTGATTGAATCAATCGCTGGGCTATTCAACAGTAGTGCATGTGTTGGTGTAAGGCCACCATTATTCTGTAGTGGCCCGAGTTGTGGGTCAATATTCACCTGATCCGATGGGTCGGTTGGGTCGGTAAAGCCACAGGTGTTATTTGTGTCGATATTACCGCCAGCGGAGTCAATTGTGCCAACACAGGTATCACCAAGTGTGCCAGGGCCAAGAATTGTGTTTTGAACCATAATCGTCCCTGGATCGCCGAGTGGGCTTGGCCCATTCACGAGTGCATTGCCACCGCCATCAGCTGAGTTGTTGGTGAGTGTGGAATTGAGCAGCGAAATAGATCCAAGATCGTTATAGATCGCGCCACCACCATTTGTGCCAGTATTGTTGCTCAGTGTTACGTTAACGAGTTGTACTGGGAAGCTGCTAGTAGGCGGGGGCACTGCGGGTGGTGCGTTATAGATCGCGCCGCCTAGCTGTGCATGGCTGCCACTAATTGTCACAGCATTGAGCGTGAGTGTTGCACTATTATAGATTGCCCCGCCCTGTTGCGCCTGATTGGAGGATAGAACGACATTTGAAAGCTGCGTAGTGCCAGCATTCAGGATCGCGCCGCCATTGCCAATACCAGCATCGCCACCCGTTATGGTGAGATTCTGGAGAGCTAGTAGTGCACCTGCCTGTACGTTGAATAGACGAGTAGTTGGGTTTGCACTGGTGGCACTAAGCGTGATCTGGCCTATGCCATCGAGCGTGGTATCGAGCGCAATAATCTTCTCGGTGGTGATTGCAATTGTAGCTGCTCCACCACAATTGAAAATAATTAACCCTCCACCGGCGAGAGCTGTGTCGAGTGACGACTCACTGCAGCTGAGAGCCGTTCCATTGCCAACAATGCCAGCCGCACGGACCGTGCTTATAGGAATAAGGAAAACGATGGAGAGCAACCACACAGCGACGCCGATTGAATGACGTAGACGGATGTTCCGGGGCATGGCAGCCTCCTTACACCAGTGGTAAACCATATGTTATGGCCTGAGTCTACCATGTGGTGTGGTTAAAGCGCCATTACATGTTGTTGTCATTCAAATCAATCAGCGCTTCGACACTGAGCGTATCGGTACTTTCAGCGGTTACTGGCTCGGACCCACGGCTATGCTGTACTAGCTCCGCTCTAACGTTATCTCTACAATATGGGTAGCGCCATCTTCAGCGAGTGGGATAGTGTTGCCTGGCAGCACTACTCCATCGATGGTGATTTTGGTAATGGCAGATGTACCCGCATATGGGTTCGCGACCTGGATATGGTACTGTGTCGCGCCATAGCGATACCATGCCTGATAGCTTGGCCAATCGGGTGGGATACAAGGTGTGATCGTCAGTTGATTTGCTACGCGGCGCAGCCCGAGAATCATTTCGATCCCGAGCCGATACATCCAGCCAGCCGAACCAGTATACCAGCTCCAGCCACCACGCCCGGTGTGCGGGGCTACGGCATACACATCGGCCGAGATTACATATGGCTCTACTATATAGCGCAGTGGATCAGCTTGAGAATGGCGAATCGGGTTAATCAGATCAAGCAGTTCACCGGCGCGGCTGCCGTGTTTGAGTCCAGCGTACGCCCAGATTAGCCAGAGCGCGGCGTGGGTATACTGCCCGCCATTCTCACGCACACCTGGCACATAGCCCTTAATATATCCAGGGTCGCGTGATGTTTGGTTGAATGGTGGTGTAAACAGCTTGATCAGCCCGGCCTCGCTATCCACAAGGCGCGCATCTGCGGCAGCCAGTGCTTGTGTGGCTCGGGTTTGATCTGCTGCGCCCGAGATCACTGCCCAGGATTGCGCGATTGAATCGATCTGGCATTCCTCACTACTAGCCGAACCAAGTGGTGTGCCATCATCATAATACGCGCGCCGATACCAAGCGCCATCCCAGCCTTCCTGTTCAATGGCAATCCGCAGGCGGGTTGCTTCTGCACGATAGCGATCTGCGCGGAGTGCATCACCGCGCTCATCTGCATATGCTGCGGTGTATTCAAGGTTCATATGGAGGAACCAGCCAACCCAGATACTCTCGCCGCGCCCCGCGTGGCCGACGCGATTCATGCCATCATTCCAATCGCCAGCGCCCATTAAGGGTAAGCCATGCGCGCCCATCCGGCTCAGCGCTAGGTCGATCGCGCGGACACAGTGGTCGTAGAGTGATCCATGCTGTGATGAAATCGTAGGCAGGTCATAATACTCGGCCTCATCTGGTTGGAGTGGGCGCCCTTCCAGGAATGGCACGGCTTCGTCTAGCACAGCACGGTCGCCAGTGGTTGTCACATACTGATTGGTAACAAACGCGAGCCAGAGGTAGTCGTCCGAGAATAATGTACGCACACCGCGCCCAGTTGGTGGATGCCACCAGTGTTGGACATCCCCTTGCACAAACTGGCGCGCAGCAGCCCGCAGAATCTGGTCGCGTACGATCTCTGGTGCAATATCTACCAGCGCCATCACATCCTGAAGCTGATCGCGGAAGCCGTATGCGCCACCCGATTGATAGAAGGCTGAGCGTGCCCAGATCCGACACGCAAGTGTCTGGTAAAGCAACCAGCCATTCAGCAAGAGATCAAGCTCAGGGCGTGGTGTTTCGACCTGTACCTGATGGAGGCGCTGCTCCCAACCTGCAACCGATTCGCGCTCGGCAGCTGCTGCTTCGATTGGATTGCTATAGCGTGCGATCAGTGTTTGCGCCTCGTTCCGATCAACCCCTTGGCCAAGGATAAATATCAGCTCGCGCTCCTCGCCTGGCTCAAGCCTGATGTGCGCTTGGATTGCGCCGCAGGGATCGAGGCCAGCACCGACACGGTCATTCAGCGTGGGCTCAAGCAATGCTGCCGGTCGGGTCAGATCGCCATTACGGCCAATAAATGCCACTCGATCAGCGCATATGGAAGCAATTGCTTCGCTACACGAGAGGAACGCCACATGGCCGCTAAATTCCGGGCTATAGGGGTTATGTGCAAGCAGTGATCCAGTCTCTTCGTCGCGTTCGGTAATGATAAAAGGTGCCATCGCCTCGTGGGAAACGCCTAGAACCCATTCAACATACAGTGTGATGCTGAGTTGGCGTGCGCTGCGGTCGGTATTCTTTAGTTGGAGCCGATAGATCTTGACCGGATCGCTGGCTGAAACAGAGAGGTGTAACACACTATAAATGGCGTGGCGTTGCTGCTCAAATGTGGTGATACCAAAGCCATGCTCAACACGAATATGTGTACCACCGGCTGGTTGGGGTGTAGGCGACCAAATCAGACCATTGGTCTCGTCGCGCAGGTAGATCGCCTCGCCTACTGGATCGACCACTGGATCATTCGACCATGGGGTGAGGCGGTTTTCGCGACTATTGCCTGCCCAGGTGTAGCCACCACCACGCTCAGTCACGATAAACCCAAAGCGCTCATTTGCAATAACATTCGACCATGGGGCGGGTGTCACCAGCCCTGGAAGCAAATCGACGACAAAAGATCCCTTGGAATGAAAGCCGCCAAACAACGTTCGATGGCGTAATTCGATCATGGGAAGCGCTACACTATGTGCACCGTTGTCTCGATATGGTAACACCGGTGCTGTGGCAGCATCCGGTTCTCGCCGCCGCAGGTGTTGCGCCAGGCCGCCACGATCGGTACTGAGGACGCAACGTGCAGCTGTTTGGAGTAAAATATCGTCTGCGTCGGAGAGCATATCGGCGCGTAGAACAAATACTCCACCGCGCTGGTTGAGCCAAGCGCTTGAGCCACTGCTGCGCACGAGTCCTAGGATCTGGTCGTGTGCCGTTTGGAGATAGCCATTTGGGCCTTCATTCACCAGTACCAGGTCGACCGTCAGTCGTTTGAGTCGCCAATATTGGTGTGCTTGAAGCAGTTCCTGCACAAGTTGCGACAAATCGGCGTCGACAGCGATTCGTACCAGCACAATTGGCTCATCGCCGGAAATCCCAAAAGCCCATAGGCTGGATTGCCCACGGCTATTCTGTATAAGTACTTCTGGCCGCGCTCGTTTGAGGATGTCCTGGTAGAGAACGGATGCAGCGAGTCGTTGGAAGCGCTGTGCGTCTGCGGCGGTAATATTCAGATGGCGTAGTTCGACTTGGCTGTCGGTCCATGCCATGGCCATTGCACGTGTGGCTGCTTCTGGATCGCGGTAGCGATCCACCAGCCGCAGTGCTTGGTCGCGACTTTCCGCCATACCAGTTGTGAAGGTAATGTGGGCGGTCCCACCTGGCGCAATCCGTAAGCGTCTGCGTAGGCTAAAGATTGGATCGAGTACTGCGCCAACCTGTTGTGTTAGTGGTGCATGCAGTGCTTGAGGATCAACTACCGTATGGCCGCGTCCAATAAAGGCTGACCGATCTGTCTCATATTCAGTGATGCTGCCTGCATGGCCACGTATCGCGATGACATGCAGCGCCCACATGCGGGCTGCACCAGCTGAGCGTGGCCGCCGTGATGCGAGTAGTGCATCGTGTTCGGGCACAAACTCAGTCTCGACAAACAGGTTACTGAATGCTGGATGTGCGCTATCCGATGCGGCCGAAGCCAGAACGATTTCAGCATAACTGGTCACCTCCAGTTCACGTGGTGCGCTGGTAAGATTGGTGAGCGCGATATGGCGCACCTCAACATTATCTTCGGGAGAGACACTCACCTCCATTGAGGTTTCAATGCCAGCTACCTGCTGCTTAAAGGTCACTTTGTCCAACCCGAATGCTACATGGTATGCATGGGGCTCGTGGCGTGTTGGTTGGTAGGCTGTCGACCAGATCACATCACTACGCACATCGCGGATATAACAGAAGCTCCCCCAATTATCTTGTGCAGGGTCAGAGTGCCAGCGTGTGACGGCAATCCCATCGCAGGCGCTATAGCCGCTACCAGCATTGGTGAGCATGACGGTGTATGTGCCATTTGAAAGGAGGTGTGTGTAGGGAGTGGCGGTATTAGGAGTCGTAACATGCCGGACTGTCGCTTCTGTTGGGATTGCAATCGTTTTCACTTTGGCGGTTTCAGATGAACGCAATAGTGTTGGTGCTGGTACGCTCCGTTCTTGGAGGAGTGTCTCGGTTGCCTGTACTAATGCTTCGGCATGAAAGCGCCGCTGCATCGAGCCATCGTGCAGCGCATTAGCAAACGCGAGCAAACTCATACCCTGGTGATGCACCATATATGATCGGATGATTGCATGCTGTGAACCTGGCCGTAAACGCTCGGGTGTGTAATCGATCGCCTCATAGAGGCCAAAGCGCCCACGCATCCCTAGCGTCATGAGCCGGCGGAGGTTCAGCATTGCGTCGTATGGCTGTATGGGTAGTGCCAATGCAGTCGCATATGGGGCTACGACGAGATCATCGCCAAGGCCACGCTGCAGGCCAAGACCAGGTACGCCAAAGGCGTGGTACTGGTAGTTCATGGCCGGGTCGCGAGTATTGAACGCGGATTCGGAGATGCCCCAGGGCACTTCGCGCTCGTTGCCATACTGGATCTGGCGTGCTACTGCGGTACGGTAACTATTATCGAGAAGCGTATTTGGGTACGTATGCATGAGCAGAAGCGGCATGAGGTATTCAAACATCGTGCCACTCCAGGAGGCAAGCACTGGGCCTACGCCTGATTCCAGTAGTGTGCGTCCTAATCGAAACCAGTGTTCCTGTGGAACATCGCCCTTGGCGACTGCAAGAAAACTTGCCAAACGCGATTCGGAAGCTAGCAGATCATAAAAGGAGCCATCGAGCCGACCATCTGTAAGGTTATAGCCGATTGCAAAGACATGTCGGCGGTCGTCGTATAGAAACGTGAAATCCATTGCTAGCACTAATTCAAGCGCCTGATCGGCAATTGCGATATGACGCTTGCGCATGGATGCTGAAAGTGAGCACACTCCAGCTTCAGACTCCAGCCAGATTTCGTGGTCGCACAGCAAACGTTTTGCCTGCGATGCCAAGCGCGCGACCCAGCTTTCGTCAGTACCGCCAGAAAGTGGATGGCTTGCTTCCAGAATAGTTTCGAGCATCTGCTTGTATTCACTTGAGGTCGTTGGCTGTGTTGCCAAGATAGAGTCAAGTGTTGAGATTATTTGCCGTGCCTGAATATCTTCGGGAGGGATTTGTTGGCGAGCAAGTGCAAATGTGTCCTGTAACCCCAAAAGAATGTGTGAGCCAAGCAATGGGCGTTCATGCAGACCAAGATACCCCTGGCGGAGTGTTAGTAGTGCACCAGCTAGATTGCCACTGTCCACGGTTGATATATAGGCGGGTAAAAGCGGCAATAATGTACGATTATCATACCAATTCAGGAGATGGCCCCGCTCGTACTGCATCTGTGACATAGTCGCAAAGACACGCTCGCTCCGTTCGGTCAATTCCGTAACCCCAATATAGCCAAAATCGTAGGCCGCAAGATCTGCAAGCAGTTGTAGGCCAATATTGGTTGGTGAGGTGCGCAGTGCTGCCAATTGGCTCGGCGTTTCCTGAACGTTATCTGGGGCAAGGAAGTTAGCATCTGCGGTAACAAATTGTTCGAAATAGGCCCAGGTGGAACGTGCAACTTGCCGCAATAGGAGTTCGTCATCGGCTGTGAGTGCGTTCGCTGGCTGAAACAATGGCTGATCGAGCCAAGCTGCAATGGCGGGCGCGCCCAACCAATCTGCGATCACTGGTAGTGCTGCTGGCCAAGTGGTGGCAAGCTGTTGTGTGCGTGTGGCTGCGGCAACCATCCCGCTGGCGATCAGTGGCAGCATACGCCCTAATAGTGCGCGCCAGGAGCCACTGAGTCGAGCCTGTGCTGCTTCAGCCGTCTCCCACTCCAACAAGTTGGTTTTTGAGATCAACAGACGAGAGAGTGTCCGACAGATGGCATCGATATTGGAAATCGCATGGTCTGGCAGAAACGTTACATTGAGGCCAAAGCGAATCACACCTAGGCGAAGTTGCTCAATCTGAACTGTGAATACCAGCTGTCGATCAGGGCCACGTGCCAGTGCTATCAGCGCGCCATTCAGATCGAGTATTAGCGGCAGAGCGTATGGCAGCAGTGCATAGCCTGTAGTTAGAAGCGCTTGCCGTCTGGTGCGGCTATTAAGCCAACCCGATGCTAGGAGTGCTACTAGTGCAGGCGGCACCAAGCTACGACGCAGATTGTCCAGAATTTTGAATCGTGCGATTGGGCTCAATACATTGCGAGCAATCCCTTGTACACTTGGTGTCCAGGGCAACAACCAGGCACCAATCTGCCAATCGCCGCGAACCCAGCGATGCTGGCGGGCAACGAAGGATGCATAAGTAGTGGGATAATTATCTAATAACTCGACATCAGAGAGTAACCCGGCGCGGGCATATGCGCCCTCAATCAGGTCGTGGCTCAGGAGCAGGTTATCGGGAAAGCGATTGGCGAGTGTTTCACGCAATGCATGTGGGTCGTAAATACCCTTGCCTGCATACATTCCTTCATCAAACAGATCCATATAAACATCAGAAATCGCGGTTGTATAGGGATCGATTCCAACGTTGCCGGAGAATATCTGCGCGAAGCGGCTGCGCAAGGCGCTCGGCATGGTGATGCTGATGCGTGGCTGTAGGATGCCATAACCACCGACGACTCGGCGGGTGCTTGGATCGATAATGGCATGGTTGAGTGGATGTGCAAGTGTGCCAATCAATGCCCGGCCAGCATCTCGTGGTAGTTGAGTGTCGGCATCGAGCGTGATGACATATCGAATCTGCGGCAGAATATCCAGATCGCCAACACATTGAGAGAAGGTTGTGTCGCTCGCACCGGTCAGGAGGCGATCGAACTCTTCGAGTTTACCGCGTTTGCGTTCCCAACCCATGAAGCAACCCTGTTGTGGATTCCAGACACGCTGGCGATGTAATAAGAAGAAGCGATCCGGTGCGTAGCGCGCGTTGAGCTGTTCGATACCGATGCACGCAATTGCCAGGAGATCAGCATCATCAGGCATTTCAGCAGCAGGTGCATCGGCACAATCGCTGAGCAGCGCGAAGTGGAGATGTGGATCATCATTGGCGAGGGCCAGAACCTCTAGGGATGCAAGTTGGCCGCGCACACTTTCCGGCGTGAGTAGCAGGGTTGGAACAACCACAATTGTGCGCAACTCGGCTGGGATGCCCGCCTTGAGATCAAGTCGCGGTAGGGTATGTGGCGGAAGAATCGATGCCACCGCGCGGTCGACCAGTTCTTTGGCGATTGCACTGGCTGGAAGGACTAACAGAGCCAGGGATGCAACGCGGACTGCTGTCGATGGTGTTTCCCGACCTGGTGCACTGCGTAGCGCTTGGTATGCCCCTGCTACGATGGCTGTGGTTCCAGCGGCGAGTGCACCTAGATACCAGGCCGAAGGATGGCGTCTCAGTGCTCGCTGAACCGATTGGAGCGCTGTTGGTCGATAGTTGAGCTCCAGTTCAAATGCTGTGCTTCCCGCATCGATCAGGGAATAGCCAACATGGCTTGCGCGCACATCGCCCGCTCGTGCTGCGCGGCGGGCATGCTCCACAGCGCGGCGAGCAATATCGAGTTCACTCATATTACTGCGGCGGGCAAGCCGCTCAATCACATGGCGATAGTGATCACGTGTTGCCAGTGTGCTCTGGCTGTAGGCACCGGCTGGATCTTGGCGCAGAGTATGCTCAACCAGACTCACACGCTCAAACCAGTGGGCCCAATCGATGGCATTCAGCGCTCGCATGCTGGTAATGGTATTGCCAATTGCCGCTTGATGTGCAGCTTGGCGTTGGTGCGCGTCGTGGATCAGGGCTTCGATACTATGGTAGGGGAAGATCGGCTGTTGCTCCAACCAGGTAACCAGTGCACCAATATCGCGTTCGCCATCGTAGGTACGTAATCGTTGGAGCAAACGGACAGCGAAGGCCGATGAGAGTTCGGGATGTCCACGCGCTAATTCGGCCAGCACCGGGCTGAGTGCCATATTGGCACCAACATCCTCCGATAACAATCGATCGGCCCAGATATCGGCAGCGTCGCGAGTTGCCCGCGCTGCCAGAATGAGTCCGGAGATCCGCGCGAGGTTTTCTACCAGGCCGAAGCGTAACATGATCGCTACTGCCCAGAGTTCACCCATTGTGAGTGGCGTAACTGTTTGATAATCCTGAATGAACTGAAGTATTCTGGCGAGATCGATTCGGCTATCGGTATTACTAATCAGTTCACGAGCAACCGCATATACACGCGGTTGGCCAGCGAGCGGCCCAGTTGTGAGTTTGGGCAGTTCTGCATAATAGCCGTGCGGCAAATCGTGGCGAATCTCGCGGATCTGTTCAACCACCAGATGGAAGTTATCAAGGAGCCATTCTGCAGCAGGCATGGCAGATCGCCCGTTGCGCGCATCATCGAGGAGCGAGCGGTGCGCTGCACCAATTAGGCGCTCATCACGATCAAGCGCACGCTCGAGCAGATCGACATCTCCTGCATTAGCGGTGACGGTGTGTGATACGGCGATTGTGTGGGCGTGTTGTGTGAGTTGGTTGGGGTTGAGGATCTCCGCACCGCTGATTGAGAGGCCAGCAGCTTGGCGGGTGGTGTGGCGGCGACGTTGCCCCAACACGACCCTTGCACGTCTCAAAAGGTTCTGCACTATGCGGCGCCTCGGCGATTCGACAACAGCTCACGTTGATCGTGAAGTGGACGCTGTTGTAGTTCATATTCCTGTGGGCCGAGATCAATCAGCTGGACAGTGAATCGCCGACCAGCATGGCCTAGTTCGGCAGCAAAAGCTAGCTCACCACGCAGTGCGCCTACAATCGATTCGGTATCAAGACCACTGGCCCAGGCACCACGTACGAGGCTATTCAGTTGCGCTTCGAGGTCCGTGACTGACTCGATTCGTGCAATCGTGTTGCTGTCATCAACACTGAGATGGCAGACTGGGCAGATGTCATTCGCTGCCAGTTCATAGCTAGACCCGAACGCGACTGCTTTTGCGGGCCACGTTGTGCCACAATTTGCGCAACGGATTACTTGATCAGACATGGAGATCTCCTTTGGGTTAGGTTGCTGGAGCATCCTCACCAGACAAATGGGTTTGAGGATATGCATGCGAGCAACGCTGGTATTGGTAGCTAGGCGGTGAACCACCACAACCACATCCTACCCACGATTAGGGTAGTTTTGCATCAACAAGCCCTCCTTGTTGTATCTTTTGCTAGACTCGAACGCCGGGCACAGCCACATCCAGTATGTATGTACTGGCAAAAACGTGGTACTGTCAGCTCAATTCGGGGAGCACAGAGGACGAGTGTCGAGGAAGCGTACGAGTTAGTATAGCATGTTTTTCATCCTTACGCTATTGTCATAAAAGGCTAAGATCAGTGTGACGGAAGAAGCTGTATTCGGAAAGCAGGCGTTTTTCGGATGCTGTGTCGGTTATTTGCCTGACATTGTAGGGATATTTTGGGTACGGTCGTGCTGTAACATTTGCACCTGACACTGTCAGGTAGCCTATGGGTGCCTTGTGCGGAATATGCCTGATATTCGTTTCATCACGATACTGCTATGCTGGCATTGCGGTGATGACCTCAACCGATTAATGATAACCAATTAACGATCATCGCTTTCGCGAACAAGGAGTACCATTAGTATGTTGGCTCTTTTCTGTAGGTAAACCCCACACTGTCAGGGATAGTACGGATACACCAGAAGGAGTTCACATGCTACCGATACCAGCCGCCTATCGCTATACTGAATAAACGGATCGCTCATATTACGCCTGTTACGTACTGTTGATCGTTGAAAGGATAAACCCATGATTAATCTTATTGTTTGGTTGGTGGTTGGTGCGGTTATCGGTTGGGCTGCTGGGCTTGTAATGCGGGATCAGAATGGCCTGGTTGTGAATATCATCGTTGGCGTCGTTGGCGCTATGATCGGTGGTTTTCTCCTGGGTGGGCCAACTATTAATGAGAATGCCCTTAATCTAAACGCGATGTTGGTGTCACTGGTAGGCGCAATCATCCTGTTAGGTGTTGTGAACCTGGTACGGCGGGGCCGTCTAGCATAGCCTTCTTGGCAACGAATGCCGGATGGTTGTAGCACATTGTTATGAAGGAGTATTTCATGGCTAAGAATAGTCGAGCACGTGGGCGTGCTAAAGCACTTGCAGGAACAGTCAAGCAGGGAATTGGCAAGCTGATTGGTGATACGCAGATGGAAACAGTTGGCGCTGTTGAGATATTGCAAGGTGAGGCGGATGAGGCTAGTGTGAAGGCTTCAGAGCGAACTCTTGGTGCAGGCCAGGAGTTGAGCGGCGCAATCAAACAGAGCATTGGCGATCTGATCGGGGATCCTGAGCTTTCGATTGAAGGCCAGGCCGAAGCCATCCAGGGCAAAAAGCGTAATAAAGCCAATCAATAGATGCTTGCGTATCGTTGATCGACTAACTCCTTTTTGCGCACGGTGAGGGTTTGTATAACTAAGCGCATCCGTATGTCGTATACACCATCGCTATGATGGTCGCATAGAACTGATCAACTCAATCTGGAATGCGCAAAACAGGAGCAATAATGTCCAAAAAACATGTTCGCCGCGTAACTCGCTATAGCCTCACAATTGCCTTTGAAGAAATCTACACAAAAGATTCCGGTCAGTTAGAGGCATCCGCTAATGTGATTGGCGAAGTCATCGCGGCGATTCAACAGGTGCTTACGGCTGATGCCACTATTCAGGCAAAGCTCACGCAGCAGAATCTTAAACTGCATATGATGGCACCTGAGCGGGTTTCGACATGGAAGAGTCTTCCACGCGTGGCAAGTATAGATCCGCCAGTGAATACATGGGAATGAATACTGTGCTGTGCAGAAGCAGCCATTGAAAGGTTATTATGAGTAAACATAAAAAGATTGATCAGAGCCTAAACCGCGTCGAAGCACTGCAACTTGAGGCAGCTCGGCTTGCAGAACAGGCCACGAACCAACTGACAGATTATGCACGAACGTTTGATATTTCGAAGCAAACCAAGCAAGCACAATCGGCAGTACAGGATGGCCGTGAGCAACTACAGCATGCTGCGGCTCAAGCCTCCGATCAGGTTGGTGTTGCGATGGCAACTGCGCTAGAAGAGGCAGCAGGACGCTTGCGTACCTATAAGGGCGATGGCCCAACGGCACAGGTTGCGCGTAATGCGGCTGGAGCACTTGAGCAGGGCAGTGAATATCTGCAACCATGGGGCACGCGAAGTATGTTCCGTCGGATGATACGTACGATTCGTAACCATCCACTGCCGGTTATGCTCTTTGCTATTGGCGCCTTTGGGGTAGCATACTTTCGAAATCGCAGTAAACCTGTGGTGATCTAACGTATTGCTGACCGCTGCTGTTAACCTCTTCATCCCCGATCCATACCATGAATAAGTGTTTGTGCGGCGGCAGACCGCAAGCTAGATGGTGTTTGGCGTTGTAGGTGGCATAGTCGCTTAGAACACCAAACGCCATCGGATTTGGCGAATGGCTGCCAGCGTATCGTATCAGCCCTGATACAGCTCGTCACAACATTTTGGTATGGCACTACTATCAATAGAGGAGCTATTATGGATCTTTCAATTAACGCTGGCATTGAGTGTACCGATGGAGGATATGGGCATTCAACTGCGATTATCCTGAACCCAATCAATAATCAAGTCACGCATATCGTTGTTCGCGAACCAGGGCTACTTGGTGTCGAGCGTATGCTGCCGGTTGAATTCGTGACCTCAAGTACGCCTGAGGTGATTCGCCTACGCTGCACGCAGGCCGAGCTCACCGAGATGCCACTATTTGCGACCACGAGCTACATTCCGGCGATGACCGACTCTCAGTCGAAGTATAGTGAGGGCACAATGCTTTGGCCGTATGTTGGTATGCAATCTGGGGTTGCTATTGAGCATGAGAATATTGCGCCTGAGGCATTGGCCGTTCATCGTGGCTCACATGTCCATGCAACCGATGGCCATATTGGTGAGGTCGAGGAGTTTATAGTTAGCTCCCTGAATAATGGTATCACCCATGTGATCCTGCGTGAGGGCCACTTCTGGAATCGCCAGGATGTGACGATCCCTGTCAAGGACATTGATCATATTGCTGATGATACGGTCTTTCTCAAGCTGAATAAACACCAGATTCAGCTGCTTCCAGCAATTGCTGTGCAGCGACGCCAGAACTAAGCGGGAAGGAATCGTATGGTCAGCCCTGATTTGGCACTCGCTTATCAGCAACCTGCCGAAGAGGTTATCGCCATGCTTGGCAGCAATGCCACACATGGCCTAACTGCAGATGAAGTTCAGCGGCGTCGTGTCCAGTATGGGCTGAATGAACTGTTAAGCGAAGCACCAATCCCCGCTTGGCGCAAGTTCCTAGCTCAGTTTCAAGATGTGCTGATTGGGTTGCTATTGATCGCTGCTGGCATCTCACTGGCGGTGTGGATCTATGAACGTGATGAGCCTTTGCCATACGAAACGCTCGTTATTGTTGCGATTGTGTTGTTCAATGGCATTCTTGGCTATGTGCAAGAGGCGCGCGCCGAACGCTCGGTTGCTGCACTCCGCGCAATGGCTGCTGCTGAGGCATCTGTGCTGCGCGATGGGCAACCCCAGCGTGTTCCGGCCGCCGATTTGGTGCCTGGTGATATGATCATGATTGAGGCAGGCGATACAATCCCTGCCGATGCGCGGCTAACTCAGGCGATTGCACTCCAAACTGCCGAAGCCTCACTAACTGGCGAGAGTCTGCCAGTTTCCAAAGACACCGACCCACTCCCCGAACATTCCAGCGTTGGCGATCGCTCAAACAGTGTCTTCAGTGGTACGACCGCAAGCTATGGCCGTGGGCGCGCAATCGTAACGGCGACAGGTATGCAGACCGAGATGGGCAAGATTGCTGGCCTGCTACGCGAAACGGCCACTGAACCAACCCCACTACAACAAGAGCTCAATAGGACAGGCAAACTGCTGGCGATCATCGTGGTTGTGATTGCAGCGGTGATGATTGTTACCATTATTGTCGTGGATGGGATCCGCGAGTTTAGTGCGCTTATTGATGTACTAATCCTTGGTGTGGCGTTGGCGGTAGCTGCGGTACCAGAAGGTTTGCCAGCCATAGTGACAGCCGTTTTGGCGTTGGGTGTGCAGCGCATGGCCAAACGCAATGCGATTGTCCGCAAGCTGCCTGCTGTCGAAACGCTTGGATCAGCAAGCGTAATTGCTTCTGATAAAACCGGGACACTGACCAAAAATGAGATGACAGTGCGCACGATCATGACGGCCAGCGGGCGCGTGGATCTGAGTGGCATCGGGTATGCTCCAGATGGTGAATTGCGCCAGGATGGCCATGCCCTGCAGAATGATCTGCTACGCGGCGAAATACTCTACACATTGCGCGCGGCTGATCGGGCGAACAATGCGGTTCTGCAGGAGCTTGATGGGCGCTGGGTCATTCAGGGCGATCCAACCGAGGGTGCGCTGATTGTTGCTGCACGCAAAGCGGGCCTTACGAATCAGGTGTTGGAGGAACGCTTCGCGCGGGTTGATGAGGTGCCATTCTCATCGGAACGTAAGCTGATGAGCACGCTCCATACTGATGCAGAGCGACCAGAACGGCTCCTGATCTTTACAAAGGGTGCACCCGATATCTTGCTACGCCGCTGCCGCGAGGAATGGGTTGGCACGCTGCCACAAGTGTTGACGGATGTGCGTCGCACGCAGATTCGTGAGGCCAATGATCAGCTTACCGGTGAAGCGCTACGCACCCTCGGGATTGCCTTTCGGTCGTTGCCACCTGATGCACTTGAAAACCCTGATACACTCAGTCATGAATATGAACAGGATCTTGTCTTTCTGGGATTGGTGGGCATGATCGATCCACCGCGCGATGAGGTCAAGGCAGCTGTGATGCTTGCCAAAGGTGCAGGTATTCGTACAATCATGATTACTGGCGATCATCCACGTACAGCAGCGGCAATTGCGCTCGAACTGGGTATTGCGAGTACGGCAAACGCGATCACTGGCACAGAACTGGAGCGCATGCCCGATCAGGAGCTGCGTAGCATTGTTGGCGCAGCATCGGTTTTTGCACGCGTTAACCCCGAGCATAAGCTGCGGATTGTGCATGCCTTACAGCACAATGGCGCTGTTGTAGCGATGACTGGTGATGGGGTGAATGATGCGCCCGCGCTCAAAGCTGCCAATATCGGTGTGGCCATGGGCATCAGTGGCACGGATGTCTCCAAAGAGGCCGCCGACATGATCCTAACTGACGATAACTTCGCAACGATTGTGAGTGCTGTACGTGAAGGCCGCGCGATCTTCGCCAATATCCAGAAATTCCTGCGCTTCCTCCTTTCCAGCAATATTGGCGAAGTGTTGACGATGTTTGGTGGGGTTGTGTTCGCGAATGTGCTTGGCCTGACAGCTATCGGCCATGAGATGATCATTGCACCACTGCTCGCCACCCAGATCCTGTGGATTAATTTGGTGACCGATGGCGCTCCGGCGCTAGCACTTGGTCTCGATCCAGCCGATCCGGATATAATGGAGCAACAGCCCCGCCCACAAGGCAGCGGAGTGATCACACGCGACATGTGGATCGGGATCATCTTTATCGGCATTATTATGGCAGTTGGAACACTTCTGGTGCTCGATGCCTGTCTGCCGGGTGGCCTGATCGTTGGATCAGGCGATATGCAGTATGGCCGCACAATGGCCTTTACGACCCTGGTGCTGTTTCAGATGTTCAATGTGTTCAATGCTCGTTCCGATACGCATAGTGTGTTCTATCAGCTCTTCCATAATCCATGGCTGTTTGGCTCGGTGGCGCTTTCGCTGATATTGCATGCATTCGTGATTTATGTACCATTCCTGCAGAGCGCGTTCGATACGGTTCCACTCAGCGCGAGCGACTGGCTCACCTGTATCCTTGTGGCTAGCAGTGTACTTTGGTTACGCGAACTGAGCAAGGTTGTACAGAATCTGGCGCACCGCTGGGCTGTGTTACCGCAGGTGCCAGTAGCTTAACAAAGCCGTCGAGACAAATGCACCATACGGATAGAGGAAGTTCCCGTGCAACGACCTGATCTACGGCGCTATGCGTGGCTTTCGATTGCTGCCGCTGTTGCAACCATTCTTCTGAAGGCGACAGCCTACCTGCTTACTGGGTCGGTTGGCATGCTCTCCGATGCGCTCGAGTCTGGGGTGAATTTGGCGGCGGCACTCATGGCGCTGGCCATGCTCACACTTGCAGCGCGGCCACCGGATGAGGAGCATACATTTGGTCATAGTAAGGCTGAATATTTTGCGAGTGTGGTTGAGGGTGTGCTGATTCTTGTGGCTGCTGGCAGTATCGCCTGGGCAGCCTGGAGTCGGTTGTTTGCACCGCAGCCAATTGAGGCGGTAGGCTTTGGTTTGGCAGTTGCGACACTTGCCTCGCTGATCAACCTGGTGGTTGCGCGTATTCTGCTACGCGTAGGCAAGCGCTACCAATCGATTACGCTAGAGGCCGATGCCCACCACCTGATGACTGATGTCTGGACTTCGGTTGGCGTGTTGGTTGGTGTTGGGCTGGTCTCCCTGACAGGCTGGCTGATCCTCGATCCACTGATCGCCCTGCTTGTTGCTCTGAATATCGTCTGGACCGGTGTGCAACTGATTAGGCGTTCGGGGTTGGGATTATTAGATCCTTCCATCCCGACTGAAGAGTATACTGCCTTTCAGACAGTACTCGATCGCTACGCCCTAGCAGCTCCAGGGGTTCAGTTCCATGCACTGCGGACACGCCAGGCCGCCGCACGTCGGTTTATCTCATTCCATGTGCTGGTACCTGGAAACTGGACAGTTCAACGCGGCCATGCACTCCTAGAGACAATCGAGAAAGAGATACGTAAGGTCGTGCCCAACGCTACAGTCCTTACGCACCTTGAGTCGCTCGACGACCAACGATCTTGGGAGGATATTGAACTGGATCGCAGCGAAGCGCCAGATACGTTAACGCGTAACGATGGCAAATGAATACCCGTTAGTGATTTGGACGCAACTTGGTATAAGCCATCGGATGGCACTATATTGCTTGCTGATCTGCACCTTCATTTGCTGTACTTCCCGCGCCAATCACCGCAAGATTGGCGTCGGCATTGAGTGACTCTATCAGTCCGTTACGAAATGGGTGGTGATCATCGCTGACAACAATACTAATCATACGAATGCCCTATTCTCATGCATCAATCGTCCTGCCACATGCTGCAGGCATTCCATGCAAACTGGATTGTAGCTTTGTACTCATCCCAAGTGCCAGGGTTCCGCTCTTCCCAACGTGGGCGGGCATCCCGCTCAACAGAAGACCATTTCGCGCGGATATAGCGTGCATCGGTGCCAAGCTCATAGCCATAGCGATACACAAGCCGATAGTGCTCATAAGGGCCGCGATAGCGCTCGGCATTGGTGAGATGATGACTGCGGAAGATAATTTCATAGCGTTCGTATATTCGCCTGTTTGCCAGCCATTTTGTGGTTGGTTGGCTAGTAACGAGTTGATTTGTTTGGGCTATAGCAATCGGTGCTAGGTCGCTATGAATCGGCTGTTGCTCGGCCTCAGCGCTCGAAAGCACCTCTATATGCGGCATTGCCTCGATTGGTTCATGAATCACAGCGGGTAAGTCGCTTTGTGGCATCACTACAGCATCCTCGGCTGAACCAGCCTGCTGATGGCGTTCTTCATTCAAAATAATACACCTTCCTTGTCATAGCGTAGGACATCTGCTGTTCGTCGAGGGATCTCGTGGTGTTCCCACGATTCGTTCAAGCACCTCACGCAGTGGTGAAAGTGGGAAGGGCTTGTGGAGCATGGTGAATTGACGAAGTTGGTTGATACGGTCGGTGAGGTGGGGTGGAATACCGCCACTCATCAGCTACCAATACAATCCGTCGTTCATGGTCGCTATATATTTGACTCGCGGTGTTCATTACCTATGGCTCCTCATCCGATGCCACCAACGAATCCATATCAACTCACAGAGCTGTGTTCTAGATTGGCATCGTAATGATCGTAATAATAGATATCAGTATAGAAGAGTGCTGCCATAAGCAGGAGCGGGGATCGTTCGAAGTGCGTATCCGTAATTTCCCTGACAATGTCAAGGAGAATACGCGGCGAATTGCCTAGATATTCCTGCTACCGAAACAATCACGACAAAGTTACATTAAGTTGAAGTGTTCTTGTATGGCAACAGGAGGATAGCCCAATAGTTGGTCAGTTCCACTGCACGGTTTGGGTTGCAAGAACAATCCCTGTAAGGATGGAGGAATGATATTGATGAAGCCCCTGATGTCTACTGCTCTAGTGCATAATCTACACGAATCACCCTATAGTAGCTCAACTGAGCAGGCGTTTAGCGATCATGATCTGATTATCAGGATTGCACAACAGGATGAGGCTGCACTGGTTCTTTTGTATCAACGTTACCAACGCCTCATGTATATGATCGCTTTACGGATCACCGATGACTGGGCGTTGGCCCAAGAGGTATTACAGGATGTGTTCCATTCAGTCTGGCGTGCGGCCAGCGGGTTTCATCGCGAATGTAGTGTTGTCAGTTGGCTTAGTGCGATCACTAGC
>JANLSE010000485.1:0-4415 GCA_031362265.1 Roseiflexaceae bacterium
TATCAGGTGCGGGGTGTGCCAGATCGCGCTTTGGCACTCGCAGAAATTGCGAGCAAGGCCTATACCGATTCACTACCCGATGACATTGATCCTGGTATGGAATCGACTGGCTTCTTCAAACTGCAGGGACTGATCTATCCATTTGGCGCACATGTGGCGGTGGTTGAGGTTGATTCCGACACTGGCATTGTGACAGTGCGAGATTTCTTTACCGTCGATGATTGTGGCCCACGGATCAGCCCGACGCTGGTTACCGGCCAGGTGCATGGTGGGCTCGCTCAGGGTATTGCGCAGGCCTTACTTGAGGAAATTGTGTACGATGAGAATGGCCAGATCGTCAGTGGCTCGCTGATGGACTACGCTATCCCACGTGCCGATGATCTGCCATCATTTGTTACTGATCAAACTGAGACACCAACACCACTAAACCCACTTGGGGCAAAGGGTATTGGTGAAGCCGCAACCGTAGGTTCAACACCAGCAATCGCTAATGCAGTTGCCGATGCGCTTAAGCACCTTGGTGTACACCATGTCGATATTCCATTGCGCGCAGAACGGGTGTGGCGAGCGATACAGCGCTGAAGCAATGAAGCGTTGAAGCAATGAAGCATCGAAGTTGAGTGCCCTTTGGACGAAGCACCTTTATTCGAAAGGCGGTAGCATTCAACTAGCGCTGCTCCAATGCTTCAATGCTCCAATGCTCCAATGCTCCAATGCTTCATTGCTAAAGAAGAATCGATGTATACCTTACCTTCTAACATCCGTCTGATTGACACCATGCATCTTGGGCGGCCAAGTGTTGTTGCATCATATCTGCTACTTGGTGAAGAACCTGTATTGGTAGATCCCGGCCCAACTAGTGCATTACCTGGGCTAGAGGCGGGCCTTGCAACACATGGTATGCATGTCGAAGATCTGCGGGTCTTGCTGCTGACGCATATTCACCTGGATCACGCTGGTGCAACAGGCACACTCGTTCGCCGTAACCCAAAGCTACGGGTGTATGTGCATGAGCGTGGCGCTCCACATATGATCGATCCAGAAAAGCTTCTACGCAGTGCGACACGCTTGTATGGCGATAACATGGCGCGGCTGTGGGGTGAATTCCTGCCAACTCCAGCTGAGTATGTAACAATATTGCGTGGCGGCGAACAGATTATGGTTGGTGAGCGCGGGTTTGTAGCATATGATGCGCCAGGCCATGCCTCACATCACCTCCTCTATCACGAACCAGCCAGCGGTGCGCTCTGGTGTGGTGATGATGCTGGCATACGGATGCCTGGGTATGATTATATTCGGCCAGCAACTCCACCACCAGATATTGATCTGGAAGGCTTCGAGCGTACCTGGCAGTTGATGGAATCGCTCAACCCGAAGCTGTTACTCTTAACCCATTTTGGCGTGTATGGCGATGCATTACGGCATATCGCCGAGTTGCGCGCCTGTACTGCGCGTTGGTCCGCACTTGTTCAGGAAGGCTTACAGAGCGGGGCCGATGATGCTGAGCAGAGTGCTGCACTCCAGCGCCTGGCTGAAGCTGAGCTTGAGATCAGTGCACCAAATGCCGAGAAAACCGTCTATGCGCAAGCCGCCTCGGTTGATCAATGTTGGCAGGGGTTGGCGCGCTATTGGCGGAAACGACAAGATAGCGCATAACGCATAGCGCATAGCGCATAGCGCTTCCCATCGTTCTTGCGTTCTTGCGTTCTTGCGCCACCCAGAGGGTACCCGGTTCTTGCGTTCTTTTGCGCTCCACTGAGGGACTATGACTAAAACTGCGCGTCAGCATGTGACGATTGCTGGGAATATTGGAGTGGGCAAGAGTACGCTGGTAGGGATTCTTGCCGAAGAGTTTGGTTGGCAGCCGTACTATGAGTTAGTTGCGGATCATCCATACCTTGACGACTATTATAAAGATCGCGAACGTTGGGGCTTTCATTCGCAAATTTGGTTTCTGACACAGCGATTTAATCAACACCTAGAGATTGCCGACACACCGGTATCGGTCTGCCAGGATCGTAGTATCTACGAAGATTATGAAGTGTTTGTGAAAGGTCTGCTGGAGCAGCAGATCTTTAGTCATCGTGATTTTCGTACCTACCGGCAATTGTTCCAAGCACTAACCCAGCGAATTACCCCGCCGACCTTGTTGATCTACCTGAATGCCAGTGTTCCAACACTTGTCGAGCGGATCAAGGGTCGTGATCGCAGCTCTGAGCGTAATATTCCACTGGCATACCTCACCCAGCTGAATACACGCTATGAAGAATGGCTGCGCCGTTTTGAGCTCTGCCCAGTTGTGACAATCGAGACCGATCAGCTCGATTTTGCCCATGAACCGGCTGCACGCCGTGAAATTGTGGAACTCGTCGGGCAGGCAATTGGAGTGCGTGGAATAGTGCAAGAACGGTTTGTCTCCTAATACAGACGCAGCGGTACATGGCACCGCTGCGTCGTTCTGTGTCAATAGCAGTTATTGACGACCGAAGCGCGCTACCCCGATGAGGCCAATCTCCACCTTCCCATTGCGAAACTCCAGCCGTGCACGTTCAAAGTATTGAATCCGTGCGCCATCGACTTCATGGGTGTTTCCAATTGGGTAACCGAAGACGATCACACCACCACGTGATTGCCATGTATTACGGAATGGCACCGCGATAAGATGGCCGGTTGCAGGGAAGTACCAACGCAGATCGGTTGCATTGTTTGGTGGTGCCTCGGATGGCTCTTGATGACCAAGCTCAACTGCAAGCCTGCCGATTGTGATGATTCGTCGTTGTGGGTCGTATTCAAGCCGTGCACGTTCAAAATACTGCACGATCAGACCATTTGGTAGCGTGATTGGATCACTGATCGGGAGCCCAAAGATCCGTATGCCACCTAACGTTTGCCAGAAGCGCACAAGCCGTGTATCAATATGCGCTAATGGCAACCGTGCAACATCGCTGACCGGGGTTGTGCCGCTAATTGGGGTTGTACTGTCGATTGGGGTTGTGCCAGCACCAGGAATCGGCAGCAGAATGAGAATAGGGATCGGGATGAGTACAATTTCGCGTGGTCCGCTGGTGTCACGGAAACTCAGCCACATCTTGACATTGGTGCGAACCTCGCCATGCTTTTCCTTTAGTTTGAACTTCACCTTGACCTTGATATTGTCGTTACGTAGGATATTGTTCAATCCAATCCCGATATATACCTTACCATCGCGGATTTCACTTACGAAACCTTCGCCCTCCAGAAACCCAACCTCAGCGAGATCGAAATCTTGCAGGTCATTGAGATCAATAATGAGGAAACAGTCGCGTGCCTTCCCACCAGTATTTGAGATAGTGATGCGAATATTGATGAATACGATACCATTAATCGTCTCTTGATCGTGTTCAATATCATTATCGTCGAACGAAACGACGGCTGGTGGGTCATCATCTTCACGTTCCTCGGCCTTAAGGGTAACTTCTGCCTGTTTGAGGAAGATTGCGACCGCACCGGCTGGCACATGCAAACGCAACTGGTTGAGGGTCGTAGCATTTACTCCAGCTGGCAAATCGACATTGAACGTGCGCTGCTTACTGCGGCTGCTGATTTTGATT
Organism: Roseiflexaceae bacterium; assembly: GCA_031362265.1. Lineage (GTDB taxonomy): Bacteria > Chloroflexota > Chloroflexia > Chloroflexales > Roseiflexaceae > JANLSE01. The sequence goes on from JANLSE010000485.1 coordinate 3,591, forward strand.
TGGATTTTGCCACTACTCGCTCCAGCCGGTAGGCGAATGAACCCCTCGACCTCGACCGGCTCATTTGCGGCATATGTGACGCCCAGATTAGAACCTGCGCGAATGAGCTCGCCATTTGGGCCGAATGTGACAATCTCAAAAATGGTCGTTCCTGCAAGCAGCCCAAATGTGCCTCCCGCACCTAGTGCAGGGGCAATCAGTGTTGCTTTGATACGGAGCTGAAGCGCTGGAGGTGGTGTCATTGGTAGCCCGCCAGGGTAGTTCGACCAGCGCAGCAATGCGGTGGATGAAATCGCCGCGCTACCAACAGTCAGCAACGGTTTGTTATCCAGATTTGCAATCGCGACAGTGCCACCAGCGGGGAAGATTGTCCCAATACGGGTTGGCTGTTCTGTTGTGATGGGACCTAGACTCGATCCCGCAAATCCGGCTCGTAAAAGGGTTTGTTCACGCTCACGTGCTTGTGCTGTGGGTGCAATACTCCCCAATAGGTTGCCACAACTGATGATGAGCGCCAAAATCAGGGCTACCGTTGGATGATGATGTGTGTTTCGCATGGAGGCCTCCTTGTTGAGCCAGATAATAATCCGACATACCAGAAACACCCAGAACGCGCTGTAGTTATGCCCACAGCGCGTTTCTCAGGAAGATATCAGAATGTCTTAGTATTAGTCCTTGTCTTTGTCATCTTTGCCTTTGTCATCCTGCTTATCCTTATCAGGTTCACATTTCTTTTCATCGCGACCAATCTGCTGGCCCTGACAGTTTTTGTCGTTAGGCGGCTCAGGGCTATTGTTGTCACCAGGCGCTGCCGGAATCGAAGTC
>JANLSE010000517.1:0-2519 GCA_031362265.1 Roseiflexaceae bacterium
CCGGGAGGCTGCGGGTCTTGCGGCGGTTAGGGAGCAGAGAGCAAGCGCCAGAAGGCCCACGCGAAGCCCCGCTGGTGATCGTTGCATCAATCAAAGCACTCATGCAACCCACGCTTGCCGTTTCCGATTTGCAGGAGGCAACGATTGTGCTAGAGCGTGGCAAGAGCCTTGATTTAGATCAGGCACTCGCACGTTGGATCGCCCAAGGCTACCGTATGTCGCCGAGTGTCGAAGAGCCAGGGGATCTTAATCGGCGTGGTGGAATCGTTGATATTTTCCCACCCGGTGATGAATTGCCGTTGCGCATCGAGTTTTTTGGCGCTGAGGTCGATAGCCTTAGGCGCTTCGATCCAATCAGCCAGCGTAGCGATAACCGTGAGCAGGTAGTTTCGATTGGCCCACCCCACGAAATTGCATTCTGGCGCAGGGATCTAGCACTGCAACGCTTACGTGCGGTGGATACCAGCCAGATGAGGCGTGAAGCACTGGATGAATGGAACCTTGCACTAGATAAGCTTGATCTTAGTGAACGTTTTGAAGGCCGCGCATTCTATGCCCCATTTTTTCATACTGAGTCGGATGTTGCATCTGTTCAACTCCCAACGCTCTTGGCCCATTTGCCACATGGCACGCCAGTATTTTTTAGTGAACTGAGTGTGTTAGCACGCCAGCTTGATGATTTGGATGCACAATCCGAGCTGCGCCGTAATATGCAGGTTGAGGTTGGTGAACTACCCGCCGTCTTCCCACGGCCTTATTTACGCTGGGAGGAGCTTCTTAGCCAAACGCTGCCACTCGCATTGGTGAATTTGAGCAACAATGAGTATGGGACAGGTGCGTGGCCGCGCGCGGATGGCCCTCAGCCGCAAGCGCTTACACTGCCAACCAGCCTTGCAACACCTGCAGATCTCTTTGGTGGGCAGTTGCGGCGCGTGGTAGAAGATATTACGGCGCGTATTCAATCGGGCGAACAGGTAATTGTTGTCACCCCTCAGGCTGCCCGCATCCAGGAAATGGTTGGTGAACGACTGGGCGAAGTTGGGCCGCGAGTGGCAGACGATCCAAATGGCCCGTCGGTTGAGAACCCATTATCACGTTTTACTGCCATCCATGGCACGCTCGAAGAGGGCTTTCGTTCGGCTGACCTCAATCTGATCTTGTATAGCGATGCAGAGATTTTTGGCTGGCAGCAGCGCCGGGCGGTCGCCGAGCGGCGCCGTAAGCGAGATCGCAATGCCGAGGAGCGAGCAGCGTTTCTGCGTGGGCTCAAACCGGGTGATTATGTGGTTCATATTGAGCATGGCATTGCCCAATATGATGGTCTGGTGCGCCGAAAAGTTGGCAATGTTGAACGTGATTACCTCAATTTACAGTATGCCAACGGCGATAAACTGTATGTGCCGATCGATCAGATTGATCGGGTGTCGCGCTATATTGGCGCCGGTGACATTGAGCCACAACTCACACGCCTTGGCACCCAGGATTGGGAGCGCGCCAAACGTAAGGCGCGCCAAGCAGTTCAGGAACTAGCAGATGATCTGATCAAGTTGTATGCCAAACGTCAGCTGAGTGAAGGGTTTGCATTTAGTCCAGATAACGAATGGCAGCGTGAGCTCGAAGCCTCATTTCCGTATGTCGAGACACCCGATCAATTGCGTGCGCTGGTCGATGTGAAGCACGACATGGAGCAGTTGCAACCAATGGATCGCCTGGTCTGTGGCGATGTTGGCTTTGGCAAGACCGAAGTGGCATTGCGAGCGGCATTCAAAGCCATTCAGGATGGTAAGCAGGTTGCGATCTTGGTGCCAACAACCGTTCTTGCACAGCAGCACTTCGACACCTTCAAACGCCGTATGACCGCGTTTCCTGTGAAGGTCGAGATGATCTCACGCTTTCGTTCACCAAAAGAGCAGGCCGAGATTATTGCGCAACTGCGGCGTGGTGAAGTTGATATCCTGATCGGTACCCACCGCTTACTCTCGAAGGATATTCTGTTCAAAGATCTGGGTTTACTGGTAATCGATGAGGAACAACGCTTTGGGGTGCGCCATAAGGAACGTATCAAGCAATTGCGCGCAAATGTTGATGTATTGACCCTCACCGCGACACCCATCCCACGTACGTTACATATGGCCATGGCTGGCATCCGCGATCTGAGTGTGATCGATACGCCACCCGAGGATCGTGTGCCAATCAAAACATATGTGGTGCCTTATGAGGAAAACCTAGTACGCGAAGCGATTCTACGTGAACTGGATCGTGGCGGCCAGATTTATTTCGTGCATAATCGGGTGCATAGTATCTATTACACCGCTGAGCGCTTGCGCCGGTTGGTGCCTGAGGCCGAGATCGGCGTTGGCCATGGGCAGCTCGAAGAACATCAGCTTGAACGTGTCATGCTCGATTTCTTCACCGGCAAGGATGATATGTTGGTCTGCACAACTATCATCGAGAGCGGGCTGGATGTGCCAAATGCCAATACGCTGATCATCGATGATGCGCCATACTACGGGCTTGCT
>JANLSE010000518.1:0-6292 GCA_031362265.1 Roseiflexaceae bacterium
CGCGTATCGAAGCCACGCCGCGACCGCACATGCTCACCGCCGAATACGGCTGTCCAACTTGTGGCAAATGAACTACCCGGATGTGAGATCAGTGTCCATGCAAGTTGCTCAAGTGCCGTTGCGGCAAGCAAATCATCGCTATCGAGGAAGAAAATAAGATCGGCATGTGCCGCCGCAACACCAACATTACGAGCTTTTGAGGGGCCGCTATTTGGAATATCCAGCACCTGGATGCGTGAATCGGCGCTACGGAAAGGCAGCAGGAAGCGCAATGTCTCAAGATCAGTCGAACCATCGTTGACGATGATCCACTCCCACTGTTGCAGCGACTGGCGCAACAATGATTCGGCTGTCTCTAGAAACATACGGCCAGTATTGTAATATGGCGTGATCACACTCACCACCGGCGCTGCGCTGAGATCCGCCGCTCGATAGCCATACTTCGCCAATATGGGGCTTAGAGGGTAGGTTGGGGGTGGGGTCATAAGATACCTTTATGAGCGGTGGAGCGGAAAGCGCAGAGCGCAGAGCGTTGGAACAATGAAGCATTGAAGCATTGAAGCGATAGAACGTTGGAGCGTTGGAGCGTTGGAGCGTTGGAACGAAATCAAATAAATCCTTTGCGTCTTTGCGCCTTTGCGTTTATTCCTGAAAAACAACCGCAGTAAAGTGGTTACGAACCTTGCCTAAAGCACAAACAAGCCCTTTGCGTCTTTGCGTTTATTCTTGAAAAACAACCACAGTAAAATGGTTGCGAACCTTGTCTTATTAGCTCCCCGCCTTACTCATTCGTGATCGTTGCCACCACAGGGCTATTAGGATCAGGGCCAGACCAAATATTTGATTAAGATGGACACCACCAGGAAGTAGTGGTGCATCGGCGCGGAGTGGTTCGATCAGTAGCCATGCCAGGCCTTGGAGTGCAAGCGCAGCGGCGGTTGGTGCGCCAGGAATTGGATATCGGCGTGCTAAACTACGTAGTATTAGCCATGTGCATGCCGCAGCAATCGCATAATAGAGTTGTGTTGGGTGGCGGCTTGCACCAAGCAGATACATTGCCCAAGGCAGATCGGTTGGGACACCTAATACCTCGCCACTGAGGAGCATACCAAGTGCCGCCAGTGATTGTGGTGGCCCAAGTGCTAGCAGTGCAGCATCCGCCAACACAGGTGCTGCTGCTTTCACACGCTTTGCCGCCAGTACCAGCCCAATCGCTCCACCAAATAATCCGCCTGGCCATGCGAAATCCCCAACGCGTAACGCCAGAAACAGCCATGGATTGATTGCATAGGCATCCAAGTTCAGCAGCCCATACCAGATTCGTGCTCCAAGAATTGTACCTGCCAACACTCCTAACACACAGCGCTCGGCCCGATCGACCCATTGCACACCGCCAACGGCAGCAGCTGCGACTGGAAAGCGTATACTCCACCAATAGACAGCCGCCAATAAGACGAGGCCGCTGGTACTTAATCGGATTGGGCCAAGTTCAAGGAGTGGGTACATATAGCAAAACTATCTGAACTGCAGAACAGCAGAACCGCGGAACCGGGTGTTGATGCGCTTGAACGTCCACTCGCCATTACGAATCAGATAGGAATGCTATAGTGTCAGTTGCGGTCGGGAATCACCAGCCAACTCGCGTTCTCGTAACTAGCTTCACCACAGAGGCACAGAGACGCAAAGAGCGCGCTCGTATGCCCAAACTCTGTGTCTCTGCACCCAAAGGGTACCCGCTGTGGTGAAAATAGCTGTTTGGACACAGCTTGGTATTACACCTTAACTTCTACTTTGCGCATTGTACATCAAACTCTAGCCCGCGCCGATGCTTCCCAAACCACTGGGAGCCGTCACGGGATTGCAACTGGTGCGCTACTCTGAATCCAATCCTGGTAGAGACCATCCAGTTGGCAGGAACAGGCATGCTCTGCGCTGGCTAATAGATCTGCGCCAGCAGCAATTCCATAACGATGATCGGCATAATAGTTCTTCAGGAATCGCGAGAAGTCCTCTTCTCCAATCTGCCGCCGCAATGCATGGAAGAACAGCGCACCTTTCGCATAAACAATCGTGTAGTAGCCACGGATATGCTGATTTGGCTGTGCAACGGCGGTATCGCGCTTGGCTGTGCGCACGGCTCGATAACTCTTGCGGAATTCCTCCAGTTGGGCGCTACCCGCATCTGCACCGCCGATCTCCTCGGCATAGATCACTTGTGAATAGGTTGCGAGGGCTTCATCGAGCCATGCCTCGGTTTGTACATTATTACCAACCAAGCTGTACCACCACTGGTGGGCAACCTCATGCGAGATAATTGTCTCAAGTTGGCGCGGGTTATTGCGATATAAACGCTGCTCAATCAGGGTTATTCCTGGGTACTCGACTCCGAGGAATGTTCCGGCATCAACCGGAACTAACTCAAATTCCGTAAGCGGGTAATGCCCAAAATGCGTGTTATAGATGTTGATCGCTCGCATTGCGATATCGAGTGCTGCACGCCCGCCGGCCTCATCACCAGCCCGATAGTACGAAATAACCTGTGTTCCATCCACATTACCGCGAACTGCGGCAAGCTTTGTCGCGACAATCATGAAATCGCGCTGTGGGCCGCTTACAAAGCGCACAATCTGTGTACGCGCCTTTACCTGTCGCTCAATTGGTGCGCCGGTTGTGGCAAGATTCCAATCGACCGGTGCTGTCAGCGAGACATCGTATAGCGCGGTCGGGCTATTCACCAAATCGCCGCGTGTATCGGGAGTAGCCGTATCCCAGATACCATCGTGCACCATTGCTACAAGCGGGTATGCTGATGCGAGCGCCAGGACACTATTCTGTAAGTTGAAGGCTCCATAAAAACGATGCCCTGCATTCGCTGGAACCTTCGTACTAAATGCGATTAGCACCTCAGTTGTTGCAGTAACCGCAAGGCGTTGAGCGAGTTGAATCCGCAGGAGGTAGCGGCCTCGCTCAAGCTTGAACTTAGCCGCTTTCCCATCGACCCGAACAGAGCTTATGTCGATACGCCCGGCAAAATCCTTTAGATTGGGAAACAGGCGGAAGTAGAGCAGATCGAGTGATTTTGTATCGCGATTGGTATAGCGCAGTGTGGTAGAACCGACCAGTGATTGACGCTGCGGATCGACAGTTGCTGTAATAGTGTAGCGATCCCAATCAGCCGATTGACTGAGGTCGGATTGAAATTCTGGTAAGAGTGCGCGAGCCTGATCCGAATCCTCTGGCCGAGATTGAAGCGGCGCCCAACCACACAACAAGATCAGCACAAGGAACAATGGCATGTATCGCATGGGCAACCTCATATATTCCAACGGATGTATATGATATACTATTATGTAGGAAATCCGCTAGGAGCCAATGTGATCTCGGCCCACGCACTTCAGACAATCCCGCTTTTTGCCACACTCGATGAGGCGACACTCAGTGACGTCGCCAAACAAGTACAGCAGCGCAGTTTTCGCCCCGGCGATTTCATTATATTTGAAGGTGAACAACCAGATATTCTCTTTTTTGTGCTCCATGGGCGAGTAAGGCTTTCGCGTACGGCCGCCGACGGACGTGAGCAGATTCTTGCAATGGCTGGGAGCGGTTCCATGGTAAATACCGTTTCGCTATTTGCTGAGCACCCCAATCTGGCAACAGCGCGCGCCATGAGCCCCGTGACCTGCCTTACTTTGAGCCGTATGGATATGCTCGATTTGATTGACCGCCATCCCAGGCTCGCGCGGGCTGTACTGCGCGATCTGTCCATCCAATTGCGCGATTTGGTCGTACTTGTGGAAGACCTTGCCTTTCGCTCAGTGCGCGAGCGACTCGCACGCCAACTCCTACGTGAGGCCAACGAGGGCATGGCCGAGCTCACCCATCAGGAACTTGCCGAAAGAACTGGGACAGTACGCGAGATTGCAGGGCGCGCCCTGCGCCAGCTGGCCCAAGAGGGGCTGGTACGCCTTGCACGTGGGCGTGTTACAGTACTGGATCACGATGGCCTTGCTCGAATCGTTGACAACTGTTGACCGGTCGATATGCACCAACTACCTTTTACCTCGCTCCTTGAGATGCGTCAGCACACCTGGCTAGCGCGTTACATTCGTGTATCGTTATGGGTTGTGCTGATGATGATCCTAGCCCAATCTGTGGCATATGTGATCTCACCAACGGTAAGCATTGTCTCAGGAACTGCCTGGATCGCAGCCTATGCACTCATCCTCTTTTGGGCTCGCTATGCACTCCAGCGTGGGCAGCTCCACCAGGTTGCAAATGTTGTGTGTGGGGCACAATTACTGATCAGCATGGTTGCTGGTATCACAAATCCAGAGGCATTAACTGTACTGATTCAGTTACCTCTGATTGTATTGATTGCAGTATTGCCTTTTGTAAGTGCACGGCGATTCTGGGTTATCCTTATATTGTGTGTCATCGCGATTGGTGGCATCCTCATCATCAGCATCCTTCAGCCAACACCACCGGTTAACGCCAATGCTCATCTTAATATTCTTCTCCTAACTGGCTTAGAAACGATTGTTATCCTTGCGATGCTCATACAATATCAGCGTTGGCTTGCGGATATGTTGGAGCAAACACAACGAGCGAATATAAACTTGGAGAGCACCAAAGAAACCCTCGAATTACAGATCCGGGAGCGTACCGCCGAACTACATGAGCGTGAGCAGAAGTATCGTCGGCTCTTCGAGGAATCGCTTGATGTGATCTATGTGACAACACCCGCAGGTAAGCTGCTGGATATTAATCAGGCTGGTCTCGATCTGTTTGGTTATTCACGTGCAGAGTTTGACCAACTTGATATGGCGCGGGATATCTATGTTGATCCTGTTGATCGCACATATTTCAAACAACTAATTGAGGAACAGGGCATTATTCAGGGCCTAGAGAGCCGCCGACGCCACAAGAGTGGTCGCCTCATGTATGTTGAAGAGAGCGCGACTGTCGTTCGTGACGCACAGGGTGCGATTATTGCCTACCAAGGGTTTTTACACGATATCACAGCTCGCAAGCAGGCTGAGGCAGATCTCGAAGAAAGCCGGGTACGGCTACGGCAACAGATTGCCGAATTGGAACAGCGCAGCCGTGAAGCCACCTTACTAACCAAAATGGGCGAGTGGTTGCAGGCATGCCAAACTGTCAGCGAGGCATGTGGTGTTGCATCAGAAACGCTTCAAGAGCTCGTACCGAGCATGGTAGGAGCTATTTACCTTCGTGTTTCTGAAACGACCTACTTCCGTTGTGAGCAAACCTGGGGTCACCCTGCAATCTTCCTGCGCGAGTTACTCGATGATGAAGCACTCGCCGATCAGCTCTTATCAACAACATTGAATGTGCCTATTCGTAACGATGGCCGTGTTATTGGCATGATCTTACTCCAGGGCGATATTACTTCGCTCTTGGCAACACAACTACTCGATTTGCAGGCTGTACTTGGCATGATCGTGCGCCCCTTTGAATTAGCTGTCACCAATTTATACCTGCGCGAGACACTTCAGTATCAGGCGGTACGTGATGCGCTGACGGGGCTCTTCAACCGCCGTTACATGGCCGAATCGCTCGAACGCGAGCTGCATCGTATGGAGCGCCACCATGCACCGCTCAGCCTTGTAATGATTGACATCGACTATTTTAAGCGCATCAATGATCAGTTTGGGCATAGTGTAGGGGATATAGTGCTGCATGAGGTCGGGCAGTTTCTGCTGAAGCATGTGCGCGCCGAGGATATTGCCTGCCGCTATGGCGGCGAGGAGTTTATGCTTATCCTGCCCGATTCTTCACTTGAGAACACCATGCGGCGTGCGGAGCAAATTCGCCAGCAAACGCATGATCTTGTTGTTGTGCATAACCTTGTTCGCCTCAATTTTACAATCTCGATCGGCATTGCATGCTTCCCAGAACATGGGCATACCGTTTCCGAGCTGCTCCTTCAAGCAGATCTTGCACTGTATCAGGCCAAATCGCTTGGGCGGAACCGAATTACACTAGCCCAATCCATAAATACCCAGCCAACAGCGTAACCTTTCACACGCTATTCGCGTATCTAATACGCTGAAGCGTATAATGATGCGCTAGCGCGCGCCGCTTTAGGACGGGCTAAAGCTCGTGAAAAACGCCTGCGTAACCAGGGCAGAAGCACAAGCGTCACATTGAACGATGATTTGGACATACAAAGGAGAAGCGATATGAAGGCACCTCCCAACTGGCTACGGCGTTTCGAGATTAGCGTATCGATCCTGACAGCACTTGTGACGATTCTGAGTGCAGTTGTTGC
>JANLSE010000540.1:0-7133 GCA_031362265.1 Roseiflexaceae bacterium
TTCTGGTGGGTTGGACACAGTGCCGATCAGGAAAAAGTGGGCGCGGTGGATTTCCACGATCTGCTGGCCCAACGCCGCTCTGCCGAACAACTGAAACTATTGCTGGGGTTGCTCGTGGTAGTTGCTGTGGTCGTTGTGCCGATTTTGATGTTGGCCTTTCGTTAATACCAATATGCGCTTATAGGTATATCCCTTGGCGAACGGTAAACATTCATACACTAAAGGAATACGATGAACCGAGTTGATAGCTACTTAACCAGCCTGGCGAGTGTCCTAGCAGTAACGCCACGCGCCGCGCTCGATTCGATTGAGGATATATTGTGGGATACATACCAGCGCGATGGCACAATTTTTGTGTGCGGGAACGGTGGCAGCGCCTCGACAGCAACCCACCTTGCCTGTGATTTGGCAAAGTGGACAGTAACTGAAGGGCGACGGCGGCTACGTGCATTAGCATTGACCGATAATGTTGCGCTGATGACAGCCTGGGCGAATGATACGGCCTATGAGCGACTATTTGTGGAACAACTAATCACACAGTATCGGCCCGGCGATACGCTTGTACTGATCTCTGGCAGCGGGAATTCGCCGAGTGTTTTGCGCGCCGCTGAATGGGCGAATGCCCAAGGTGCAGCAACCATCGGACTGGTAGGCTTTGGTGGTGGCAAACTCGCCCCACTTGTGAAGGCGGCGGTGATCGCACCCAGCCATTTCATGCCTGAGGTTGAGGATGTACACAGTGCAATCTGCCACGCCATGGCGGTTGCTCTCGGGGAGCGGATCAAGAATGTGGCATAACCGAGGATGGCTGCGGTCTGAATACTCACACTAGTTGTCCTCGTTACTCTTTTCCTCGCCTCTCTCCTGGTTGAGGTAACCATGCAACTCATTCTTGGCTTTGATTTTGGTGGAACCAAACTGGCAGCGGGTCTATACGACACGACTGCCGGTTTGCTTTTAGGGCGTGCAGAGATTGCAACCCCAATTGCCGGTGGGGCAACCGCTAGTTTTGCAGCCATGCTTGAACTCGCGCGTGGCCTTCAGGCAATGTATGCTGGGCCACTTATTGGGGTTGGCGTGAGTTTTGGCGGCCCAGTCAGTGCAGATGGGCGAATAGTGCGGCTCTCGATGCATGTTCCAGGCTGGGAGCAGGCTCCATTAGCCGCCTGGATTGAGCAGGCCATGGAGGTTCCTGCACGTTTGGCAAACGATGGCGATGCCGCAGCTCTCGCGGAATATTGGCTTGGCGCGGGGCAGGGTATGCGGAACATGGTGTATGTCACAGCTAGTACCGGTATTGGCGGTGGAGTTATCATAAATGGTGCCCTTCATCGTGGCGAGCGTGGTTGGGCAGGCGAAATTGGCCATATGCTACTGGATCGATCAGGCCCGCCATGCCCATGTGGGCGGTATGGCTGCCTTGAATCACTTGCCTCAGGGCTATCGATTGCGCGTGATGCGCGCGCAGCATTATCTGCGGGGCATGCCAGTACGCTGCTTTCTCTACCGATCGAACAGGTAACGGCTCAGCGTGTGGCTGAGGCAGCTATTCAGGGCGACCCACTTGCACAGCGCGTCTGGCAGCGCGCCATGGATTGGATTGGCTATGGCCTTGGATCAGCGGCTAATCTGCTCAACCCTGGCCGCATTGTTGTTGGTGGCGGCCTAACGCGGGTTGGTGCAGCGTTCTTCGACCCTGTACGCAGCGCGGCGCGGCAGCATGCGATGGACCCCGAACTAGAGATTGTGGCCGCGAAACTTGGTGCCGATGTCGGTATACTTGGTGGTGTAGCACTCTTTTTGGTCTGAAAACGACATCTTATCGTAATCAAATTGGCCAGGAATCAATCTTTTTCTGCGACTTTTGTCGTTTGTGTATGTAGATTACGGATTTAGCCAGCGCCTAACCGCTTGGAGTTTCCATGACTACATACACAATTGGTACGCAAGAAATCTTTGTTGAGGAGAGTGGCCCAGCTGGTGCACCCTTAGCAGTGTTGATCCATGGCTGGTCCAGCTCGTCATTCACTTGGGCACCGATTGTGCCTGCATTGAGCCGCCGATACCATTGTATTGCGGTTGATCTCCCTGGTTTTGGTCAATCTCCGCCGCCTCCAGAGCGCCCAACGATTGCCTGGTATGCCGATCTGATCGCAGGTGTGATTGGACATTTTGGCCGTGAGCGTGCAGCATTAGTGCTTGGCCATTCAATGGGTGGCCAGATTGCTACAACCTTAGCGTTGAAGCATCCCGCACTGGTGGAGCAGTTAGTGTTGTTGAACCCTGCGCTTAGTGGCAGGCTCTCAACGCGTGTCAATATCCTCTTCACGCCACATGTGATTGCCGAACGTTACCGACCGATGGAATGGCTGCTTGATCATCTTTCACGTACGCGGCTCGACTATACCGATTGGCTGTTGAAGCCTTCCAACTTTGCCGAAGGCGCCCAAATTTCCGCAAGCGATTATCAGCGTATTCGTGAAGATGCGCGCCGTAGAGGCCAGGGCCCAACCCGCTCTGCGTGTTATTCCGCCATGCGGGTTGCAGATCTGCGTGGCAAGCTTGGGATGGTTGAAGCGCCAACGCTGGTGATCTGGGGTGCCGAGGACAATATTGTGCCACTACGCGATGCGGGTTTGGTAGATACAGAATGGCCAAAGGCTGATCTGCGTATTATTCCAAATGCGGGCCATTGGCCACAGTTTGAGCAGCCGGTGGCAACCTTGCGCTATATCACGCATTTCCTTGGCCTGCCACCAACCATGAACGGGCAACCGGCCCAAAGTGATGATCTTGAGTATCTTCGCAATCTGGCCCAATTTCTCAATAATACCGAAATTGGCGGTAGCCTAAGCGATTCGCAGCGCCTCCAATTGGCAGGGGCACTTCATTCACATGGATATGGCCCTGGCGAGCAATTAGCCACCATGAATACCGCGGGTCACGAGATGTATATTGTGCATGAAGGCCAATTGGATGTATGGGTCACACCTATTCTGGTAGATGGTAGTGAGCCCAAGGCAATGTTGCTTGCGAGTGTTACTGCTGGCCAAGTCGCAGGGGAACTCTCGCTGCTGGATCGATCCCCGCGTAGCGCCGATTTGCGCGCTGGGCCAGATGGTGCCACGCTGCTTACTCTTACCGAGGAAGGGCTTGCCACACTGACGAATGAGGATCCTCATATGGGTATGCGGCTCATGCAGAACCTAGCAATTTCGTTAGGCCGCCGCCTGCGCAACCAAAATCGCCGCGCTGTCCAGCCGGAACCGGTTGAGGAAGCGGCCATCGCAGATTAAACGAATGGCTGATGACAAATGACGGAAGTAGATCAATAGTCATCGGCCACTTGTCTTTGGTTCTTGCCCACCCTTCAGATCCTCTAACTCCCCCATGAAACGATCTCGCATCTTCTGGTACTCTATACTAAGAAGCTTTCCAGAGGAGGTAGTGAGATGGCCAAGGCAGGTTTGCTCTTTGTTGGAACAAATGATGGTATCGCACTCTACAGCGAGCCAGGCGCAATGGGCCGTTGGTTGCGGGTTGGCCAAGAGTTGCGCGGTTTTGTGATTCAATCCATCTGGGTTTGGGCCGATAACCCGTTGCATGTAGTAGCAACCACCGATACCCAACTCTATCGGAGTATTGATGGTGGTGGGTCATGGGAGGTTGTTATTGATGTGCCTGGTGGTATGCTCGCAGGAAGCCGGGCTGCTCAGGCACAGGTAGTATGCCTTACGCATGATGGAGTGCTGTGGCGCAGTAGTGATGCTGGTGCCAATTGGTCACCAACTGGGAATATTGAAGGTGTTGGTTCATCGCTGGTTGCTACGGCTGGTGATAGCTCCAATATTGTAACGATTGCAACAGGGAAGAAGGTATCCCGCAGTGTAGATGGCGGTACAACCTGGGAGTTGCTTCCTGAATTACCTGCCAATGTAGAGCAGATTGCGATGCGCATGGGTGAATATGGATTGTGTGTTGTTGCGCAACAGCAGCTGTTTAGCTATCACGAGAATAGCTGGCAATTGTTGACGCCGCATATTGTTGTTGCTGGTGGTTTTGCAATCTTAGGTGGTCGTGAGCCAGAGTTGCTTGTTGCAGAATCAAGTGGCAAGATTGCTCGGAGCAGTGATGCTGGTATGACATGGAAATATGCTGCGAACGACCTGGCCTGGGATGGGCCACCAAATGTGATTATTGCTGCATCCTACCATATCGACACAGCCTTTGCGGGCGATACATCTATGGTAGCACTATCAACGGATCGTGGGAATACCTGGCAACGTCTTAAAGGCGATCTCGCGGGAGTGCGAGCCATTGCAGCCGCTCGTCTTGTATAGGGCCTACCTACTGCATATGGCATTGGAAAGCCTATTATAGTCGATCCTGTGGGCTGACGTTGAATGTGCAAGCTCTTGACAATTCTTGTGCGCAGTGCTACACTTCCGAACTGAATTGCTACTACGAGAACTGCATCATGGCTCACCCACCAGCACTAGCACAGCTTTCGCTTGCGCCAGTGTTCAACACAAAAGCGGTTGCACGTGATACTGGGGTTCCGCCGGATACGTTTCGAGCTTGGGAACGGCGCTACGGGATTCCTCGTCCGCAGCGAACCCCTGGTGGGCATCGGCTCTACTCCGAGCGCGATATTGCAATCATCCGTTGGTTACGGGATCGAACCGAAGAAGGCATGAATATCAGCCATGCGGTAATGCTACTCATGACTGTGCTTGAATCTTCGGAGGCAGCTGTTTCCAATGGCGCGGCGCGTTCATTTGAGACAATGGGCGATGAGCTGATTCATTCGTTGATTGGTTTTGATGCAGCTGGAGCTGAACGTGTCATTAGTGAGGCATTTGCGCTCTATCCATTTGAGGAAGTGCTGCTGAACCTTATACAGCCAGGCTTGATTGAGGTTGGGGAGCGTTGGCATCGTGGCGAGATCAACGTAGCTGCCGAGCATTTTGCTACTGAGTTTGTACGCCGGAAGGTGGCGAGCCTGTTGAATGTTTTTGAAAGCAATACCCAGCGTGAGACGATCGTGATTGGGTGTGCGCCAGATGAACTCCATGATATTGGTATTCTGCTTGCTAGTTTGTTCTTAGTGCGGCGTGGTTGGCATGTGGTGTACCTTGGTGCTAAGGTGCCGCTTGTCGATCTCTTGGAAACTGTTCGATCAGTTTCACCTGCTTTGGTTCTGCTCTCGGCCTCAACACTTGAAACTGTGCCTGGGCTGATCGAATGTGCCCGTGCCATTCAGCGCAGTTTCCCCAATATGCGCTTTGGCTATGGCGGGCGTATCTTTAACCAGAATCCTGAACTACAAAAAGCTATCCCCGGATCTTTCCTCGGCCAGGATGCTCGAACGCTCAGCGAAACCGTGGCTACACTTATGTCGCGCAATACGACATCCGGTATCGACTTAGCTTCGTAATTACACTATGAGTATCTGGTGTGTATGAGCCGAAACCGGCGTACGATGTGCTTTATGCATTGTACGAATCTGTTGGCTTGTACAAGAGGAAGGAGCAACATGTGTCGCTGAGCTACCCAGTTGGCCGTGCTGTTATGGGAATATTGGAGCGATCAGTAGCATTCAAAGATGCTGAGACGCTACTTGCCGAGTTGGGTCAAGTAGCTGATATAGAATTCCCCTCAAGCCTTATTCAGAACGGCCAATCTGATTCATTTGTTCTGACGCTACAAGAGTCATATGGCGTGTGCGAGGCGATCACGCGCCGCTACTCGAAGAGCTTTTTCTTTAGTTCACAACTGCTTCCGCCTTCTAAACGCCGCGCTGTGCGTGCATTGTACGCCTTTTGCCGAACAAGTGATGATTTGGTTGATGAGCAGCCAGGCACCGATCTCACACGTGCGCTAGCGATGTGGGTAGCTTTGGTGCATGCGCCAAAACCACCCCGTTTTCATCCGGTTCTGATGGCTTGGAATGATACCGCTAAGCATTACTGCATTCCTCAGGTTCTTGTCGATGAGTTGTTGGCAGGTATCGCAATGGATTTGACGGTTGATCGCTATGCGACATTCGATGAGCTATGGGTCTATTGTTATCGGGTGGCCTCGGTGGTTGGCTTGCTCTCGATGCAAATCATTGGCTATCAGCCTGGGGCAGACGAGTATGCGATCAAACTAGGTGTAGCACTACAACTCACCAATATTTTGCGGGATGTCGGTGAGGATGCGCGTCGTGGGCGGGTGTACCTGCCGCAGGAAGATTTGCAGCGGTTTGGGCTTACCGATCAGGATATTTTGGATGGGCGCTGTGATGCAGCGTTTCGGGCGTTGATGCAATTTGAAATTGAGCGCGCCCATCGTTTGTATGAAGAATCATGGTCAGGAATTGCGCTGCTGAGTGCGGATAGCCGGTTAGCAGTTGGCGCAGCATCCGCTGTATATCGCGCGATTCTTGATAAAATCAAGCAGAATTGCTATGATGTACATACATGTCGCGCGCATGTTTCATTTCTAGAAAAGCTGCGCATCCTATGGGATGTTCGCCAGCGCCTGCGAAAGCTGTAGGTTCATGGTATCTGCGGTTGCAACACGACCTGCTTCAGCATCCTGGCCGCGTTGGCCACTGCTTGTTATTCTAACAATACTGCTCCTTGGCCCACCTGTGGCAGCCCTCTTTATTGCCACTGGTCTACCTATACTGCGCGATCTTGGTTGGCTTGCGCGCGATCTGCTTTCGCAATACATCTGCCCAACACCTGTAAAATCGTACAGTTTGTTTGGTGCGCCAATGGCAGTGTGTGCGCGTTGCTGGGGTGCGACGATTGGCTTATGGGTTGGCTATGGGCTGTTCTACCAATCACGGAAACAGCTATCTGTAGAGTACAAGCAACACAGCTGGGCAAGTGCTAGCGTGAGTATCGCACGATTTGTCGCTATGCCCTGGTTCATTCGTTTTATGCTCGGTACACTACCTTTTCTGCTCTGGGTTGGCGAGATCAGTTATTGGCCTGGGGCGCCATACTGGCTATTGTTACTGATTGGTATTCAGGCCGGTGTTGGGGCTGGCGTATTTTTCTGCTCGATCTGGCCGTGTTTGTCTTTTCAAGAATGAACGCAAGAACGCAAAAACGCAAAGGCGCAAAGGCGCAAAGGGCTTG
>JANLSE010000561.1:0-5021 GCA_031362265.1 Roseiflexaceae bacterium
CAGGCGACGGTGCGGGTCTCGAAGTCGATCTCAACTGGCCCGACACACACAATACCCACGCAATTGGGGCGAAGCTCATGCTCTACACCAGTATTGGCGTACTGTCTCGCGATGTGCGTGCCACCAGTGGCTATCTTTCCGGTAATGCCAGCCGTGTCCACTTTGGCATACCGCGGGGTGCCACGCTTGAGCGCCTCGACATCCAGTGGCCCGATGGCCGTATTTCGCCAGTCGAAGGTATCGAACCACAAATATTACTGGTCGTCACGCGCTAGCAGCTACAGCAGGGTTCGTGTCTCAACGCGTTATTGTGTTTATAGTTTATGATAATCAGGCAATATATGTCTACCACTTCTGTGTACGGCAAACCGAAAGTTCTACCGCTCCTGGAGCTTATTCACCCACATGAGTATGCGGCACTGTTGCTCGCAGCCAGTGTGCTTGGTGTTGGGGCAGGTCTCCTTGGTGTGCAGCTTGGGGTGCTCCCAATTTGGGGAGCGGTGGTAGTGTTGCTCGTAATACTCCTCGTTCCGGCCATTCCCAAATGGAATGCTGATCGCAAACGCTATGGCACACTTGCAATGTTGGTCTGTATATTGGTGCTCACACAGGGTTTTCATACGGTAGAGCACCTAGCACAATGGGTTCAGTACCATCTGCTTGGCTGGGAGATGCGCGCAGCGGTTGGCCTGCTCTCACCAGCTAATGCTGAATGGGTTCATTTCATTTGGAATTGGCTTGTATTGTTGACGATCATGGCGCTGATTGGCGGTGGGGTGCGCAATCGTTGGATGTGGCTACTCCTGGCCTGGGCCAGTGCACATACCTTTGAGCACACCTACATGTTTATGCGCCATCTTCAAACCCTGGAGGAATTGCATCGCTTGGATATCGCGGGTGTCACCGCGCAAGGCCTCCCTGGTATTCTCGGACAGGATGGCTGGCTGATGCGTAGCGAATGGACACGCAGCACCTTCATCTGTCGATTACCGGGCCTCACAACCGCGCCACGCTTGGATGTCCACTTCTGGTGGAATATCGGCGAGGTTATCCTCTTACTCCCCGCCGCAAATACATACATGGCACGCCTCATGGCGCAACATGCGCTACAATACCCAACAAGCGCCAGCGTTCGGTGATCGTGCAACTGACGACGCATGCGCACAGCCTATAACGTGGGGATGCGGTATGCCAAGTGCTGGGGTCGATAAGCTTAAACTGGGTGTAGAGCGGTTAGCCAAAGCCAATAACGATCCCGATCTGCTTGGCGCGGCGCTGACCAGCATACATGGTGCGCTGGAAGATCGCTTTCGGCATTTGTTGGCGCTTACGCCCGAAATTCCCGCGAGTGACCATGCCCGTATTCTGGATGTGGCCCGCGTTCAGTGGGGCGAACTCATTGACCTCATGCGTCTACACCGCAACCTCGGTGCAGAAGATGCCACGCTCATTCGCACCATGAATCGTGAGCGGCAGGATATTGCCCATGGCGGGCGCTTCCGTGGCAAGCGTGTCGCGGTAGAACGCTATGCGACCTTCGTGCAGGGGTTTTTCCCTGAGTTTGAGCAAGAGACGATTGTGGTGAGTACGCCGCGCCAGGAGCGATTACCGGCCGCTACACCAGAAAAACAGCGCCGCACTCAACCCGTTCGGCCGAAACCTGCAACATCAACACGCACCAATTCACCAACCATAGCTCCCAGCATAGCTCCCAACCCCGTTGCTACATCCGCTGGCAAACCGGCTCCTTCTCAGATTACCGCTAAACCAGCGGCCAATGTTCCGCGCTCAGTTACTTCGCCAGCACCGCCCGCTGCTGCACGCACCGCGCCACGTAAAACCCGTACCTCAAATACCAGCGCACCAGTACGACTCAACCCTGGGCTTATGCTGACAATCGGGCTCATCCTCATCATCGCATGTGCAGCAATTAGTACATTCCTCCAAACCCAGAATCAAGCCATGTTACCAAGCGCACCGACTATTGTGCCGCCCGCGCCGCCATTGCCAACCATGATCGCACCACAGCAACGTATCACGATAGAAGAACTCAATCTGCGCGAAGAGCCAAGCACTATGGGTCGTGTATTAGTGGTAATGCCAATTAATGCGAATGTGGCGTTGCTTGAGGATGGCCCGCAGCGCGATGGCCACCGCTGGGCGCGTGTACGCTATGGCGATGCTGAAGGCTGGGCGGATACCGCGTTCCTAAGAGAGCCGTGAAGCGCAAAGCGCAGAGCGTAGAGCGCAGAGCATTGAAGCGGGGTGCCCTCTGAGCCAAGCCGGGTACCCTCTGGGTGTAGCATTGGAGCATTGGAGCATTGGAACGATGGAACGTGCATTCGCCACACCTATTAGATCTTTGCGTCTTTGCGTTTCCGTTTCACCTTGTCCCGTGTCTCGTATTCTGCGCTCTTGCGCTATGCGTTCTGTGCTAGCGTTGCAGGCGCTGCATCATGCGGCTATAGAAATCGCTTTGGGCACGGACACGAGCAAAGACACAGGTCTGTTTGGCACGTCTGATCATCACCTCATCGCCTTCGTGGAGTGCAATTGCGGTATGGCCATCGGCGGAGAGCGCAGCCTGATAACGGCTTTGAACCCGCAGCGTAACAACCGCATCTTCATGCAACACAAGTGATGGGATGTTAGTGAGATGTGCCGCGACAGGTACGAGTACCAATGCGCGTGAGCGCGGATCGATAATTGGGCCACCTGCGGCAAGTGCATAGGCCGTTGAGCCGGTTGCTGTTGCAACAAGTAACCCATCGGCGTGGTAGGTGGTCAGATGTGCGCCATAAATCTCTACATCCACAATAATAATGCGGTTAATATCACCACGCGCAAGCAGAATTTCGTTGAGCGCCAATGCGTGCTGTGATGGCCGCCCACCCTCATGACGATGATAGAGCGTCGAATCCAGTAGTGAACGTTCATCGTGCCATCCCCCGCCATCAAGTAAGACCTCTAAGCTCGCAAACAGATTCTTGGGTTCGACATCGGCCATAAAATTGAGATGCCCTAATGCGACCGGCAATATTGGAATACTCCCGTTTTCGATTGCTAAACGTGCGGCGCGCAGAACTGTTCCATCACCACCTAGGGCAATAATCAGCTCGATATCTTTCGGCAGTGGCGGCTCGGCGCGCGCACCATGCGAGATACCACGCCAAACCTCACAATTTCGTAAACGTAGCCATTCTGCTACTTCCAATGAAATCTGCACCGATTTCTCGGAGAGCGGGTTGAAAAGAACACCAATTCGGTGCATTGTTATACTCCAGTATTGTGACAGGGTGACACGGTGAAGTGGTGATTTTGTTACATTAATGCTGCCACCACAGCTCTTGCCACCTGACTAATATCCTCGACATTTGCAAAGGCTCCAGCCGCTGGCCCAACTGCCAGAAGCGGTACAGGGTTACGCGTATGCGAGATCGCCGAGCGGCTTTCTGCATTCCCATGATCACTCGTAAGTAATAACGTATCGTCTGGGCGCATATTGGCAAGAACCGATCCAAGCATGGCATCGATTCGCTCCAGTGCCACATCTAGTGTGACCGATAGCCGCTCGTGGGCAGCAAGATCGGGCAAGTAACACTCGAAGTAGACCAAATCGTGTTCTTGTGCGAGTTGTACCAGAACCTTACCGGCCACATCGGGGCTTACTAATGGCAAATCTGGCTCACGCACACGCAATTGTTCTCCAGTAATATCCCATGCAATTGCGTTACCAGCCAGCATATCCTCCATTGTGCGCAGCCGCACCCCTGCGCCTTCGGCGGCAATCGCGCTCGCCGCTCGCCGTAGTTTTCCCGCCGCCAGTGCAACCCAATAGTTAGGCCCAAACACATTTGCAAAGGCCGCGTGCTTGCCAGCCGCCTGCACATAATGGAACAGGCTAGATTCCGCCAAGCGCGGGCGCAGCGCCACTGGCGGGAAATGTGGTTGATGGCGACCATGGGCAGCAGCAGCATTGAAACCACCCAGAATGGCGGTGTGGCCGGTGCCACTTTGTGGAAGCCCCTCGATCCCTAGGTTCGCATCAATCGGGCGAAGTAAGAGATTGTCGCGTGATTGGATAGATTCGCTGGTTAATGGGCCGCCAAGCAGGGTGTGAATATGTGGCATGGCAGCCGAAGCAAGCGGGTTATCTGCCCCTGCAGCGGCTATTCCAACCCCATCAATAAAGACAAAAAGAATTGACATGACTAGAGTATACGGGAAGGCTTCCTGTCGCGCAAATTTGACAATGCATAGGGCTCGCAGTATAATCGCGTTTCCGCCAACGCGAGGCGATTGTAAATCGTATCCGGTGCAAACGCGGGCATCGGAAGGACAGAACCCACTACCCGGGGAGGCAATTGGTCATGACGGTTGAAACCCTCAAAGATTCGAGCATTGAAGAGCTTGATTGGACCCAACTACTGGATGAGTATGATTATGCACGCCCGCAACGCGGCGAAGTGCGTGAAGGTGTTGTCATGAAGATCGAAGACGGAATGATCCTCGTCTCGATCGGAACCAAGCGCGAGGGCATCATCCCAACGCAAGATTTGCGACAGATGGGTGATGAATTTATTCGTTCGCTCAAGGTTGGTCAAACACTCCCAGTGTATATTCAGGATCCCGAAAATCGTGAAGGCGAACTCGTTCTCTCCCTAACAATGGTGCAGGTTGCACACGATTGGGAAGAGGCCGGGCGGCTACAAGAAGAAGGTGGTATTGTTCAGGGCACCGTCATTGGCTATAATAAAGGTGGCCTGTTGATCCAGTTTAATCGTATTCGTGGCTTTGTACCTGCCTCACAGGTCGCGCAGTTGCATGGGCGTACCGCTGCCGAGGAGCGCCAGCAGGCACTCCAGCGCATGGTTGGCCAGAATATCCCACTTAAGGTGATTGAGGTTGATCGTGAGCGCAATCGGTTAGTGCTCTCTGAGCGCAGCGCAACCCAGGAATGGCGTAAGGCGCAGAAGCATCGCCTACTCACCGAGCTACAGCCGGGCGATATTCTCAGTGGG
>JANLSE010000603.1:0-8694 GCA_031362265.1 Roseiflexaceae bacterium
GAGCAGGATTCCTGATGATTGCGGTGGCCATAGCACTCCAGTGAGCACGCATTACCCATAACGCTGTGCAGCATTCATTGCCATTATAGCATACCCGTTATGCTGGCCGCTGCTGCCAGAGATACCAGGAGACGACAGCGACGACGAGTAGGACACCAAGCATTTGGAGCGGTGTGTGTAACCATTCGCCCATGAGGAGCCCACTGGCAACAAGCGCAGTTACGAGTCGCCATGCCTGCAAACTACTCACAAGAGGTGCGCCAAGCCGCCGCAACGTATGAATCTGGGTTAGATTAGCGCCAAGAATGATAGCAAATGCGAAGATCAGAAACATCAACCAATCGATCGGATGCAAATAGGACCAGCGTGTCCAATCTTCATGAAAAACGATACTTAGGAGGCCACTGGAGAAAATGAGAACCATCAGTTGCGCCGTGAAGGTCGCCTCGCCAGAAACCCGATAGGAATTCGTGTGGCGAACGGCCAGCATATACAATGCAAGCGCGAGACTGCTTATTAATGCTAGCCCGACACCCAGCCACTCATTGGCATTCAGGGCGAACCGCATACTTCCGCCACTGATTTCGCCAGTGAGCATGAGGAGTGCACCAACCAATGAGAGGGTCAGAGCCGTGCCAGTTCGTTGCGGGATTGCTTCACGGTAGGCAAGCGCACCAATCCCAACGACGAGGAAAGGCGTGAGCATATTGGCAAGCTGAATATACACGCCAGGCGTATAGCGAGCGGAGAGCACATTGGTGACAGAACGGATCATGGCAAGCACTGCCACGCCCCAAAGGATTGGTGAACGAAGTGTGCCAATCTCCCCCCGCTGCTTGAGCACCAGCAGCAAAATGATCAGGTTTAGGCTACCCCCTACGGCCAATACAGCCATTCCAGGTAACCCACTGACTGTTTGAAGATAACGCGCCAATACCGGGTAAATGCCCCAAGCAGTATGGCTACCAAGTGCGAGTAGCATCCAATTCCAAGCAACTGTGGGCGGTGAAGTCGTGGTAGCCTTCTGCATATTAAATAACCTAATAGGCCCTACGAATAGCGCGAGTATGAGTGCAAAGGCACAAGAACATGATTCTTGGCCTTTGCATATCGCACCATTCTAACATTAGTCTTCTTCAAGAAATTGCTCAGTAGCATTCGTTTGTCGATCTTGAAGCTAGACTGTGACCTACTTGGAATGGTATCAGGACACGGTTCGTTTACGTAGCACAAACCCTGCGATCAATAGAGTAGCCGCCAAGATCGCGAGATTAGCCCCAATTGGCTCACCACCAGTATTTGGAAGTGCCGCGGGTATGACAGCTGGAGTCAATCGCTTGAATGGGAACGGTTTGAGGAGTAAGGCTGGAATAGCCTGAGCTGTAGCGAGATCATTATCATCTGGAAGTGCCGCTTGGTAACGGAATGCACCACTTGGATTTTGAAATCCAAGTAGAGCGTCAATTGGATCACCAGCAGATTGACGTAATGTATGGGGATCTTCGCCAGCAGCAACAAGCGCCTGGATAGATAGGGCGGTTGAGTTCGCATCGCTATCACTGCCGAATGGCGATTCTTTTGAATATGGGAATCCGCCGTCGCTATTTTGCTGCGATTTGAGGTAGGCCAGGGCTTTGGTAAATGCCACGCCATGATCACCAGCTGCAACCAGACCCTGCAGCATCAAGGAAGTTGTGTTGGTATCGCTACTGGTTTTCGCACCACCATCGAAGCTCCAGCCGCCATCGGAATGCTGGAGACGGCGTGCTGCACTGAGTGCGGCTGGCGGTACAGGCTGCCCAGCACTCACAAGTGCCAGCAGAGCAAAGGCATGGTCGGTTGGGTTCAGGCCATAAATGCCAGTTGAGCGATGGTAGCCGGATTGGATGATCGCGACAAGATCGACCCCGCCAAAACTACGTGGGTCTTTATCGGCAGCTACAACCGCCAATGTAAGTTTACCGGCTGCGGCAGTTGAACTCGCTGCATATGCGGCTGCTTCATTGCCAAGCGCCGTAATTGGCGAATTGCCATTCTTCAGTACGCCATTTGGATCAATATTCGCTGCGGCATACGCAAACACTGCATCGGTACTCGAGCCAGCACCAAAACCTGGGAAGCTACCGTCGGCTTGTTGGCGTACAGTGAGCCAAGCCAATGCAGATTGGGCGGCAGGTGTGGACTCGGCGGCAAAACTAGGTGTGGCAACAAAGATCGTTAGCAGGGCAAATAGGAGTGAAAACCGGCGACGCATGGGAAATCCTTTCTGACTCGAAACTAAAAAACCCTCTCCGATTGGAGAAGGGAAACGGAGGGCGAGACATACATGATCACCCTGCGCCTCACCCCTTTCCAGCGCGGGTGTGAATGGCTCATCGGCAGGGGCGGGCATTCTGGCTTACCAAAGCATGCTGCTTCAGCTTACAGTAGCGTGGACTGCGCCGGTATTTCACCGGGCTTTCCCCATTTGAGCCCTTCGCTTCCTCCAGGCCCCCTGTTATTCTTCTATTTGTTCGGCATCCTACCATGCTTGGCATGGTGCGTCAAATAGAGGAATACCTATTTATTCCACCCCACGCGCGATTGCCAGAGGGTCGAACCCGCGTAGCATCATGCCCTGGCCGCGCGATTCGTGGGTCTTTTTCGATGGTGGGTCGCTTGGGTCGCGCATCTGAATGAGAAGAGTGGTACGCGCTTCTGGGCTGACATTGATCCCTGAGCCATGAATTGTCAGATAGCTGAAGAACAGCACATCACCAGCTTCGGCTGGGCATGGAAGTGCGTCGTTGATTGGATATGTATCGAACGGCAGATGCCAGCCGCCAGTTGGGATATGCTCAATCGGGCCTTCGCGATGGCTACCTGGAACGACACGGATACAGCCCTTTTCCAGTGGTGCATCATCGAAATGGAATGTTGCTGCGATCATGGTGTTTTTGTCATGTGGGAAGTATGGGTAATCCTGGTGCATGGGGAATGGTGAGCCTTTTTCGGGCGGCTTAATGAACAGCTTGGTATGATGTAATTGCACATTCGGGCTGCCGATCAGATCAGCGGTTGCACCCGTAAGGCGCTCATCGCAGATCAGGCGCGTAAAGGCTGCGTTATAGAACTGGACATTGTGACAATGCAGAAGTTGGGTTTCCTTTGCTTCGGCAACTGCCTCACGTGCGCTGCCCCAGGTTGCATCGACACTGCGTTGCGAGCTAAGCCGCTCGATCAGGGCATGCGCTTCGGCTCGGAGGGCGGCGGCCTCAGGTTTGGTGATCAGTCCTTTTACAAGCAAGTAGCCATTGATGTGGAAAAACGCAATTTGATCGGGAGTAAGCATACGAGTCTCCTTATACAACGCACATACAACACTGGATGTGATCCGAATCTGTTGAATATACTGTTCTGAACAATAGCTGTATTTTAGAGCAACTCATCTACTCGCCCGTGGCTCTCGCCAATCAGCCGTACCAAATTGATGGCTGGATCGATCTCCAGTTCACCATGTTCGGGGAAGTGCACAATCAAGATCTCGCGCTCATCCTCAATCCGGCTCTCAACAACCGTGCCATTGCCATATGGCAAGCAAAAAACCTGGTCGTTGGCCTGAAAACGGGCAGCCAGTGGGCGGCGCGCTGCGTTTGATTTCTGCTGTGGTATCGGCTGATTCTGTGCGCCTTCACGTTCGCGCTGCTCGCGGAGGCGGCGCAGCCGGGCAACCAGAGCATCAGCATCAGCTGGGCGCTCCTCTGCGGGCGGAGGTGCATTGCGCGGCGGGGGTGTGGTGCTGCTTGAACGCGGTGGTTCCTGGCGCACGGGTGGCGACTCAATTGAAAAGCGCTCCTGGCGTGCGGGCGGTGGATCTTGCCGGGCTGGCGGCTCCTGGCGCGGTGGTTGTGGCTCTTGTCGAGTCGGTTGTGGTCGTGTTTGCTGTGGCGGCTCCTGGCGCGATGGTTGTGGCCGTGCCTGGCGTGGCGGAATCTCAATAAATGGTGCATCTTCTGCTGGTACGGGAGGCGGAGTAGGTGTAGGGGTTGATACAGGCGGCACATATGCTGTGGGGCGCGCTATACTCGGTTGTGGTTTGGCTGGCTCAGGTGCTACGGCGAGCTGGGCACGCACAGGCTCAGGCGAGCGTTGTGGTGCCTTGCCAAGTAAGGCGAGCAGCCAATCCATATCGACTCGACTGAGTGGTTCTAGGAATGGATCCTGGCGACATGCATAGGCAATATCGTATGCAAGCGGCAGTAGCTGTTCTGCCTGTGCAAAGAGCCAACCAGCTGCCCCGTTTCCGCCTGGATGTGAATCTACCATAAAGAGTTGCTGCTTCTCATGGTCATACGCTGGCGTGATATCGGTAATACTCACAAGCGAACGGAGTGGCAATGCCGCTGCTAAGCTCCAGCCGATTTGTTGGCCAAGCACCTGCGCTTGGTTATTCAGTGTGAACCAGCAGGCATGGGCAACCCAGCGGACTTTGAGCGGCACAGGGAGTTTGACTTCGGTTGGGGCGCCAGTTGCTGGTTGTTCACGATATGCATATATTTCTTCTTCGACAACAACCCGCCCCCATGAGAGATTAGCCCCACCAACCATAGTTCGGGTTTGGCGGGTTTCGCGCACGTCGATTGTGCAACGCCGCAGTGGCAGTGTACGCCGGATGGGGCTTTCCATACGCAGTGTTATTGTGGCATGTTCCTCATCGCGGGTGATGACCCGTTGGCCGCCTGCCAGTGGCGGTAGCGCTGCACCACTAAAGGCCCAACGCTCAAAGGTGGTTGGATCGAGCCGTGCAATCAAACGATTCTGCTCGTTATGTGCTGCAATTGCTGAACCACTCGGAGCGGTGAGGTGAAATTCCTCATAGGGATCATGCGCCTCAGGGCCGGGCTTCCAACAGATTTCAGAATCTGGCAGATCGACGAGCTGCTGGCTGGCTGCCAGGCGTTCGACAATATCAGTAGCACCCCAACTTTCGACTTCTTCTGCCGTTAGTGGCAATTCATTCGCTGCACACAGGATATGCTGCGCGGTGACATAGGCATTCGCTGGGGCAGGTGGCCATTCAGGGGCGGGAAGGTTTAGCAGGGCTTCGACATTACGGGCGAGCATCTGTTCGTGTGGCAGTTCGCCAAGAATAAGCACTACGGCCTGATAGCCACCATTCAGAAGCCGCCGCAGATTGCCTGCGCTTGGGTATCCAACGACGATCAACGCCTGTGTCTCGGGCAAATCTGTGCCAACCGTGATGGCTGGAATATCGCCAATCATGGGGACAATTAATGCGCGCTCAAGATATTCACAGGCAATATGGACAAAGTAGCCATTGCGCTGTAAGGCCAACGCTAGATCGGCCGCATCACGCAGGCGAGTTGGGCCAGATCGCCAGACGGCCAGGGTTGTTTCACGGAGCTGATCGTCGTCGCCATTCACCACCCGCCAGGGTGCCCCTAATGCTGCGGTGAGGGCGGTTTCGGGATTGTGGATCCAACTCATTGTCGCGACGGTTGCGATCGCAGCTGGTGCTCCATGCGCACGCGCAGTGCGTCGCACACGCTGCAACAGATCGGCAAGATGTGCACCAGAAACGCCAGCGTAATGCTGAATATCGGGAATGAGTAACGTGCGTAGCCGCGCCCAAAACAAATCCCAGGCACGATCGTGGTGGCGTAGAACCCGGCCATGCAGCGCCTCTGCCGAGCAAATCACCAAGCGCGCATAAGGGTTGGTCTGTTTCTCGCCGACCAGGGTTATAGAGAAGCGCAAGGCGGATGGCATACGCTCATTGATGCGGGTGATCTGCGCGTGTAGGGTGCGTGCAGCTGCGAGCGAATGCGTAAGTGCTAGTGCCGCGCCACCTGGTTCGGCACTGAGGAGCGCATACCCCAGGAGTGCGAGCGTATCAACAACATTTGCACTGGATGAGCGCAACACCACTGGCTCATTCCGGCGCAGTGCGGTGAGGGCTTGCGATTGATGTGGGCGGAATGGCTCGCCCGTCATCGCGATCCAGGCTTGCTCAAGTTCGGCACCAACTGGGAGGTGGCTAATGCGTTCGCCAGCGCGGCCATCCAGCACACGCAGCAGCGCCAACGGGCTCGTATCGGTACGCCCGCGCTGCCGTGCCATTGCCTGGACAATCTCACTGATGCTCTGCAACGCCTACCTGCTTGTTTGAGTATGATACACGCTGCCGGAATTGTAGCATATCTGTCGAGTGCGTGATAGTTATCTAGGATTCGCCGCTCTGCATCCGCTCATGCAAGAACTCCCAGATTGCTACAGCCGCTAGCCGACATGTGCGTAGATCAATGTCATAGTTGGGGTTGATCTCGCTGATTTCCAGGATGCGGCTACGTGGATCGTGCCCGGCGATCTGAGCAACGCTACAGAACTCCTCCGCGGTCAGGCCAGTTGGATTTGGGGCGCTCACTCCAGGTGCATCACTGGCACGCACCACATCCATATCTAGCCCCCAGAAGATCGCCTGTGCCTCGTTTGCAAGCACTTGCTGCAACAGTTCTGCGATACCAGTTGCGCGCCATGCCGCTAATGAAGCGACGTGTGCGCCACACGATTCGAGATAGTCACGATGGGCTTGCGCCACTGCAAAGGGCTGATGCCCAAGCTCATAAAAGTTGCCAGGCGTAAGGATGCCCTCTTCGAGCAGCATGCGATAAGGGGTGCCGCTATTGCGTGGTGTATCGGCGCGCACATCAAAATGGGTGTCGACATTCAGCCCTAGCACACTCGTATTGGCTAACCCTTGTACCAGCCCACAGCAATCGGCATAGGCTAGATCGTTCCCGCCACCGAGACTGACCAATGTCTTCCCATCGCGGATAACCTGGCCGACCACAGCAGTATGCCTCGCATGGATCTCCTCCAGCCGACCTAAGCTGCTGGTATTGCCTAGATCAAACAACCGTAACCCCTCAATCGCCACCAGCCGATAGAATCGATCACGGATCGCATCGGGCGCTGCAGCTGCCCCTACCCGCCCACCATTGCGCTGTACACCCTCATCCTGTGGGCAGCCCAGAAGCACCACATCCGCTGTCGCGTAATCCTCGGGTTGGTGGCGCACAATGTTACCCATACGCGGGTCGGCAAGGTCTTCTTTTTTGAAGAAGAGACTGGTCGTCGGGCGGGTGATTTGATCAAACAACTGCTTGTGGTCGGTGGGCATTGCGAATCCTTTCGTACATTATAATCTCGTACTTGACAATTTGTCTAGACAACCATACAATCTGTGTTAGACATATTCTATCACGAATAGGAATGCACTCATGAGTACAGCGCCCGCAGCAGCCCGGCCCGTTCGCGCGCCGATTGGTACACAGCTCACATGCAAGAACTGGTTGATCGAGGCGGCCTATCGTATGCTCCAGAATAACCTCGATCCACAGGTAGCCTTCGATCCAGATCAGTTGATTGTGTATGGTGGGCGTGGCAAGGCGGCCCGCAACTGGGAAAGCTTTGATGCGATCCTGCAATCGTTACGCGATCTGGAGCCAGATGAGACGTTGCTTGTGCAATCTGGTAAACCGGTGGCTGTGTTTCGTACCCATACCGATGCGCCACGGGTGCTTTTGGCGAACAGTAATATTGTGCCGAAGTGGGCCACCCAGGAGAATTTCGATCGTTGGGAACGTGAAGGACTCTTGATGTATGGCCAGATGACAGCTGGTAGCTGGATCTATATTGGCACACAGGGGATTTTGCAAGGTACCTATGAGACATTTGCGGCACTGGCGCGTACCCATGGCTGGGGTACACTGCGCGGCAAGTTTGTGCTCACCGCAGGCCTTGGTGAGATGGGCGGTGCCCAAGCCCTGGCAATCACCATGAACGAAGGGGTTGGGCTGCTGGTTGAGGTGGATCGCTGGCGTGCCGAGCGGCGGCTTGGCTTGCGCCAAATCGATGCGATTAGTACCGATCTCGAGGATGCATTGCAGCAGGTTGAGCAAGCTGTCGCACAGCAAACCCCACGTTCGATTGCCCTGATTGGCAATGCTGCCGAGATTTTGCCACGCCTGGTGAGTATGGGTATCACCCCAGATGTGGTGACCGATCAAACTTCGGCGCATGATGTAGCTTATGGCTATATTCCAGCAGGGATGACCCTTGATGAGGCTACGGCACTACGCCAAGCCGATCCTGCTCAGTATGAACAGCGTGCGATGCAATCGATGGCAGCCCATGTGCGGGCGATGCTCGATTTCCAGGAACGTGGTGCGGTGGTGTTCGATTATGGTAACAATCTACGCCAGCGTGCCTTTGATGCTGGAGTGTTGAATGCTTTCAGCTACCCTGGGTTCGTGCCTGCCTATATTCGCCCATTATTCTGCGAAGGGAATGGCCCATTCCGCTGGGTTGCGCTGAGTGGTGATCCCGAAGACATTTACGCCACCGATCGTGCCATGATTGAGCTGTTCCCCGAGAATGAGCATCTGCATCGTTGGTTACATATGGCGCGTGAACAGGTTGCCTTCCAAGGGTTGCCTGCGCGAATCTGCTGGCTGCGCTATGGTGAGCGGGTGCGTGCAGGGCTGCGGCTCAACGAGATGGTGGCACGTGGTGAGGTAAAAGCCCCAATTGTGATTGGACGTGATCATCTTGATAGCGGCTCGGTTGCAAGCCCTAACCGCGAGACAGAGGCCATGCGTGATGGTAGTGATGCAATTGCGGATTGGCCGCTGT
>JANLSE010000658.1:0-24682 GCA_031362265.1 Roseiflexaceae bacterium
GCCGTCGACGCCGTTGATGAATTCGCGTCGCATAACATACGACTTGAGGAAGGCAAATAGGGGGGTCAGCAGGAGTTCCAGCAGCGTTGGGTTGCGGTGCGTGAACGCGGCTTCACTGGCTTTCACGAAATAACTGCGCTCTTTGTCGCGTCTGGAGTGCTGCGCGATCCCGGCGATCCAGCGGTGGTCACACGCCTGGCCGAGCTGTGCTGGTTGATCAGTGAGTTCTGGCTGGCCAGCGTTGAAGTCAGCGGTCTGACGGTGGATGCAGCGCAGATCGATCATGGGGTTGCACTGATGCTTCAGGTGCTCGATTCATTTATTATCTCATAGCGCCCGCCCCCTCACCCGCTCCCTCACCTCCCCCACGCCAGATCAGTGGGCTGAACACCACAATACTATCCGTCGATAGTCGTACTTGACACATTAGAGTAATTGCACTATTATGTCATTAGAGTATTTGCCCTAGTGAATAACGTGGTGTTGGGATGCGAGTACTGCACCGTTCCCAAGAAAGGACAAACCGATGACCGCCCAAACCATTCGTCGCTTGGCTGGCCTGTTGCTACTGGGTGTGCCAATCGCCTTCACCGTGCTGTTCACCGTGCTTCAGGTACAGTTTGAATATCCAGACATTCTGCGCCAGCCGACAGCTGCTATTCTGACGAAGTTTCAGGCTGGCGGCACAGGGCTGATCGCTGCCTGGTATGCGTTGACTCTTACGGCAGTTTTGTTCATTCCGGTGGTTCTGCTTATGCATCGTGTGATGGCTGCGGATCAGGCGTCGATGGCGCTGTGGGTGGCCACGACCTTTGGTGTGGTCGCTGGCTTGGCGCAGACACTCGGCTTCCTGCGCTGGCCCTTCCTCGTGCCACTTCTGGCTCAGGCTTATCTTGATCCGGCTGCGAGTGAGGCCCAACGCGCTGCGGCAGCGATGGTCTTTGAAGCCTTCCACCGCTATGCCGGTATGGCCGTTGGCGAGCATCTTGGCTACCTCAGTACCAGCACATGGACCTTCCTAATTGCGCTGTTGATGCTGCGCGCGCCACTCTTTGGGCGTTGGCTTGGCCTGAGCGGCATGGCCCTGGCGCTTGGTGTGGCAACTGGCCTGTTGGAGCCTGCTGGCGTGCCACTGGCGGGGGCGATCAACGCAATCAGCTATCTCGGTTGGGCATTGTGGCTGATGGTGGTTGGCGTGGTGCTGCTCGTCCGGCGGCCCGAGATTGCCGCCCAGCCCCAGCACATAGTGACAACACGCTAGAACTATTGCCGATTGTTGGATTGCTGGATTACCAGATTGCTCGATTATGGATTGTAGATCGGTCAATTGGTCAATTAGTAATCAGGAGTAGCGCTATGACAAACGAACAGCATGTCATCTATGGGAGTGGCCCGGTCGGTACGGCGGTGAGTGAGATTCTTGTGGCGCAGGGGAAGCGGGTTCAGGTTGTGACACGTAGCGGGGCGCGCAAACATCTGCTGCCACAGGTCGAGGTTGTGCGCGGTGATGCAACCAGCCCGGAAGATGCACGGCGAGTTTGCACCGGGGCGACCCACGTGTATAACTGTACAAATCCGCCCGATTACCATCGCTGGCCGGAGCAGTTCCCGCCGCTCCAGCGCGGGGTGCTGGAAGGGGCGGCAGCCGCCGGCGCGAAGCTGATTGTGATGGAAAACCTGTATGTCTATGGCCCTCACGACGGCGCTCCAATGAGTGAGGACATGCCGATGCACGGCCAGGGTTCACGCAGCAGCTCGCGTGTCCAGATGACCAAAGCGCTGTTTGCGGCCCACGCGAGCGGCGAGGTGCGCGCAGTCAGTGTGCGCGCATCGGATCTGCTCGGGCCACACGTCGCTGAATCGCTGGTCGGGGAGCGCTTTTTCGCACCCATTCTGGCAGGAAAGCCTGCTCAACTGTTTGCCAACCTGGATGTGCCACATAGTGTCAGCTACATTCGTGATGTTGGCCAGGCGCTAGTAAATGTCGGTAGCAATGATCGAGCGCTTGGGCGGGCCTGGCATGTGCCGAATGCACCAGCTGTGACATTGCGCGAGATCGCACGAATCCTTGGCGCGCAGGCCAACGGAACCCCGCAACTCCAGGCGCTCCCGCGGCTGGTGACGCGCATGCTGCTGCCGATTCTAGCGCTCTCTACACCCGTGCTGCGTGGGCTGGAAGAGAATCTCTATATCAGCTATGAGCCATATATCGTGGATCATAGCCAGTATGCACAGCTCTTTGGCGACCATGCGACACCACTTGCGGAGGCAATTCGGGCGACGGCGGAATGGTATCGAGCGCAGGGTGACAAGGTGACGGGGTTGCATGGTAACCCGGTGGCTTCTTGAGCAGGTGACGGGGTGACCGGTAAGAAAACTGTGCGCATGGTGAAACCTCGATCCGAGCACCGCCGTAATGACGCAGCGCGCTGCGCCCCAACGATGCTTGCGCTGCTCATGCATCTTGTGTTCATCATACGCACAGTTTAGGGGATCAGGTGGCAATAATCTGCGTAATCTGCGGATACATGTATGAGCGTATACATATGAGAAACATGATGGCCTGATCGATAATTCAGCGGAACGGATGGGGCTTTTGGGCAGGATGGGGTGCAGCATTCCTTGGCTTCCCAATTGGCGGGCTAGCTGGCCTTGGACTGGTCAATGCGGTGACGGGTGTTCTACAGGCGTTGATTGGCGGTGCAGCGACCGGTGCCGTGATCGGCCTGGCCCAATGGTTGGTGTTGCGTCAACGCCTATCGTTGACGCCGTGGTGGATCGCAATCACTGCTGCTGGAATGTCGGTTGGTTTGGCGCTCGGGGTGGGGTTACTTGGCATCGATACAACTGGAACAACGCTGCTGTTGCGTGGGCTCATCACAGGTGTCGGGATCGGATTGGCACAATTCCTGATGTTGCGCACGGTTGCCAAACGTGCGCCAGCCTGGCCTGTGGTCGTCACCCTTAGTTGGGCAATTGGCTGGATCATCACACGGGCGGCAGGAATTGATCTCACACCAAACTTTACGGTGTTCGGTTCTACTGGTGCCTGGGCCTTCCAATTGCTTACGGGCCTGACACTTGTGTGGATCTTGCGCGGACGCACGGTTGCCGCGAGTGCATAGGCCCGCCAGTTGGCACAGTACCTATTCGGCTAGCGTGCTTGTGGCGCAATACTGGCAGCATACGTCTCGGCAGCTTCTGTGAGAACTGCTTCAAGAATGATCGCGGCTGCTTGCTCTGGTGTATCTTCGGGTGGTAGATTCGGTGATAGAGTTGTTGATGTCCGCCCGGGTTAGCATTCAGCTGCGGCAAGCGCGCCAGGTAGTGCCTCACAAACGAACGTTTGTGAGTGGCGTGTTTTTGTGTCGCCTGGGTTATTCTGCGCTTCTGGGAAACTTTCTCACGAGATCTTTCACTTGGATTGATGCCTTGTGTTCCCACGGGTTGCGCAACGAGCTGTCGCAGATCGGAGACTTGGCATCAGGACAGCCTCGCTCGCATTCCTAGCTCCAGCCGACAGAGCGAGGTTCGCGCTCTTCGCCAGCAATTGCCGGTGATGCTCGATGGCGTAGGGAAGCCATATCAGGCACATCCAAAGCTCGTTGCGCAACCCGTGGGTCGTCGGTCACAATTCTAGTTGACATTGGATACCCCAGATCCACTGCGTGTGCAGCCAGGTGATTGCGCAGCTTGCCTAATCCCAGCCGCAGCCGAGTTTTGATTGTTCCCAATGGCATACCAAGCTGCGCTGCAATCCGCGTTATGCTTAGGCCACGATAGTAGGCTAATTCCAGTGCCTGGCGTTGATTGCATGGGAGCTTGGCTAATGCGCTGTGGATGAGCTCGTGTGTCAGGAGATCCTGCACCTGCTGGTGTGGCTCATGCTCAGCACCTGCGCGCTGCTCGAAATCCATGCTCATTTCATTTGCACGGGCGCGATAGCGTCGGCTGCGGATTGTATCAATGGCACGGTGTCGTGTAATACTCAGAAGCCAAGTCCGGCCACTGCCAGCGGCTGGGTCAAATCCTTTGGCGTAGCGCCATACATCGTAGAAAACATCCTGTGCGACTTCTTCGGCGGTTTCTTGATCACCAGTGATTCGGAGTGCAACACTGAAGACGAGGCGGGCATTCTGGTCGTAGAACGCAGCAAGTGCGGCGCTATCGCCTTGCGCAATCTGTTCGATCATGATAGCATCGCCTAGTATTGCCGTCCCCGTACTATCAGCTGGTAGTAGGCTGGTGTCTGTTTTCTTGCGCATGATAGTAGTTTCCCTAGCACGTATCGAGCTCTTGCTTAACCTTCGTTGCGCTGTTCCAGAAGCAATGCGTGTGTTTCGACGATCAATTGCTGTCTGAGCGTTGCGTGTTCAACTGTACTGCGAACATATAAGAGGATGTGCAGGTGTGGATAGAGGTCTTCCATGAGCTCGCTGTCGATCGGATCCCAATTTGATTGAAGCAGAAGCTGGATACCCTCACTATAATCGGCGCGATAAAAACTACGGTAGCGGGTCGATTCGCACTGAAATGTAATATGCAGTTTTTCTTCGAGCATGCTGCATACTGCTTGAAGATCATGGGATTGATACCCATATAGGTCTGTTGTCATCGATATACACCACTGCCGAGGTAAGCTCGCCTATCAAATCAATCCATCACGATAACCAATGCGTATCATAGTTGTGTTTGTATCGGGCTGTATCGCTCTACGTCCTGCTACGCTACCGGATTCCCGACTAAACCGTTGGTTGTATGTGTTGATGAATACAATAATAGCGATCATTGGCCTGCTTATCTGCTATCATTTCATGTCAATTGGCTCGGAATATCGTACCAATTGCGTACCATTCTGGAGTGTTGTGTATGCTGTGTGTGATCCGGTTTGCAGATGTCCTTGATGAATACATGCGCCGGCCAGATTACCCCTATACTCCAGGGTTACTGCACCGTAAATCCAACGTGCCGAAGTCCACGATTGTGAACTGGCTTGAGGGGCGGGTTGAAAAGCCACGCCACTGGCAGGATATCGCGCGAGTTGCTGCTGCATTACATCTGGTGGCGACTGACGCAAATCGGCTGTTCCAAGCCGCTGGTCATCCACCGCTCACAATGTTGTGGGCAAACACCACTGATCCAAAAGAGCGTGCCCTGCTACTGCCGCTGATGGAAGCTACCATGGCACAACCAGCTCAGACGCCGCGTATGAGCACGCTGCCAACTATCCTGACACCATTGATTGGTCGTCGGCGTGAAATCGAGACGATCCACAGCCTATTGATGCGAACGGATATTCGCCTGCTCACACTCTCTGGGCCAGGTGGTTCAGGCAAAACACATCTTGCATTGCATATTGCGCGTCAACTGGCCGATTCATTCGCAGATGGCGTAGCCTTTATTGCACTGGCAGCAGTTACTGATCCTCAGATGGTGGGCATTGTCATCGCACGGGCGCTGGGGATTGCCGATAGCGGTACGCAGACCCTATCTGAGCACTTGATTGGCGTACTTCGAGATCGGCATCTCCTCTTAGTACTCGATACCTTCGAGCATGTACTTGCAGCAGCCCCCCTTGTGGCAGAATTGTTGCTCGCAGCGCCCCAGCTCAAGATCCTTGTAACCAGCCGCGCACTGTTGAGCGTCACCGGCGAGCATGCCTTTGTCGTTCCCCCATTGGCCTGTCCTGATATTGGTGACGCCATACCCCAAGATCTCGCAGCTATTGGACAATATGATGCTATTCAGCTCTTTGTGGCGCGAGCACAAGCGGTTCGCAACGACTTTGCACTGACGAAGGTAAATGCGCCACTGATTGCAGAAATGTGCTACCGACTTGATGGCCTACCGTTGGCGATTGAGCTTGCGGCTGCTCGTAGTCGCATACTGACACCACAGGCGCTGCTGGGGCGGGTACGTGGTGCCTTGGGTGAGAAGGTCCTTGATATTCTGATTGGTGGTGCGCGTGATCGGCCCACATATCAGCAGACACTACGCGGAACAATTGAGTGGAGCTATCAACTTTTGCTTGCGGATGAGCAAGCTCTGTTTGCTCGACTAGCTGTTTTTGTTGGTAGTAGCACGATTGAAGCTGCCGAATTAATCTGTCAGCTGCCAGCGCAGGCGCCAATCGATGTCCTCAATGGCTTGACCTCACTTGTTGATAAGAGCTTGCTCCAACAAATCGTGCAACAGGATGGTGAGATTCGGTTCCGGATGTTGGAGACTATTCGTGAGTATGCGCTTGAGCGCTTAAGCGAACGTGCTGAGCGAGAAGTACTTCAGGTGCGCTATGCCAATTGGGCGCTCGATCTGGTTGAGCATGCCCACGCACGGCTTCAGACATTCGATGAGGCAGTGTGGCTTGATACGCTTGAGGCTGAGCGCGAAAACATTAGTGGTGCCTTGAATTGGGCACTCGACTTGGCTGATCCAACCCTGGCAGGAAGATTGTCCAGTGGATTAAGCGAGTTTTGTTGGATTCGTGGCTATGTCACCCTGGGCCGTCACTGGCTCAGCGGGCCGTTTGCTCGCAGCGAGTTGCTACCGCTCGTGGTACGAGCGCAGGTACAATCGCGGGCTGGTATGCTTGCATGGATTCAAAGTGACTATTCAGAAGCGCACCAGCAGTGTGCTGCAGCCCTCACCCAGTATCGAGAGCTGAGCGATACTCATGGTATTGCGTGGACACTCAGGCACTTGGCTTACATCGCATGGGATCAGGGTGACTACGATCAGACACAGCACTTCATAGCCGAAAGCTTGGCCTGTGCACGCGTTTCCCATGATCTGAGTGCCAGCGCACGTGCCCTTCATCTGCTCGGCTGGGTTGCTATCGCATCTAGCGACGAAGCACAAGCAACAGCATGTTACCAAGAATGTCTTGATTTATGCCGCATTGCAGGTGATCAACAGTTTGTTGCGCATGCGCTCAATGACTTAGGTCTGACATGGTATCGAAAGGGCCAATACCTTGAGGCGACCACTTTGCTGGAAGAGGGCTTACACTTACGCCGCCAGCTACGGGTTGACGTTGGAATAGCATGGTCGTGCCTCAACCTTGGCCTCGTTGCGTATGCACAAGAACAATATGTGCGAGCAACAGCACGGTTTCATGAAAGTCTGCAGATACGCCGCAACATTGGCGATCGGCGTGGAATTGTCGAATGCCTGGAAGGATTAGCAGCGGTAAGCAGCCGCACGGGCCAGCTCATTCGAGCCGTTCGATTGTACGGGTTTGCTGCCAAATTGCGTGCAATGATTGGGGCAGAGCTTCCATCCTTTGATCGCCCAAACCATGAGCAGCAGATCATACAGCTACATGAGTCACTCGGATCAGAAGCATATGAACTTGGTTGGGATGCTGGTCAGGGCATGCTGCTTGAAGAGGTGCTGATCTATGCAGGGCAATCGCATCTTACTGTTGGAGTACCTTGAGTAAATAGTTCGGATCACCCATGTGCTCGGCTGCGGCAAACACTGTGGCGATGTCGGTTCGGTGTCCGCGATGCCACCTTTGTACTGGATGGCCTGTTGTATCACGAATCGGATGTGCGGATTGCCGAGCATTACACCGACACCGCAGGGTTTACCGATCACGTGTTTGCTCTCATGCATCTGCTGGGATTTCGGTTTGCACCGCGTATCCGCGACCTCAAGGATACCAAGGTATATGTGCCAAAAAATGAGCTGGGCTATCCAGCGTTACAAACCATCATTGGTGGCACCCTGAACACAACCCATATCCGTGCGCATTGGGATGCGATTCTCCGACTAGCAGCATCGATCAAACACGGTACCGTCACGGCGTCGTTGATGCTCCGCAAGCTCAGCAATCATCCGCGTCAAAATGGCCTCGCGCTTGCGTTACGCGAGTTGGGCCGCATCGAGCGTACATTGTTTATGCTGGATTAGCTGCAAAACGTTGATCTGCGCCGCCGCGTTCACGCGGGGCTGAATAAGGGTGAGGCGCGGAACGCACTCGCGCGGGCAGTCTTCTTCAACCGCTTGGGGGAGATCCGTGACCGAAGTTTCGAGCACCAACGCTACCGTGCCAGCGGCTTAACCCTCGTGACCGCTGCAATTGTGTTGTGGAATACGGTCTATTTGGAGCGCGCAACGCTCGCGCTTGCAGCGGTAGGCCAACCCGTGCAGGATGACCTCCAGCAGTATCTTTCACCATTGGGCTGGGAACATATCAACCTGACGGGTGATTATGTCTGGCCGCAGAATCGAGCGATCAGTGCTGGGCATTTCCGGGCGCTCCGCACCATCGATGCTCCGTAACGTACGATTTTTTCCGAATTCCGTGTGCGCCCCTATGTAGTGTATGGCAATGCACTGTATCCCTGGAGTTTTGTTGGCTATGGCACGTCGATTGAGCGCTTCAATGGAATAATCAATGTCTTACGCCGCGCTCGATAGTGCAGACAATTGCGCATGGTTATGTGCCGAGTATGTATTTACCTCAATAAGCATGATGAACTTCTCCATACATAAGTGCGAACAATTGTATGGAGAAGTTCTCCCAAATACAACTACCCAGTAATAACGATAGCTCGATCCTCCTACCTCCACAACGCCAACGCCAGCACCAGCACCATTAAAATTACAATATAACATGAGCGCATATGGACGAATAGCACATAGCGGGCGAGACCTGTAGGCTGGACGATGTTGCATTGAGAGCCTACTGCGCTCATCCGGGAATATCGACCCGACAACCACATTTCAGCATGAGTGTAAAGGGTGTTGGGTAGGTTTGGATTGGCTGATCTGGTTGGTAGTGTTGCACCGTGCCCAGCCGTGGATCCACGACCAGCACATCGCGAACACCATAGGTCAGATAGAATGGTGCTCCATCGGGGCCGCTGTCTTTATCTTCGTAGCCCAAACTAACGACCTCGATCACAGCTTCGGGAATAATAGTGAGTGCTTCATCACTCGCTGGTGGCACTGTGCAGAAAATGGCAATATCGGGTCGTTTCAAGGATTGATCCGGATCGGGAAAGCGAATCAGAACATCTGCAAGCGCATAGCAATCGCATCCCGATGAATGGTCGGTCGGCCGTACTGAGCGCTCAATATGGCGAATCGCCATCTGATGACGGCTTGCGGGGCTCATTTCCCACTTCATACGGCCACGCACATACTCAAAGCGTACCGGCGCACCGCTGGCATCGATTTGGAGAATCATGTCATCGACACTCAGTGTTGCAGTCATTTGTCAACCTCTCGTGATGAGTCCAGTATATCGTCCTTCTTTCCCTGTCACGCTTCTTATTATACCAAATGCCACAAGCGCAAGCTGCCATGTTGATCCGCCGAAGCGCGTGGGCCATCATAGCCGATAACAGCACAATGCAAGAATTGGGTTGGGTGTAACTCCAAAGCGTTGAAGTAGAACCGCCAACAACGGCGAACTTCAAAGGCCGATGAGGCATTATAATA
The DNA here is from genome assembly GCA_031362265.1 of Roseiflexaceae bacterium. Taxonomy (GTDB): domain Bacteria; phylum Chloroflexota; class Chloroflexia; order Chloroflexales; family Roseiflexaceae; genus JANLSE01. The sequence continues at coordinate 9,451 of JANLSE010000658.1, forward strand.
ACCGCACTCGCATACCTCACAAACGAACGTTTCTGAGAGATAGCCCCTCCCCTCCCTTTACCCGCGTTTTACTGCATCGCTTGCCTCTCAAAATAATCTCTTGTAATATACTTCTCGATTGCATCACCATTCGGTGAGTTTTGAGAAACAGGAGAGGTTATGCTTGTTGGCTATGCGCGTGTTTCGACCCTCGACCAGAATCCGGCCCTACAAACCGATGCGCTCAAATCCGTAGGGTGCGATCGCATCTTTACCGAGAAGGCCAGTGGCGCGCAGCGCGATCGCCCAGAGCTGAAGGCCGCTCTCGACTATCTCCGTACTGGAGATACCCTTGTGGTGTGGAAGCTCGACCGCCTGGCGCGCTCCATGCGCCAGCTTATCGAGACGCTAGAAGTTTTGCAGTCACGAGGTATCGAGCTTCGCTCTCTGACCGAGAGTATCGACACCGCGACTCCTGGTGGACGCCTGGTGTTTCATATCTTTGCGTCGCTGGCTGAGTTTGAGCGCGCTGTGATTCGCGAGCGAACGAGCGCCGGGTTACAGGCTGCCCGCGAACGCGGCAGAAAAGGCGGCAGACCCCCTGCTCTAACATCCAAAGATATTGCTGCTGCAAAAGCGTTGCTGGCCAACCCGTCGATCTCGGTGGAAGAAGTTGCTGCCCGCCTCCATGTCTCACCTGCCACGCTCTATCGCTACATCCCTGGAGGCCGCAGCGCACTAGCTGAGAGTGTTGCAACTCATGATTGAGGATGTGATTTGACAATACATTGTACGTACATATAATGTACAACGTACTTTCAATCAATGCACAATGTAAGCTATTCAACATATAGGAAAGAGGCCCGCATGATTCTCACTGTAGGAAATATCAAAGGGGGCGTTGGTAAGACTACCCTTGCAGTCAACATAGCTATCGCCCGTGCAAGTGAAGGGCGCGATGTGCTATTAGTAGACGGTGATGAGCAACAGACCGCCATCACCTTCACCGATCTACGCACTGAGCAGCTAGCACAGCCTGGTTATATCGCCGTTAGTTTACAAGGTGCGGCATTGCGTACCCAGGTGCGCCAGCTCGCTCCGAAGTACGATGACATCATCATTGATGTGGGTGGACGTGACACCGGCAGTCTTCGTGCTGCGCTTACCATATCGGAAACGTTACTTGTTCCTGTGCAGCCGCGTAGCTTCGACATTTGGGCAGTAGATCAGATTGCAGCCATGGTGAAAGAGGCGCATGAAATTAACGAGAAACTGCGTGCTGTGCTCGTCTTGAATGCCGCCGACGCTCAAGGTCGAGATAATGAGGATGCCGCCGATGCTTTGCGCGAAATTGAGGGAATGGAATATCTGCCCTTTATGATTGGACGGCGCAAGGCGTTTCCGAATGCAGCGGCAGCAGGGCGCGGAGTGCTGGAATATACCCCGAAAGATCCCAAGGCAATCGAGGAGCTAACCGCTCTGATAAACGCCATGTACATGCTAAATGTACGTACAATGAATATTATATAACGTAGATCGTACGCTAATTGATTTACGAGAGGTGTACAATGGCAATCACCAGAAAGCCGACTGGCCAACGTCAAGATACAGCGACCAAGGGGGAAGAACGTGCCGCCGAAGCCTTCATCGCCAGGGCTGGGAGGGCCGCCCAGGAATCGGATGATGAAGGGCGAAAGGTTCCAGTGACGATGCGCTACGACCCGGATATACTCAAGCGTGCTGATGCTGCCGCAAAACGCATGGGCATTACGCGCAGTGCCTACGTTCATATCGCCTTGAGCCGAGCGCTAGATCAGCAACAATAAAGCTCGCCTTGGCTGGGTATCCTGTCCTGGTGATGAATGCGACGATAAGGCATCGGATGGTATTTGCCGAGAGCGCTGAGGGTTGGTTTTGTAGATAGTTGGTGCTAAAATGGCACCGCGCTATAACCATACGACATGTCGCGGTGCTAAAATGGCACCACGAGATTACCATACAGCATCTCGCGGTGCTGAAATGGCACCATGATAGAGAAGGGTTCTGTTGCTATGGCGACTTCTTCGCGCCCACCAGATGCAGTTGAGCAATTGCCTGTCCCACTTTTTGATGGAGTTGTTCTTGCAGCGCGATCTTCAGATGGATCCGTTTATCTTGCGTTGCGCGATTTATGTATCACGCTGAAGTTGAATCTAACAGCACAACGACGTCGTATCAGTGGCGATGAGAATCTGCATTTGATGGCGTTACGCATTTTTGATGGGCAGCAATTTCGGTCACTCGATTTCTTACTGCTCGATGATGTACCAATGTGGGTGCTTTCGATCCAGACAGCAGCCGTGCGTGATGATGTGCGTGAGCGGGTTCGCTATGTGAAAGAGTATTTGGTCGGAGCAGTAAAGGCAGCATTTGCACAATTGACCCAACTGCCAGATAAACCAAGCCGCATGATTGAGGATTTGCGTGATTTGGATGGGATGGAGCAGGCATTTCAGGATGTTGCCCAGCTGGCATCACGCCAGGATGCACTGGAAGAGAGCCAAGATCGGGCGCGGATGGTATTCCGTGAAATGCAGGCCCAGCTTCTTCAGCTTCAGAGCCGCGTGCAAGTGCTAGAGCAACAGGCAAAGCAGAGAATATCTTCCTCACAACGAGGGACGATCTATAACATGGTGCAGCATTGGGGAAAAGCACTTGCAACTCACCAGAAGGTTGATGCTGGTGAGAGTATTCATGCTGTTTGGCGTCTCTTTAATAAGCGCTTCAATGTGGCTACCTATACCGATCTGCCCGCAGCTTATTATGATGATGGCGTGCAGTTTATTAAAGAACAGTACCGTGGGCTGACGAATCGTGAGATTGATGCGATTGAGCAGCGTGGTATGGAGCTTGAATCATGACCCAGCCACCCCAACCCGAACGACCAGAGCCACTTTCCGCGAGAGTAGCACGACGTTTACGCGATGCACGGATTGCCTCACGGATGACTGTGCGCGATGTGGCTGCATGCCTGAATGTTGATCATACACTGATTGTAAAGTACGAGCGAGGAACGTTGCAGCCTTCCCTGGATCGCATTGATGCATTAGCGCGGCTATATGGGGGTAGTGCAGCTGCATTGCTGGTTAGCGAGGATGCAGCAGTTCCGATCGTTGCAGCGATCGACCAGGCCGATGCTGTGCAGCTTGGCCGACTTGCAGCAGCGTTAGGGTGATATGGATGGTGCTACCAGTAAGAAAGGGTTCGTCCATAATGGGGTTTTTGCATGTCCCCCCAAAAAAGTGCAGTAGGGTTAAAATCGTTCGTTTGTTCGCATATTGATGAGCAAACGAGCGAGCCGTCCGCCAATCAAATGGCTCAGAACAGCGAAGGTGCTGCGAGAAAGCCGGTATGAGCGCTATTTTGCGCCACAATGGCGCACTGTCGCACGAGGAACACATGCTGAAACCCGGCATTAGCAGTCTGCCGATAGCAAAAGAGCCGGTACTGCTGCTTACATTCGGGCTGCATGCTCCCTGATTTTGGTTAATACACCTTTCCGAGGGGATATGCAAAAACCCCCATATAGCGAACCTATCTGAACTAACTATTCCACCAGAACCTACAACGAACATCACTAGCAACGTTGAGGAACATCCTTAGTGATGCTAAACCCCATTGCAATGCTGAACATGCCACATTGTGCATAGATAGCATACATGGATTATAATAATCTTGGTATGCTATCTATGGGGTATTGCCATGTTTGTTGATCGAGATGCTGAACTGGCCTTTCTCACCAACGTGCAGAACCGCACGCATCCTGGACCAGGCCAACTTATTATGCTGTATGGGCGGCGTCGGGTTGGCAAGACAGCCTTACTGCGGCATTGGGCCGAGCAGGCAGGGCTTCCGTGGATCTATTGGATGGCGCAAAAGGAACCAGCTCCCCTCCAACGGCGCAAACTGTTTGCGCAGATTGCCGGGCGCAATCCAGCAGCGGTTACGACGCCGAGCTTTGAGAGCTGGTCGGATCTGTGGGATGCAACGGTTTCGCTGCTGACTCACCGCAAACAGTTGCTCATTCTCGATGAATTGCCCTATGCTGCTGAAGCGGATTCAGCCATGCTTTCCGCACTTCAGTTGGCTTGGGATGTGCATTTTCAACACTCGCCAACAATTATCGCGTTCTGTGGCTCGCATGTACGAGCGATGGAAACGTTACTGACGCAACAATCGCCATTATTTGGGCGAATGACCGGGCAGTGGCATCTTCAACCATTGCCATTTGGCGCGATACGCCAATTTTTCCCAGCATGGTCGCCAGATGAACAGATCGCAGCGTATGCACTGGTTGGGGGCGTGCCAACCTATTTGCGTTGGTTTCAGCCGGATCGATCGCTTGTGGAAAACATTCGCATGCAACTCTTGGCACCTGGAAGCCTAGCGCTCGCTGAGGTTGAGTTTCTACTTTACGATGAGGTACGTGAGCCAAGGGTCTATCTCAGCATTCTTCAGGCAATTGGGAATGGTGCTCATACGCTCTCGGCCATCAGCAATGCCGCAATGGTTGCTCAAACGAACCTGAGCGCCTACCTGGGCACGCTGCAGGAGTTGCGTTTGATTGAGCGGCGGATTCCAGCCACCCTCACCGCAGTTCAGCAACGCAGCTCAAAGCAAGGGCGGTATCACATTCGTGATCCATTCCACCGCTTCTATTTTCGTTTCCTACAGCCAAACGAGGCTGAGATTAGCTACCAACCGGATCGGGTGTCGACGCTTATTCAGCAGGGGTTACGAGCCTTTGTTGGTGCGACTGCTTGGGAGGAGTTAGCACGGCAGTGGGTGTTGGTACAAGCACGTGCTGGTCGGTTTGGGTTTGCGCCTGAACAGATTGGCAGCCATTGGAGCCGAACTGTGCAGGCTGATGTCGTTGCCATCAGTTGGAAAGAGCGCACCATACTGATCGGCGAATGCAAATGGGGTGTTGATCGTGTGGATAAGCAAACGATCCGTAACCTCTTGGATCATACTATTCCATTGGTATTAGCTGATCTTATAGATAAAGGCAAAGGTTGGCGTGTCATCCCTGTATTGTTTGCACGAACTGGTGCAACGCCAGCTGCCCATGCGGAACTAGCCACACACCAGGGGCACGTGATTGATAGCACCCAATTGTGGATTGATCTCGCAATCTAGGTAGTATACCCATTGCACCCCGATATACAATAGATGCAATACAGCGACCACTGAGATGCGCAATGACACCTGATACCCCACCTGACAATACCACGAACATCACCGGCGACGTGGATGGCCCTATGCTCTCGGGGATCAGTGGCTCAGTTGACGCCCGATCGGTTCATACGGGTGGCGGCGATTACGCTGAGGGCAGCATTGATAAGCGGCAGGGTACTTTCATTAAGGGGCACACAGAGAATTCGGAAAAAATCGTACGTTAAGACCTGGTCATCAAGTCCGATCACGAGCAGAAAATCGATTGTTGTGTATGGCGGGTGTCAAGCTGACGTATACCCCAACCTGACGTCAGTATACCCCTTAAATAGTGTCACATTAGGGTATTAGTTACCGTTTCTTGACACATCTCATCAACGGCCATAGAATCTATCCTGACATTTTTGGTCAGGAAGAGCGGTATGTCAGGGCAACGCTGGCGCTCGTTGGAGCAGGTACACCCCTCCATGATGACCTCCAGCAATATCTCTCACCACTGGGTTGGGAACATATCAATCTGACTGGCGATTACGTCTGGCCTCAGAATCGGACGATTGCTGATGGACACTTCCGGTCGCTACGCACCATCGAAGATGCGTAACGTACGGTTTTTTCCGAATTCTGCGTATGCCCCTAGTTGAAATCCCCAACAGTGGTATCTTGTAAATCGAGATTCATTGCCGTTATCCTTTCATTTTTGTCGCAGAAAAATCCTAAAGCGCTCAGCCAAAGAGCGGCGAAGATGAGCAATACCCATTTGAAATCCGAATCGATCATAAAGTTTATTACCACCATCAAACCGAGAGAGGACAATCCCGCCAACCCGACGACACGCAAAACGCCTCGTCGTCGCTCACGAAAACGCAGTCTGCGCAACGTAACAGGTCAAGAGACCAGACGTAAACACGTAGCCTCCCATGACCCAAAACACCTTGTCTAACCAATCGCGGAGACCTGGTGCTGTCGCTTGAAGCTGTTCTGAAGATAAACCTATAGAGCGAATATCTTCTGGCAACAGCGTAGGGCGCATCAGAGCAAAGTAGAGGCCCATCCCCATGAGGATGCTCCCGCACACCGTCAGCAGAGTCGAAGAGTAAGGCTTAAAACTCATGACGACCGTTCCTCATGTGAATCTGGCCAAGGGTTCTCGATAGGGGAAGCAGTGGTGAGGTTCGACTTGATGAGTGGCGCTTTCCCACCCGCGCCCTTAGGAATGGCGGCCACCCGCTGCACTGTTATGAGGGGCACAATAATCTCTTGTTGGGTCAAGGCGTTCCTCACCTGGCTGGCTAGTGTTTCGTCCTCAAAGGTTTCCCGGAGGCCGCTGAGCAGCAGCGTCAATCCATCATCGCCTTGCAGTACCTGCCAGCCGTTTGTGGGCACTGTATCCATGACCTGATGAAACACGTTGGGATGTACAGCAATCTCCCCTCCAGCAAGGCCGGGAAGATAGAGGATATCTTCCGTGCGCCCTTGAATACCGTCAATCAAGGCAAAAGGCGACTTCGATATGGGCGGTTCTGACGCCAGCCGTACACTGTCGTGCAGTTCGTAGCGGATCAGCGGTTGGGTGCGTTTAAACAGCGCGGTGAGCAGCACCTTGTCCCCGTAAACGCCCGGTGGCACGGGTCGGTTTTCTGCATCCACGACCTCGAAAATAACGAGATCCTCAAACAGATAGAGTCCACGATGGTCATGCTGTTCTGCTGCCAGCCCACCGCTTTCAGTAGCGGCGTATTCATTGAACAGAACCTTGCCCCAGGCATCTTCCACGCGCCGCCGTGTTTCCTCAGTTAACACCTCCGAACTGGTGAAAATGACCGTGGGTTTAATCCGAAGCCGTCCGGCGTGCTGCTCCTCTGCCAAAATGCGCGCCATCGAAGCGTAAGCGATGAAGATATCAGGCTGGAAGTCGTTGAGCTGCTGGACGATGATTGGGAGGGGTTCCGCAGCTGCTAATCGCAGCGTTGAAATCCAGGGACTTTGAACGGTCAAGCCGACGCGGAAGGACATATGCAGGGAAGCGGTGGAAGATACCATCGCCATTTTCCGACGATGCCGTAGATCCACCTTGAGACCACCCCATTCCTGACCGCGTGCGAATGAGGCAATCACGGTTGCCCATTCAGCGCGATTGAACAGGAAAATGCCAGGCTGCCCGGTGCTGCCCGAAGTCGCCGTGACCCAGTAATGATCAAGGTAACGCTGATCGGCTTGCAGCGGGTTCATATGGGTTCGGATGTCTTCCAGATGAATAGCACGATCTGTCACCAAATCATCAAAATGCTCCATCATCATCGTTTTCGTCAGTACGGGAAGCTCGTCTAGCGGGCGATCCATCAAGCCGTGGTGAAACTGTCGATAAAACGGTGAGTGTTCATAGACGTACTCACGGAGCTGACTCAGCGCATGCGCTTGATATTCCTCCAATCGTTCCCGAGTCCAGTGTTCGCGCTTTCGCAGTTGGCATAACGAAGTTAATACAGTCAATATGGTTGCAATACTCATCGTGCACCTTCTGCCTCGAACATCTAGCCTTGTATATACATGTGCAGGTTGTCACCTGCTCCCTCAACCATTGGCACGTTCCTGCGCTGTATGCCACACCAGGTGAAGTCTGTCGTTAATCACCAATGCGTCGTTATGAGACACCTAGTGATGCTTTGGCGAGAGCCGCATCGCTTGGCGTCCCCAACTCGCCTTCGACCCGCTTCAGCAATATGGCATTGACCGCAACGATAATCGACGAGAGTGACATCAACAGCGCTGACCATTCTGGCCGTAGCACGATCCCCAGCGATGGATACAGGAGCCCAGCAGCCACCGGGATCGCCAGCACGTTATAGATGGCTGCCCAGAAGAGGTTCTGTTTCATCTTGGTGACGGTCGCCTTGGAAAGGATAATCGCACGGATAATGTCGAGCGGGTCGCTCTTCATGAGTACCACATCGGCGGTCTCGATCGCCACGTCGGTTCCCGCCCCAATCGCAATGCCGATGTCGGCTTGTGCTAGCGCTGGCGCATCATTGACCCCGTCACCGACCATTGCGACGCGCTGGCCCTCGGCTTGCAGCTCCTGCACATGGCGGGCTTTGTCGGCTGGCAGTACCTCGGCAAACACGCGCTCAACACCAAGTTGCCGGGCGACTGCGTCAGCCGTCCGCTGGTTGTCGCCAGTGATCATCACGGCCTGGATACCAAGCTCCTTCAGGCGGCGGATGGTCTCAGCAGCAGTTGGCTTGATCGTATCTGCGACTGCGACTAAGCCGCCTGCGCGACCATCAAGTGCGATGAACATTGGCGTCTTGCCCGCTTCAGCCAGTGCCGCCGCTTGCGCTTCAAGCTCGCTGATATCAACACGCTGGTCACTCATAAGCTTGCGGTTGCCGGCCAGTATGACGTGCCCCTCCGTAACCGCCCGGATACCATGCCCGGCAATCGCTTCGAACTGCTGCGTGTCTACGAGCGCTAGCGCGCGCTCGCGAGCTCCTACAACAATCGCCTGGGCCAGTGGGTGCTCGCTGCCCTGCTCGGCGGAGGCAACCAATCGCAGCAGTTCATCCGGTTGTATTCCATCAGCAACTACTATATCTGTGAGCGCGGGTTTGCCCTCCGTCAGCGTGCCAGTCTTATCCAAGACAATCGCGGTCGTTCGGGAGATGTTCTCCAGCGTTGCGGCGTCCTTGATCAGAATGTTGTGCCGTGCGCCAATACCTGTGCCGACGGCCACGGCGGTCGGCGTGGCGAGGCCCAACGCATCGGGACAGGCAATCACCACCGCCGAGATTGCGAAGGTCAGTGCAATCGCAAAGGAGGTCCCGATCACAAAGAACCAGATGATGAAGGTCAATACGCCTGCGCCAACGGCCAGGATGACCAGGTATTGCGCCGCTTGATCCGCTAGGCGCTGCCCTGGTGCCTTTGAGCTTTGCGCCTTCTGAACCAAATCAACAATCTGTGCCAGTGTTGTGTCTGCGCCAACCTTGGTCGCCCGAAAACGAATACTGCCGCTGCGATTGATTGACCCAGCAATCACGGTATCATCAGGACGCTTCGTGACTGGCGCACTCTCACCGGTAACGAGCGCCTCGTCGATGCTCGTCTCACCCGCAGTTACCAGGCCGTCTACGGGCACTTTGTCGCCCGGTCGCAACAGGACAATATCATTGACCTGCACCTCGGCACTCGGAAGCGATACTTCCTGTCCATCGCGGATGATTGTCGCCTGCGGTGGCACAAGGTCGAACAGGGCACGTAGGGCATCACCAGTCCCACGGCGTGAGCGCATTTCCATCCAGTGGCCGAAGAGCACAAAGGTGACCAGCATGGCCGCAGCCTCGAAGAAGGTCTCCTGGCCAAGTGCCATCAGCATGAGGCTACCAAGAGAAGCCGCCAACACACCGACGGCGATCAGCACACTCATATTGAGCATACGTCGCCTGAGCGAGTGGTACGCCCCGCTAATAAACATCCAACCACAGTACCAGACCACTGGCGTGGAGAGGATCAACATGATGAGGTTCGTGCCCAGCCCAAACGTCGGTAAGCTGAGGCCGAGCAGGTTCATGCCAAGTGGTGAGTAGAGCACGGTGGGGATGGTGAGTGCAAGCGCAATGAAGAACTTCGTGCGCATATCGCGCTCCATCCCCGCTGCCATGTTCGGATCGGACATGTCGTGGCCCATTGCGGCATGATCCATTTCAGCCGCGCCAGCATGCCCCATGGCGGCATGATCCATACCCGCATGTGCGTCGTGCTCCGTTGCTGGTGCAGCTGTAGCGGGAGGAGACGCTGTGGAGGCATGCTGGGCATGCGCACTAGTTGCAGGCATCTCATACTGCATGCGATCGTGTTTGGTGCCCATCGTAATTGGTTGGACGGCAATGCCGTGTGCCAGGCGCTCAAACTTTCGCTGGGCAGGTGGTGTATGGTGTGCGTGTTCGTTGGTAGCCTGGGCACTGTCACTGGGGGCGCAATCGCAGCCCGTCGCCGCGATACGCTGGGCAATTTCGTCTTCGCTAATCATTCCCTTGTGAAAGCTAACGTGGGCCTCATTCTTGGCCCAATCAACGTGAACGTTCGCAATATGTGGGTTGGCGCGGAGTGCCCGCTCAACAGCATCAGCACATTCCGGGCAGTGGAGACTTTCGAGTGTGAATGTGGCCTGCGCAATGTCCTGATTATGGGCATGGGTCATGAGTTACCCTCCTTGCCGGGAAACATCGTTGACGCCGTAGGCGAAACGAACGGGTTGGTATCGATAGTGGAGAGCGTGATATTGACTCTCAGAAAGCGTTGCACAATGCATGTCAACCAGCAATTCCGGCGCTTGCCATTTTTAACACCCCTCTTGCCAAGCTAGCCGTGCAGTACAACAATGACGTTCTGCGCATGGATGCGCATATGGGTGGCGTGGTCGATCGCGATGTGCTTGCCTGCCTGTGCACCAAGCTCGTTGATAAACGCATTCAGTTGGTTGATCGCGACCACTGGCTGACCGCGGTCCACGGATTTCTGGGCGGTGTCAAGCTTGGTGAGCAAACTGCGGCCAACGCCGACGGTATCAATATCGCCGTTATTGATTGCGTGCTGGACGCAGGTGCGCAGCGCGGCAATTGTTGGCGCGTGCGAGCAGTCGTCGATCATCTGTGCAGACGTAGGCGCAACCGAAAACAAACTAAGCACGGCTGCAATCAGGATAAGAATTATGATTCGCATAGAAAACTCCTTAGTACATCGCATGAATAGCCTCCACACATGGAGTGAATGGTGATCGTCGCGTGCATTTCAGACTCATCATAGCTCGGTTGTTACGAACACCAACAACGCGGTCACACCTTCTTCCCGAAAATGACCCAACCGAGCAGAACACCGAGGCCGAGGGTAAGTATGGTAGGAATCCACATCCAACTGATACCGCCCATCATTCCGTTCCCCATCATTCCGCCACCCATCGTTGCTCCCGTCATCGCCCCGCCGCCGAAGAGTAAGAAAAGTACGGCAACGACGACCAAAGCACTGACGAGGGCGGTTTTGTTTGCTGCGTCCATGAGCTCAATCTCCTCTGTGAAAGCGGTCGAGATTTCCTACCAATTCATTCCATATAAGCATAGCAGAGGGCCAGCAGATCGGATAGCGGGAATAACCCGATGCTGTCGCCATAGTAAACCTGACCATGGTAGGGAGATAACACGTTGGGAACCGTACTGTTGAGCAGGCCGTTCGAGGCGCTCTTCATCCAACAACACGGTAGGTGCGCATCATCCCGGCATCCTCATGCTCAAGGTTGTGGCAGTGGTAGACAAAATCGCCAATATGGTCGCGGAAGCGCATCAGTAGCTGCACCCGTTCGCCGGGCATCACCAGTACCGTATCCTTCCAGCCCTCATCCACATAGCCCTCACGTACGCTCTCCCACCCAGCTCGCAGCTCAGGGAGCACGGTGCGGCCAGCCACCTGGAACTGCCCGCCATGGATGTGAATCGGGTGCGCCATGCCCATCGTGTCCATCATCTCGCCGGGGTTGGTCTCATTGATAATCTCCCAGACCTCCAGGCTGTTGAGCTTCACGATCTCACCGGAATCAACCACGCCCATCTCATACATCTTGCCGTTGATCCGCCACTGCATGCCACGCAGCGAGAGCGCCACCGGTCGCGGCGTGCCTCGGTTGACCGCATCTTCCAGCCGGTCGCGTGTGATTGTTGAGAGTATCGTTGGAAGGATCAGAGTCTCAGGCTCTTGTCGAGTCATCCGTACTCGTAGAATGTCGAGGGCGGTTCCTAAGAGTGGCGCATTTCCAGCGGACATGCTACCCATGCCACTCATCCCGCCGCTCTGCATGCCACTCATCCCGCCTGCTGTACCAATACCCTCAGCACCACTGAACTCCAGGCTACGGAGCATTAGCTCGGTGCCGATAGCGCGGTCGCGCAGATCGACCCAGAGCTCGATGCGCTCGCCTGGTGCGAGCATCACATATGGCCGAGTAGCTGGCATCGCGAGCAGCCCACCATCACTACCAATAACGGTCAGTGGCGTCCCGTCATCCCAGGCCAGCTTATAGATCCGGCTGTTGGAGCCATTCAGCAGCCGCAGCCGGTAGGCGCGCGTAGCCAAATCGAGCGTCACATCTGGCTGCCCGTTCACCAGAATCCGAGCGCCGAGGAAGCCCATCATCTGCTGCATCATGTCGGGCGCAGTGATGAACTGGTTCTGTGAGTCGAAACTGCGATCCTGAATCACCAGCGGCAAATCCTGGGCACCTGTTGGCAGCTCTACAGTTTGCTCTTCCATGTCTGAGACAATGAACAGTCCGGCGAGGCCCATGAGCACCTGACGGCTGATCTGCCCGTGGGGATGTGGGTGAAACCAATACGTTCCAGCCCGATCGGCTACGGTGAACTCATAGACATAGCGGCCACCGGGTGGCACTGCGTGCTGCGGCTGACCATCCATCGCCGCAGGCAAATGCATGCCATGCCAGTGAATAATCGAGGATTGGTCAGACTCTGGCAGATCGTTGATGAAGGTGACACGCACCCGTTGACCTGTACGGACGCGAATAATCGGCCCGAGATAGCTGCCAGGGATGGCCTGCACACTAGCCGCGTCGCCGGACACAACCTGGGCTTGGTACGTCCAAACGGTCGTCAGCGTACCGGGAAGAATCTGCACCTTGGCTGACGCGGCGCGTAGAGTCAGATCGAGATCTGGCCGAAAGGTGGCGGTCGAATCTGGCTGCGACGTAATCTCTGGAGCTAGTCGTCTACAAGCACTGAGTGCCGTTCCGCCGGTGAGCAATAAGCTGGCTGCGCTGGCAATCCGGAAGAACTCGCGGCGAGTGAACGAATAACGAGACATGAACACTCCTCTATGATTGGCTTAGATTTGATGCTGGTACTGCTTCAGAGTCATCAGTGCGACCCTCTCACCTGGCGAGAGGCACGGCACCGTGGCCATTGCGTGATGATGCTGCACTGTTATAACCGTCCCGTCAATGTTCAGGTCATTCAAACAATGCGAGATACCGTTGGTGTCGGGCGCACAGCTTGAATCGCTCAGCACGATCGCAGTGGTTGCGCTCGTTGGTATGTGCCCCTCACGCAGATTGGCCATTAGCACGCCGACCATATTGCTGGTACCAGGGAGCATTTCGTTTGCGGCACCAATCACGACCACCCGTAGTGTGCCCAGTTTGCTTGGGTCAATAAAATGCGGCACCAGCACTGGAGCAGATGAGGGCGTGCCTGCCAGCTTTGGTGCGCTTATTATGGTGATCGCGATTAGGGCCACAACCACGCCAACGATAAAGGCGATACTAATGATCGGTAGCGTATACCGGTTGGCGCGGTGCGGCAATCGTGGAAAACGACTCATAACGCACCTCAGTTCAGGGGGCGCGGATGAGCGGTATGCTCCGGCACGCGTAGCGTCTCGGTGGCCTGGACATACTCCTCACGGCTAATCTCGCCACGCGCATAGCGGCGGCGCACGATCTCGAGCGCATCTGGCTCTGTTGTGGCACGGCTGCGCGGGAACAGGCCAGACAATCCCCAAATCACCAGGGCGATGACCCCAATCCAGACGAACAGCATCATCGCCATCCCAAGCCAGCCCATGCCAGCGAACATATCATATCCATACATCATCGCAACACCTCCGTTGCTTGTGTCACTGGCGCGCAGTGTGCGCCTGACTAATGATGAGTATAGCGGGTGATGGTCAAGGAAACATGCGCGCGATCATCAAGATTTGGTCAAGTTACGGAGGAGCAGAGCACGGCATTCGACGCCGCAGGGTTATGATGAATGCGTGAGGGGATCGAGAAGGAAAATGCTGCGCCATGGCCAGGCCCGGCGCTTTCGGCCCAGATCTGGCCACCGTGGGCTTCGACGAGTGCTTTGCAGATCGTTAGCCCAATTCCCGTGCCACCCGTCGTACGAGCACGGGCCTTATCGACGCGATAGAAGCGCTCGAAGAGATACGGGAGATGCTCGGCGGTAATTCCTGCGCCGGTATCACTGATACGGAAGCATACATTGTTACTATCACGTATGGCAGAAATCGTTACCGTGTCGCCAAGTGTGGTATGCTGAAGCGCGTTACCAAGCAGGTTGATCAATACCTGAGTCATCCGATCTAGGTCAGCGTCCACGGTTGGTAGGTCGGAAGACATAATAGGGACAAGGATTACGCCTTTCTCGACAAACTGGGAGGTGAGGCGAGCAACGGCGCGCGCAACCAACACCTCGGGAGCAATTGGAGCTGGGTGCAGCGCGAGTTGCTTTGCCTCAGCACGTGAGAGCTCTTGCAGATCGGCCACCAACCGTCGTAGCCGCCCAACCTCGTCGAGGATGAGCGCCCAAGTCTCCTCATTTGGTGCGACGATCCCGTCAAGCGCACCCTCGGCGTAGCCTGCAATGGTGGCGAGCGGTGTGCGCAACTCGTGAGCCACATCCCCAATCAACGTGACGCGCCGACGCTCAGCGTCCTCTAGCGTGTCCGCCATGGTGTTGAACTGCATAGCCAATGCCGCAAGTTCATCGCGCCCCACAGATGGTACGCGTTCAGTGTAATGGCCTGATGCGATGCGGCGACTCGCGGTCAGCAGGCGCTGAATTGGGGCGACGATCCGGTTCGACACCAACAAGCTTACCGCGATCGCGACCAAGCTGGCTGCGCCGCTGCTGATCAGCAGCGCCTGGAACATGGCCGTCTGAAAGACCGTATTGGTAGCCTGCTCCATCACTGCCATTGTCGAATCGGTCGCTACGGCGGCATCCGATCCGAGAAGGGCGACCATGAGACGGTCGTGGAGGGTTGGCGCGGTCAGCAGCGTCACCAGTAGCAATGTCGCCGTTCCGGCGATAATCACAAGCACATGGGCGAGGAACAGCCGGGCGCGCAGGCCGTCTCGACGAGGTGGCGGCGTCATTGGGGACTCTCAAAGCGATAGCCGACCCCACGCACCGTGACGATGACCTGTGGTTGGGTGGGGTCATTACCGAGCTTCTTGCGCAGATTAGCGATATGAACA
>JANLSE010000666.1:0-7105 GCA_031362265.1 Roseiflexaceae bacterium
TCAACAAAGCCGCCTGGAATTGAGCGACATGCCGAGCCAGAGCCACGCCGAGCCAGGATCGAGAGCTCACGCTCATTAAGCTGCATGCCAAGTGCTGCTGTTGCTGCCAGCGATAAAGCCGCTAGCCCAGAGGCTGAGGATGCGATTCCAGCGCTCGATGGAAACGAATTTGCAGTGATAATGCGTGCACGAGTACGAACCCCGGCCGCTGTGCGAATGCGATCAAGGTGTTTGGTGACACGCTGGGCAAAGCTAATATTTGCCTCAGCGAGTGGCTCGCCAAAGGGTAGCGGGAGCTGTGGGTGGGCCTGCTGTGGGGCTGCCCCGCTCAGGAACACCTGATCAGCTGTCAGGCTTGGGTCGAACTCAACTGTGGTAATGGTTGTGGCGCCACTCAAATTCATTGAAATCGAGGCATTCAACGGCAAATTGAGCGCAGCGTCAGCCTTGCCCCAATATTTAATAAAGGCCAAATTGGCGTGTGCTTGGGCAGTGGCTTTGGCGGGCATGTAAAATCCTCTCACCCTTTTATTCACCAGAGAGACACAGAGATTCGGACAGGAGGAAATATGTGTTCGTTTGGCCTCTGTGTTCTCAGTATCTCTGTGGTGAGTACGCAGCTATATTCCAACCACGACTTGTCCATCGGCTGTTCGATAGGCATACGCCATGCGTGGTGTGTTGAAGGCGAAGCCAACCCGTCCATGCGCATCAAGCAGAATGAGGCCGCCTAACCCACCGACCCGCTTTTCCAGGCGTTCGATCGCCATACGAGCCGCATCGCTGGGAGTCGCACCGGCGCCGAGATAATCGGTTGCGGTTTTGGCAAGCAGAACCTTAATGATCGACTCGCCCCAGCCAGTTGTTGAACATCCACCGGTCTCGACATCAGCATAGAGACCAGCCCCAATCAAGGGTGAATCGCCAACTCGCCCAGCCGGTTTGTTTGTGATGCCACCAGTAGATGTACCAGCTGCCAGCCGCCCGTCGCGATCCACCGCTACCGCGCCAACGGTATCACCGGGATTCTTCAGAATAGATCCACCACTGACGACCCCACGCGCGCTGGCGACTTCGGTTACCGGGCGGCTAAATGAGTTCTGGGCCTGATGGCCCGTGTTTACGCGCAGTTCTCGCCAGCGCCCTAGTTCACGTTCGGTAATAAGATCGGCATGCGCGCAGCGTGGAAACCCAATTTGGTCGGCAAATCGCTCGGCTCCCTGGCCAACAAGCAACACAACTTCGCTTTCCAGTACACGCCGGGCCAGGCTGATCGGGTTCTGCACGCGCTGCACACCTGCCACAGCGCCAGAGCGTAATGTGGCACCATCCATGACAGCCGCATCTACTTCGACAATCCCATCGCGATTGAGTACGGAGCCAACACCCGCATCAAATACACCAGAATCTTCCATTGAGCGCACCGCAGCCTCGACAGCATCAAGTGCTGTCCCACCCAGATCGAGTATGTGCCAGCCAGCATCGAGTGCAGCGCGGCAACCGGCCTGATGGGCTTCAACTTCATCATCGGGAATATCCCAAGCTCCACCGTGAACAATCAATGCTGGGATCATGGGCATCTCCATGTTTGGCTATCTCAAAATTGGGTTGTCAGTGGTGTGATCGGGGCATCTGGCGGGGCATCTGGCGGGGCATTGCGCATTGTGCGTGCAACCTGACCAATCGCGTGGCCTTGTACACAGTACGCATAGAATAGTGTGAATAGCACCCCAACGCCGCATGCAATGATTCCAAGTGATCCAACCATGCTTGCCAAAATACTTGTTAGAAGCACCATGAACCAGCTACCAAGGTTCGCGCGCAGATGTGCAATCACAGCACCGAACTCAAATGCTTGTGCAAGCTTCCCTGTAACCACATATCTTGCCGCAGCAACGGTGGTGAGTGCGCCGCCACCAAGCGCAAGAATGAAGAAAATGGGCATGACAATACACGACATCACACCAACCAGCGCTCCACCAGTTTCGCTGTCGGAAGAGGCACTTGCACCAAGCGCAGTAATACACACAAAGATGCCCATAACCACAAAGGCGGGGATGAGATAAACCAGGCTAATGACGAAGTAGTACAACCCCTTGAGCATTAAATCGCCGAAATCACTCCAAGCTGGCAGCGGTTGAGCGACATCGTTTGCGACATTTTCCACTATCTTGAGCATGTAGCCCAATAGAATAAATGGCCCAACGATAGGGATGAGGAAAACCAGTCCACCAATCAGGATTTTTGCGATCCAACCCTCGCGATCGTCCTGGACAAAACTAAAAGCGCGTGAGATATCCATGCATTACTCCTTGGGTTGTGGCAATCGACATTAGATTGCAAATGGTGGCAGTAATCGCCCATGATCTGCTGTCAGCTCAACCGTTACGGCCCGACACTTATTCTGGTAGTCGTTCAACGCCACGCCGCTGTAGTTCGGCTTCGGCCCCGGCATAGACCTGAATAACCAATAAATGAGCATATAATAGTGCACTCATTGTCAACCAGTACAGCAGTAGCGCAATCAGAAAGGAAAAAGGCAGATTGCTGGGAATAACATATACCAGCAGTGCACCAAGAAGTATAACTGGCACATAAGCCGGTAATGAGATCAGGCGTGCGCGTAGATAAACTGTGCGCGCCTTACCGCGTAGTGCCTCACGTAGCGATTTGAGGCTCATCGCATTCTCTGGGCTACTATCCTGTACAAACACCAATCGCCCTACCGGTGAAACTCCCACAGCGAACATGCTGGCAACAAAGGCAATCAAGATCAGTCCACCAAACGCACTAACCGGGTTAAAGTTCCCCTCAGCACGCGTAAGGACAGTTATGAGGCCATAGCAAAAGAAGAGCAGTGCCGATACAAAGAATGGCACAACATAAAACAGAAAATCGATCAGAAAGGCAAATAACCCCAGAATATAACGTGAAGAGAGCTCTACCCATGCTGGCAGTGGGGTAGGAAAACCCTTGCGTGTATTGTCTAGGCTTTCCACCACAAGACCAGCGGTAAGCGGATATGCCAAGAGGGTGCAACTCAATGCACCCCCAATCAGTACCTTTCGCCACCAATCACGATCAGCATGTAGTGCACGTAAGGCATCACGGAGGCTCATGGTTGGGGTTGTAGATGGGAAGTAGATGTGAGTACTCCTTACATTACATAAACCGAGAGCCACGGATCATCTTAGGGTTTTAATGCCGCGATAATACGCCGCATCTCATCCAATGCAGTGGTTGCCACGAATCCCCAGCCCTCTTCCGAGGCAAGTTCTGCACGGCGCTCAAATTCTTCGATACCATTGGCGTGGGCAAGCGCTAAATAGACTTGTGTGAAACCAGCTTCATCCGCGGTACCAGCCGCACAGGTTGCCAAGCCAAGATTGGCCGCGAAGTGCGTACGAACATTGAGCGCCGAAGCACGTACTGCGCTTCGAGCTGCGGACGCATTGACGGCAGGGCCGCGCGTATCGATGATACTACCACGGAGAGCTGCCCGTCCCTCGGGAGAAGCAGTAAGCGCACGCAGAATTGGCGCTGTGATCGACCCTTCGTTGAGCGCAATTGTCAAGTTATGTTCGGCCAGAAGCTGTGTAGCAGTTTGTTCCAGTGAAGCAGTACCGATCAGATGCTCACCCATGCGTTCACGGATAGTACCCTCGGCAATATCTGCCAGTGCTGCCGCCGCTTCCTGGCTATCCGCACGCGCCCCGATTCGCAGCTCATATTGAGCACGTTTGGCCGAAATGCCAAGCGTCGGATTCTCGGCTAACATCAGATCGGCAAGCATCTCACCAATGACGCTCTCTCCAAGCCCAGCGGCAAAGAGTGTTCGCACAAGAATAACGCCGGTTTCACCACGCTCTTCGCGCAGGTAAGGCATGATCGCATTCTCCCAGAGGTAGCGCATTTCGGATGGAACACCTGGAAGAACAACAACCGTGCCGCGTGCATCCTCAACAATGAACGAGGGTGCCGTGCCGCGTGGATTCTCCACGATACGCGCACCTTGAGGCACAAAGGCCTGTTGCCGATTAGATGGGCTCATTGTGCGGCCAAAGGATTGGAAGCGTGCTTCGATCTGATCAAGCAAATGTTGGTGGAACTCGAGTGGTCGCCCGACTGCCTGAGCCACCGATTCGCGCGTCATATCGTCAATTGTTGGGCCAAGGCCGCCAGTACAAATCAGCAAATCAGCGCGATCCAGAGCCTCGCTGATCACACTCGCGATTCGATCCTGGTTATCTCCGACTACGGTCTTGCGGAATAGGCCGATCCCGATCCCGGCCAAGTGGCGGGCGAGGTAGGCGCTATTGGTGTCAATGGTTTCGCCGAGCAACAGCTCTGAGCCAATCGCGATGATTTCAGCATTCATTCTGGCACCACATGTGAAGTTCCTTTTGTATCACCACAGACGGGTACCCTCTGGGTGCAGAGTACACAAAGACAGCCCATTTTGAGGATACACTGTATCGCTGCGGTTGTATCGTTCTACGCTTACTCCCAGGGGCGCTTCTCAATCATACTTGGCTGTTTGGCCTGTTGTAAACGCTCGCGGTAGCTGGCCCACATCTCCTGCTGGCGTAGATCCGATGCGCGCCGTGCCGCACTCAATGCACCATCGACAAGCTCACCAATACCTTGCGATTTGCCAGATCGTGGCCCAGCAAGAATAACGGCAACCGCACCTACCAGGATGCCAATCCCGAAACCTACTAAAAATCGACCCATGGTTGCTCCTCGATTCTATAGGGGAAAGTATAGAACAAGACCTTCCCATTCATTATCAAGGCTACATTCCACAAAGAGCAGAATATCCTCAATAATCGCTTGAATAGGCGCTTCCTGACGAATCTCAATGATTCCTGGCATTGCTAGGCCAGATTGAACACGCTCATATGCATATCGTGTGATAGTCTCAACGTCGTGAGTGAGTAATATGCGTTGCTCACTCGCCGCCCATTCTAACACGGTTGGATCATTGGCTCCAGATAAACCAACATCTTGGATGCGAACCAAATCAAGCCCTGGCATTCGTCGCCGCAACCCACGCACAATCGTACCATCGAAGTTTTCGTCGGCGACTAACTTCATCCTATGCTGCCTTTGAAGCTGCCCGTCTGGCAAGCAGGCGTGTACGAATAGTCTGTTGTTGAGATCGCTTTATATTATCCTGTTTGACACGCTCAGCGCGTTTTTGACGCTCCTGTATATATGCGCTAATGCTAACCTGATTCTGCAGGTAGTATCCGATAATAATATAGACATCACCAAGGTCGAGTGATGGGTAACGCTGCACAATCTCTTCAGCAGTGCTCCCTTGCTCAAACGCATACACTACGGTGTCAAGCGTGACTCGAGTTCCGCCAACCCGAATGACACCATCTGCATCTGATTGTAGTGGTAACGCCTCGATCACAAATGCATTGACCATAGTCCCCTACACTTTCGCCGCAATATCGGCCTTGGCCTTGGCTAGGAACTCATCGACAGGCAGTGCTCCCAGATCGTTACCGGATCGTAGCCGCACAGCTACAGAATCTGCCGCCATCTCTTTATCCCCGATTATAAGCATGTATGGAATCTTCTGCAACTGGGCATTACGAATTTTGGCTTGCATACGATCTTTGCTCGTATCTATCTCCGCGCGCAATCCAGCCGCACTCAGCCGCGCCAATACCTCACGGCCATACGTCCCATGCTTCTCTTCCGAGATTGGGATTACCATCGCCTGAACCGGTGCAAGCCAGGCTGGGAACGCCCCTGCAAAATGTTCGATTATAACGCCCATAAAGCGTTCTGTTGATCCCGTTACAGCACGATGGATCAGTACTGGTGTGTGAGCGTGCCCATCCTCACCAATATATTCGACACCTAATCGTGATGGTTGGATGAAGTCGATCTGGATCGTCGAGAGTTGCCATTCGCGGCCAAGCGCATCCTTCGCCATGAAATCGGCCTTCGGGCCATAGAATGCCGCCTCACCCTCAACAGCTTCGTAGGCAACGCTATTGGCATCCAACGCCTGTTTCAGTGCTGCAATTGCCAATTCCCATTTCTCTGGGTCACGAACAAACTTACCTTCGGCGGCTGGCAACGAGAGTTGTACGCGATAATCTGTCATCTGGTAGGCGGACAGCACTTCTGTAATCAGGCGTAAGCACAGGCTAAACTCATCCTGAATCTGTTCGGGTGTACAGAAGATATGGCAATCATCCTGTGTAAGTGATCGCACCCGTGTGAGGCCACTCAGTGTGCCTGTGGCTTCGTAGCGATACAACGTGGCGAATTCTGCAAAACGCAGTGGCAACTCACGATAGGAATGGATTCCCATCTCGCGGAAGAGTGTCATATGGCTGGGGCAATTCATTGGTTTAAGCCGGTAGGCCACACCATCATCCTCCATTGGCGGGAACATAACATCAGAATAGTTCTCGTAATGCCCAGATTTATGGTAGAGGCTCTCCTTCACCATATGGCCTGTCCAGACATGCTGGTAGCCATAGCGTGTTTGCGCCTCACGGACATAGCTCTCCATCAGGTAGCGCAGCATCTCGCCCTTTGGCGTAAAGAGTGGCAGCCCTGGCCCAACATCTTCCGAGAAATAGAACAGCCCTAACTCTTTACCAAGCTTACGATGGTCACGGCGCTTCGCCTCCTCCAAGCGGAAGAGATGGGCTTCTAATTCCTGCTTGTTGTTCCAGGCTGTACCATATATCCGCTGTAACATCGGCTTGTTTGAATCGCCCCGCCAATATGCCCCAGCAATACTCATAAGCTTGAATCCATCGGCAGCAATTTCGCCTGTATGCGCCAGATGTGGGCCACGACACAGATCTTCAAATGTATCGTGCTTATATGTAGAAATCACTGGCGCTCCGCCACTTGCCTCACCATATTCATCCTGGCCGCGCGCTAGGCCATCGATCAGTTCTAGTTTATATGGCTGGCCAGCGAAAATACCCCGTGCCTCAGCCGCGCTGACAACCTTATAGTTGAACGGGTGGTTCCCGTGAATGATTCGTCGGATGCCATCCTCAATTGCGCCGAAATCATCGGGTGTGAGTGAGCGTGGCAGATCGAAATCATAATAAAAGCCATC
>JANLSE010000675.1:0-5178 GCA_031362265.1 Roseiflexaceae bacterium
ATCGATTGGCTAATCTATCCGATAACGGGAGGAGTGCGCCTCCAAACCGCCATGCGTTGGGATTATGCAACAAAGCCAAACTATATACCGAAAAAACAAGATGTCAAGGGGGAGTATTGGCTCATCACTCGAGCAAAACGAGATTAACGTCGCAACGGAGGCGCGGCTTTGTGTAACAGTGTTCGTTCGCACGATGTACTCAATGGCCATTGGTACGGTATCCAATTGGAGTTGATTTGGCTCCGGTACTAGCCAGCTTGTCAGCATAGTGTCACGGAGTTCCAAGAAACAAGTCAATAGCGAGCCAAATAGCAGAGCGTATTCGTTCGTTGCTTGCCTTCACGTACAGTGTGGTGGCTACACACCGATTAAATGTCGGCCTTTCCTACGATAGGGTTTTGCCCATCCCAATGCGATGCACTGCGTTGTGCGTAAAATGTCGCGTAAACGGTCACGCAAACGGTCATCATCCTGCTTCTTCTAGAACTACTGTACGCGTAGTTAACAGTTAAGCTGCACGGTGACTGCACCAGTTCACCATGCAGCTGGGTGAACAACAGCGCCAATTCAGAGTTCTCAAGCGCGATAAGGAAATACTGAATACTGAGCTCATCTGGCTTGACAATCTGATCAAAGCGATGCTGGCAGATTCACTCTTGGCAGTGCAAAAGAGTGCGTATTAGCGGTGCTACGATGTAGGGAGCGCGTCTGAAGAACGCTATCAAGCCTTCGCTCCGTGCAGATATCGGTTGTAATAGAGGGAAGGTAGCCGGAGGAGGAGTTGTGGGGTTGCACCTGATTGAGGTTAATCATCCAGCCCACACGTGCTCAAGTTCTGGTATACTACTCAATACACGACATCGTTTACTCTGCCCTACTTCGTATAACTATCCCGTCTGTCGTGAACACCGTGAGGAGTCGTTGACATTTCAACTACAGCAATCGTTCCTCTCTGATCTCATCACCGATCCGCTTGATGTGCGTGATACGGCGCTGCTTGGCTTGGAGGAACGCGGCGCAGTCTTCACCCGCCGCGAGGTGGTGGAATTTATTCTTGACTTGGTGGGCTATACCCCGGATCGCCCGCTGGCTGATCTGCGCCTGCTAGAGCCTGCGGTTGGCCAGGGTGATTTCTTGCTGCCTGCCATAGATCGGTTGCTGGCCTCAATGAGTTCCAGTTCGTCTGGCATTTGCGGAGTAGATGCGCTTCTACCAGCCATTCGAGGGGTGGAGCTGCATGTGCCGACGTTTGCTGAAACGCGCCAGAAGGTGGTTGA
Source organism: Roseiflexaceae bacterium (assembly GCA_031362265.1). GTDB lineage: Bacteria > Chloroflexota > Chloroflexia > Chloroflexales > Roseiflexaceae > JANLSE01. The sequence goes on from JANLSE010000675.1 coordinate 1,278, forward strand.
CCGGCTGATCACATATGGTTTTCCGCTGGTAGATGCTGAGTTGCTTGCAGATAATTGGCTTATCCAGGGCGATTTTCTGCTCGCCCAGTTGGAGACTGGCTTTCATTTCGTGATTGGCAACCCGCCCTATGTGCGCCAGGAGCTGATTCCCGATGCGCTGATGGTTGAATACCGAGCGCGATACCGCACGATTTATGATCGCGCTGATCTGTATATCCCCTTCATCGAGCGCTCGCTCTTCCTTCTGGAGGAGGGTGGCCACCTCGGATTCATCTGCTCCGATCGCTGGATGAAGAATCGTTATGGTGGGCCGCTGCGCCAATTGGTGGCCGAGCACTTCCACCTGAAAGCCTATGTGGATATGGTCGACACGCCAGCATTTCACTCGGATGTGATTGCGTACCCAGCGATTACACTTATCGCCCGCGAGCAGGGCGACATGACATATGTGGCCCATCGCCCAGACATTGCCACTGAATCCTTAGCACAACTGGCTATCGAGTTGACCGCGTCTTCTACGCTTCCCAGCGCTTCGGTTGTGCGCTGCTTCAAAGGCGTGGCCAGCGGTGCCGAGCCATGGATTCTTGGGGCGGCGAATCAGCTCAGTCTGGTGCGGCGGCTGGAAGAAGCGTTCCCGACCCTTGAGGAGGCTGAGTGTAAGGTGGGTATTGGCGTGGCGACTGGTGCGGATAAGGCATTCATCGGCCCATTTGAGGCACTGGATGTTGAGCCAGATCGCAAGCTGCCGTTAGTAATGACCCGCGACATTTTGAGCGGTAGTGTAGCCTGGCGTGGCCTGGGCGTGATCAACCCGTTCGACGACCAGGGCAGGCTGGTGAATCTTGCCAACTACCCACGATTACGCTGTTATCTTGAGGAGCGCCGCGACGAGATCGCCGGGCGCCATGTCGCACAGAAGATGCCGATGAACTGGTACCGCACGATTGACCGGATTGACCCGAAGTTAGTTGCACGCCCCAAGCTCCTCATCCCCGATATCAAAGGTGATGCGCATATCGTCTATGAGCCTGGCCAGCTCTATCCGCATCACAACCTGTACTACATCATCTCCGATAGCTGGGATTTGCGGGCGTTGCAGGCTGTTCTGCGCTCAGGGATCGCCAGGCTATTTGTATCGACCTACTCGACGTGGATGCGTGGTGGGTATCTGCGTTTCCAAGCGCAATATCTGCGGCGCATTCGGGTGCCTCACTGGCGAGATGTGCCGGCGCACCTGAAACAGGCGCTGATCACGGCAGTCGAGCGTGGCGATCTGCACGCCAGTAACGAGGCGGTGTATGCGTTGTATGGGCTATCGGCAACAGAGCAAGATGCACTGGTGGGCAACGGAACATAGGCGGAGCTGTGATGCCAATTGATTTGGTTGGATACGAAGCCAAGGCGCGTGAGGCGGTTCAGGCATTCTGGGGCAATCGTGAGCGGGCACGCCAGAAGCAGATCGAGGCAGGCCGGGTAGATGCCGGCGAGCGTGCTGGGGTGACAGCTGGCAAAAACATGAACGGCTTCATTGCGCTGGTGCTTGATCTGGTGCGAGCCAATGGCCTCAGTCATGCAGATATTCACCTGAATCGCGCAGTGTTAACACTTCCAGGCTACTTTCGCCCAACCAAGCTTTGGGATCTGCTGATCATCAATCAAGGGCGGTTAGTTGCTGCTCTGGAGTTGAAGAGCCATGTTGGCCCATCGTTTGGGAATAATGCCAACAATCGCGCCGAGGAAGCGGTTGGCACTGCCCACGATTTCTGGACAGCCTATCGCGAGGGTGCATTTGGCAAGCAGCCAAGGCCATTTGTCGGTTGGCTGATGCTGGTCGAAGATGCGCCAGCGTCACGTCGGCCAGTCAAGGACACCTCACCACATTTCCCAATCTTTCCCGAGTTCCAGGGCGCGTCCTATATTCAGCGCTATGATCTGCTCTGCCAGCGCCTGGTGCAGGAGCAGCTCTACACGGTTGCCTCCGTGATCACCTCACCAAGAACCGCAGCGGCAGATGGTGAATATACTGAGCTGAGCGAGATGACGAACCTACGCACATTCGTCACCTCATTCGCAGGGCATGTGGCTACTGAGGCGGCACGGTAGGCAGATTGGTGCCGTACATTCTCTTTTATGGGCTCTATATGCTACGACTCGTTTGTGTTAGTGATACGCATGGACTGCATCACCAGCTTGATATTCCCGATGGTGATGTGCTCATCCACGCAGGTGATTTGACGCGCCATGGTGAGCTGGCCGAGTTGCGGAATCTGAATGATTGGCTTGGCACCCAGCCCCATGCGCACAAGATCGTGATAGCAGGCAATCACGATCGCATATGCGAAGAAGTACCAGATATGATGCAGACCATCCTGAGCCATGCAACCTATCTCTGCGATGAATCTTTTCAGATTGGGGCGTACTCGTTCTTTGGTACTCCTTGGACACCAGGCTCTGGCGGTTGGGCATTCTCACGGAGCCTGAATGCTCTAAGCTATTATCGGGCGCAGATTCCTGACACTACCAATGTGTTGATTACCCATGGAGCACCACTGGGATGGCTTGATCAGAATGCGCGTGGCGAGCCGCTCGGTGATCCAACCCTTGCGAGGGCGGTGCAATCGTTGCGACCACAGGTGCATGTTTTTGGTCACATTCACGAATCCTATGGCCAACTTGAGGTGGATGGAATAACCTTCATCAATGCCAGTAGTTGTACCGCTGATTACCGCCCAATCAATAGGCCGATAGTGATTGATCTGTCATAGCATGCAGCCGATATAGCTACCTGGAAACACAGGTGACAGCACACCAAATTGTCTTCAATCTGGTGGAGATGTTTCACCCTCCCTAAAAAGCTCAAACGACCGTTTGTGATCTTTAAGGGAGTGGCATATTCTCTCACAAATGACCGTTTTTGAGAGACTGTCATCGATTCGGTAAGCGTTCAGGGGGTACAAGAAAAACTCGTACTATCGTGCGAAATCATTCGCTGGCGATCTAGATCCGAGCGCGATAGCATCGCAAGCAACCGCAGCACAACGCCATTTTTGCCCCTTGAACGGATGCGTGTCCATGTACGCGCGATCGTTGGTCTTACGCTCGGGAATGACGCGGCCATCGACAGTGTGGCGATCCATACGCACAGCGTTCAAGCTGGCCTTCGCCATATACATAGTAATCGGCGGTTAGCTCATCCGCAGCCTGAATATCCCGTAAGGCAACATACTGCGTCCACGTTGGATGGCGCGAGCGATCAACTGTGTTTGTGCACACGAATCGTTGAAGGAGGCCCTAAGGCAGCGAAAGGCCTATCACATTTGCATGTGTAGCATCGTGGGCTGAACCTCGCGTGGCCAATATCCCCGACTACATAAGGAACTTCATCAGTCCGCGCAGCCCTGAGTATGCATCGTTTATGCGCCAAAGCGCTTGACATATTAGTGCTTTTACTCTATTATTAACCTGATATAGCGGAACAAGAACGCTCAGAAACTTGTTCAGTTGTCCCCGCATAAGCGAACAAGACACCCCATATTCAATGTTCATTTGTTCCTTCGATCTGATGTTCACCCAGTGGAAAGATCAACACTATGCGCACGCGTGAACGCATTCTGAAGGCTGCGCTGGATCTGTTTAATCAATCCGGCACATCGGCGGTCTCGACCAACCATATTGCCGATGCGCTCGGCATGAGCCCCGGTAATCTGTACTACCATTTCCGCAACAAAGAGGAAATCATTCGGGCAATATTCGAGCAGCAGTTTGCCCGCTTCGATACGCTCTATGAGATGCCTGTCGATAGCCTACCGACACTGACCGATTTGCAGAATGTGGTGCGGGCATCATTTGCCGTGAACTGGGAATATCGCTTTATGTATCGTGAGCTGATCGCGCTGCTGCG
>JANLSE010000718.1:0-10863 GCA_031362265.1 Roseiflexaceae bacterium
CTACCGAGCGACTTACGTAGTGCTTGGCTGCTGACAACGAATGTCATTGGGGCACTCGGCTCGGCGATCTATGTCGTCAACACCGGGCCATTTCTGGCCGAGATGACGCAACCTGCCGACAGGGCACACGCCCTCTCAGCACAGGTGGCTGTCTGGCCACTGGCTGGCTTTATTGGCAGCCTGATCGGTGGCAACATGCCAGGGCTGATCGCGCCACTACTGGCAGTTGCACCTACCGACCCAGCGACCTACCGCTACACTATGGCATTCGCTTCGGTGCTGGTTCTTCCTGCAATCTATGCACTGCTACAGACGCGCCTTCCAGCGCATGTGCGAATAGATCAAGCCGTAGAGCAGGCACCTGCACCGACCAAGTTCATTTTAATTGTCTCACTCGCAATTGCATTTCAAGTCAGCGCTGAGGGAGTCTCAATGACCTTCTTCAACGTCTATCTGGATCGTGCGCTGAATGTGCCAACCGCGCAGATTGGCCTGCTCTTGGCGGTAGCGCGGCTCGCTTCGGTTCCAGCTGCGCTCTTCACTCCTACGCTGATCGACCGCTGGGGAACGCGGCGCACCTATATTACTTCGACCATCGGGATTCCACTATTTGCACTACTACTCGCGCTCATTCCGCACTGGCTAGCCGCCGAGCTTGGTTTCCTTGGTCTGATCGCCATGGCATCGATCTCGCGCTCGGCAATGGTCACATATCAGATGGATATGGTGCCGGCGCGCTGGCGCGGCATGATGTCGGCCATGGCGACAACAGGAGTTGGGTTGAGTTTTTCGGCGCTCTCGCTGGCTGGCGGTTATACAATTAGCACGCTTGGCTACCCAACTCTCTTCCTTGCGAGTGCAGCGCTCACGGTTGTTGGCTTACTGATCTATATTTTCTTTGTACGCAATCCCGATCATTCATAAACAAGGAGCTTTTATGTCGCAAGTTTCGTTACTACCACACAGCACGCCCGAAGCACAAGGGGTTCCAGCTGGTGCGATCAGCGCCTTCGTTAGCGCAGTCGAGCGTGAGATCGATGCGCTACACAGCTTCATGCTGCTACGCCACGGCCATGTGATTGCCGAGGGTTGGTGGGATCCCTACCGCGCAACCGATCAGCATATACTATTCTCACTGAGTAAGAGTTTCACCAGTACTGCGATTGGTCTCTTAGTGGCCGAGAGTAAGCTCTCGATCGATACTCCTGTGTTAGAGTTCTTCCCTGAGGATGCGCCACCAACACCAAGCGCTAACCTCCAAGCCATGCGCGTACGCGATCTCCTCTCAATGGCTACCGGCCATGCGCTCGATACAACCGAGCCAATGACAACTCATCCAAGCGGCAACTGGGTTCGTGGCTTCCTGGCGCAGCCTGTCGAGCATGCACCTGGCACCCATTTTGTCTATAATAGTGGCGCAACCTACATGCTATCGGCAATTGTGCAGACAATCACTGGTGGGCGTATGATCGAATACCTCAAGCCGCGCCTGTTTGCGCCACTCGGGATTGCCAACCCGCGCTGGGAATCCTCGCCACAGGGTATTGATGTAGGTGGATGGGGGCTGATGATCACAACTGCCAATATTGCCGCCTTCGGCCAACTCTATCTGCAACGTGGCAACTGGCGTGGCCAGCAATTGATCCCCGCAAGCTGGATAGATACCGCAACTGCATCCCAGGTCGCAAATCCAAATGAGCCTAATATTGATTGGAGGCAGGGCTATGGTTACCAATTCTGGCGCTGCCGCCATGGCGCTTATCGCGGTGATGGGGCATTCGGCCAATACTGCATCGTGATGCCAGAACAAGACGTGGTGCTAGCGATCACTGCTGGGCTTGGCGATATGCAGCCACCACTCAATCTGGTGTGGGAACATCTGTTACCAGCCATGGCTGATGCTCCACTCCCAGAAGATCCAGCCGCTCAGGCAGATCTCACCAATACATTGGCACACTTGCAACTACGCACGCCACAGGGTTCGCCTAGCTCGCCAACTGCGACTCGTGTTTCTGGGAAGCATTTCTCGTTGGTGGAGAATAGCGCGCAGATCAGTGAGATTTGTTTCGACTTTGAGGCCACAGAAACACTCATACGTATTCATAATAACCATGGCGATCAGCAGATTGGCTGCGGCCATCAGCAGTGGGTACGCAGGTTGGCGCTGCTTGGGCCATTCGACGGCTCCACATATCCAATCAGGCCACGCCCAATCGAACAATGTCGGATCGGCGCAAGTGGTGCCTGGGTGGATCCACAGACCTACAGCGTAAAGATGTGGTGGCATGAAATGCCTTTTGCCCGCACACTTACCTGCCATTTCGAAGGTGATCAACTCATCATCTCACAGCAGAATCATGTCGGCTTTGGCCCAATTGAGCTATCCCAACTGCATGGAAAGATCGAAAACGCTTAGCATGACATGTGTTCTGGTGTCCTTGCGTGGCAGCTTTGCCGCTGAAACATAACGAACGCAAGGACGCAAAAACGCAAGGCTTGTGGTCTCTCACATGTTTGGTGATGCCAGCGACCCCTTCGTGCGTAACAAGATTGCGCAGGCTAACGCACAACTAGTGGAAGTTCTAATCTGACCCAGCTTATTCCAAGCAGGAATACCGCTGCTGCGCTACATACATATTATGGTATGATCTGTATACATCAAAGGCGCTTGACGCTCCTGAATGATAGGAGTTCAAGCGCGCTTTGGAGCGAATACGCAATAAGAATAAGCGAGATTATCATGCCCGACATCTACATTGCTGGCCCACTGTTCAATACCCATGAGCGCTGGTATCTAGAGCGTATCGCAGAGGCACTTGAGGGAGCAGGTTATACGACCTTCCTGCCCCATCGTGATGCTGGTTTGCTCGATTTCACTGTGCCTGGCGAACAAGCGCGGATCTTTCGCGAAGATATTACTGCCGTAGATGCATGCAATCTGTGTGTGGCACTGCTCACCGGCAGCGACCAGGACTCAGGCACGAGCGCTGAGTTGGGATATATGTTTGCCCAGGGCAAGCCATGCTTTGGCATCACAGACGATTATCGCTACCTGAATAATATGATCTGGGGCATCTGTGGCGAAGGGAGCCGGATAGCCAAGGATATCGCTGAACTAATCAGGCTGCTTGCTGTATTACGACAGGACACTCCAATCGAATAACACCCCACCAATAGATTGGCGATCGGCAAGGAGTTGGCCATACAGCGCAGGTGCCTCACGTGGATCGCAGCGCATTGTCACCAGATCAGACACCCGCATACGACCCTGGATCAGATAGGTAAAGAATAGATCCGCCATGGCACGGAATGTCCAGGGCGCATAGGCCGATACCTGTGCTGGATGCATCGTGCCATGGATTCCCATAATACTGATTGAATCGGCCACCACACGCGGGCCGATCTGCTGCAACGATGGCGTTGGAGTATCGCCAAGCAGAATCACCCGCCCAAGCGGACGCACGAGCTGTGTCGCTGCGGCCAATACCGCTGGATTTCCAGTTACGTCATAGACAATATCAAGCAATGCACCGTTGTTGGCGGTTGAACCGCTGCGCGCGCATCGGCAACATCTAGTGCAAGTGTGGCAGTAGCACCATGGCCTTGAGCCAGTGCCAGGCGCGGCACTGATCGGTCGATCGCGATGATCTGGCGCGCTCCACTCAGTGCTAGATACTGCACCACAAGTTGCCCAAGCACACCAAGGCCAATCACACCAACTGCCTCACCAAGCTGAAGTGCCGCGCGGCGAATGCCAAGCTGTGTCACACACGCGAGCGTCGCTCAGGCTGCATCTGCCGCACTGACACCAACCGGAATACGAATCGCATCGGCCTGATCGACCGTGAAGCGCTGACGATGACTCACCAGTGCTGTCACCATATCGCCAACTTGGATAGCGCTTACCTGCGGCCCTACGGCGATCACACGCGCCACCGCAGAATACCCTGGATCAAATGGATAGTGAATAAAACTGCTCCAGTTTGTTCCTGGGTCGCTCTGGCCTTGCAGACAAAACGACTCGGTACCGGTGCTCACTAACGACCATTCCATCTCACACATGATCTGACTACCGATTGGTGGCGCAACATCACGATGCCAGAGTTCAACATTACCAGCCGCTGGAAAAACAATATCAAGTGAGCGCATAGTATTCTTCTCCATCAATACGTATCCCACATAAGCCAAGCTAACTGAACAGATTTAATGGTATAGTTGCACTATGAAACGCGAACATGCGAGGAACCCCTTGGAACGCATCATTCCAATGCTCATGAATGAGCACCTCCTAGCAGACATACACGCTGCGAGCCTGCACCCCGAAACACTCGCCCTCTGGTGGCTTGGGCAAAGTGGATTTTTAGTGGCGTGGCAGGGTGCCTATCTGCTGCTCGATCCGTATCTGTCGGACTCGCTTACCGAGAAATATGCAAACAGCGATAAGCCACATATTCGTATGACAGAACGACCCATCCACCCTAGCCAATTAGACTTTGTGCAGGCGGTTACATCAAGCCACAATCATACCGATCATCTTGATGCTGAGACTCTGTTACCCATGCTGGCCGTTCAACCACAACTGCAAATCATTGTCTCAGAAGCCAATCGTTCATTTGCAGCACAGCGTTTGGCCGTCGAACCCGAGCGGCTGATTGGCATCACCCGCGATACACCAATCCAAATCGGGCCATTTACTCTGCATGCAGTACCCGCCGCCCATGAGCAACGTGAGCAGGACACTCAGAGCCATGAGCGCTTCATTGGCCTGATTGTGCAAGCTGGCCCATACACGCTCTATCACAGCGGAGACACCCTACGTTACGAAGGCATGGCTGAGCTACTGCGTACCTGGGCGATCGACATAGCATTGCTCCCAATTAATGGCCGTGATCCAGCACGTGGCGTCGCTGGTAATCTTTCGGGTGTAGAGGCAGCTCAACTTGCTCATGAGATTGGGGCGCTGCTGGTGATCCCCTGCCACTATGAAATGTTTACCTTCAATACCGTGACACCCGATGCGTTTGTTACTGCTGCGGAGGCATTTGGCCAACCATACCGCTTGCTGCGCTGTGGTGAACGATTTGAGCTGTGAGTAGCATTCAGATGGTCAGACGGTCCACCATTTGCGGAGTATGCCAAACATCTTCCATAGAAACCAGAGACCAAGAGTGACCAGAAGTCCCAGAAAAACAATAACACCAGTCCAATCAGTCAGCGCCAGAAGCGGTGTCGTAGCGAAAAACGCTACAAGGCCAATCAGGCCGATTCCAGTTCCGGCAAGCATAAGGCCAGCAAACGAGATAAGATACCCCGTGCCAATATACCAGCGAAAGACCAAAACGCTGATCAATACAAGCCCGTTAGCGACCCATGGCAAGAAGCTGATGATCGTTTTCAACTGAACTGCACGAATTGAAGCATCGAATGGATCAATTTGCCGTTGCAACACCATGATTGCAAGCTATATAAGGAGATTCACAAGCGGAAAGGCGATAAAACCAACCCGCTGATCATGCTTCTGATCCACATACGAATCGTATACCCTAGGTCGCATTTTGACCTCCAATAGTCACCATACCAAACAGCGAGTTGCCTGCCATTATGCAAACAAAACCTCGCATGCTGATCATGCCACGAATAGTTATCTTGGGGTAGAGCCATAATACTGATGTTTACAGCGACTTCAAGCGTATCTTGCATAGGCTCGAAACAGCTTTAGAAGGCCTTGTTTCGCCGCTTGTTGGTTATGTTATGGCAGAATCCAAACATGACCTCTTGACACATCCGCCTGAATAGTGTAGGATGTTCATGTGAGGTTGTGAAACCTTACACAAAGAACAACATAGTTCTTGTCGGTGCTTCATCCACAAACACCGACCCACGCCCGCTACCACAGGTAGCGCCTCGGACACAGAAGTCCACTCTAATTCACTGACGACCTCAAATTCAATATCCCAATAAAGTGCATTGCCGCGCATCTCCAAAGCTGGACCCGTTTCGTTTGATGTTGCAATCAGGCACGGCCGGGCTTCGCTTAGCATGGTGTATACCGCTAAGTAACCAAAGGTTGTGCTACAAGGAGGATATATGATCAACTGGTATGAGATGTATAAGGATGGGCGCGAGATGCATGCACAGCGCCTGGTTGAGGCCGATCACAAGCGCCTCGTCGCATATAAGGCAAATCGTGCTCATGTTGGAACGCTTCGCTCACGGCTTGGCCAAACACTGATCGATCTTGGTCGCTGGGTGGATGGGCGATCCGATGCTGTTACGCGCTATGATGTGGAGCGTGAAGGCGCACGTTAACGAAGTAGACACCAATCAGGGCAATTGCGAAGCATTGTCGTTTCGCAGCTGCCCTGATTGAATATTGCGGGTTCGGCTGGTCATTTCCACCAATGGCGGCTAGTCTAGCTAACCTCCCAGCGGGTTTTGTGATCAAGCGGTTGGCGCGTTCCTTCTGGCCATGCAACTGCTGGCCGCCCTACATAGAGAAACCCCAACAGTCGCGCAGGCTCCGCAAGGCCAAGCAATTCAGCAACGATTGGGTGAGTCACAACCGCACCACTCGTCCACTTCGCACCTAACCCAAGCGCCGATGCCATAAGATGGGCGTTTTGTACCGCACATCCCACCGCAATCAACTCTTCCCATTCAGGCATACGCCGCTGACCCTGATCATTAAGTGCTGGTTCCATCCCCAGGCTAATCCATACCGGTGCCTGCCAGACACGATTACGTTGGCCTTGTTCCGCAGCTGGGTTATAGCGTGCTTCAGGCGTCATATCGCGATAGGCAGCGCCAAACGCGTCACTTAGCGCCTGTCGGCTTGCGCCAGCAAACACAGTAAAGCGCCAGGGTTCAGTTTGGCCGTGGTTAGGTGCCCAGTTGGCAGCGTCAAGCATCTGCTGAACATCAGCCACATCAATGGGATCTGGTGATAGTTGGTTGAGCGCAAAGCTACGACGGGCGCGAATCGCGGCAAGCAGACTATCTGCCTGAAGTGCCGTTAGTGGTGAGGTCATTATCAACGAGTCCTTTCGGTCGGTAAAAGCTTATTGTAAACCTGTCAGGTGCGGTCCTCGAGCCATTGGAGCGCTACTAGCAGCCCTACCGCACCTGACAGGTTTAGGACGATCAGGTTATACTGCTAGTTCGCCAGCAACCACATGTTGTGTAGAATCTTCGTCGAATATATCATCCTGAACGATGTCGCCGCGAAATTGGCTGGCATACAGCCGCGCATAGAAGCCATCCTGTTCTAGAAGGCTGGCATGTGTTCCGCGTTCAATCAGTTCACCACGATTGATTACCAATATCTGGTCGGCGTCACGAATAGTACTGAGCCGATGAGCGATCACAAAACTCGTACGGCCAGCCATGAGCCGACGCATCGCCTCCTGGATGTGTTGTTCGGTGCGTGTGTCGACGCTGGATGTCGCTTCATCCAGAATCAAGATGCGTGGGTTCGCCAGAATAGCGCGGGCAATTGCAAGAAGCTGGCGCTGCCCCTGGCTGAGGTTATTGCCACGCTCAGAGAGCTGCGTCTGATAACCCTGCGGTAAACGATGAATAAACGGATCGGCATTAGCAAGCTGTGCGGCGCTGATCACTTCTGCTTCACTGGCATCCAGACGCCCGTAACGAATATTATCCGCAACAGTCCCACTAAATAAAAAGGTATCCTGTAGTACGATTCCCAGCTGGCGGCGCAGATCAAGCTTCCTGATCTCGCGAATATCCCGGCCATCAATCGTAATGCGCCCACTGTCGATCTCATAGAAGCGGGTGAGCAGATTAATAATAGTCGTTTTCCCTGCGCCGGTTGGGCCAACAAACGCAATAACCTGCCCAGGCTTGGCGTGCAGGCTGACCTGTTTGAGCACCGGCGTTTCAGGTACATATGAGAAGCTAACCTGCTCGAAGATTACCTCACCCTGAATCTGTTGGAGCGGCTGATCATTGGCCACACTAATATGATCCGGCTCAACCGGTTCATCAATAATTGCAAACACACGCTCTGCACCAGCTACCGCAGATTGAATCGCGCCATACAGCGTCGCAAGCTCATTGAGTGGGCGACCAAACTGGCGCGTATAGGTGATAAAACTCGCGATGGTGCCAACCGTTGCCAGGCCCTGCACCGCCATCCAACCACCAATCCCAGCAACAACTGCAAGCCCACTGTTATTGATGAAGTTCATCATCGGGCCGATTACCCCAGCGAAAATCTGCGCCCGTGTGGCATTGTTGCGGAGCTGCGTGTTGGCAGTATCAAACTGCTCGATCACAACTGACTCACGGTGGTATGCCTTCACAACCCGCTGCCCGGTGATCGTCTCCTCAATCAAGCCATTCAGCACACCCAAGGCTGCCTGCTGTTCGCGAAAGCCAGTGCGCATACGTGGCGCAAGCCAGCCATTCAGCCCAACCGTAAGCAGTGTTACCGAGAGTACGCTCACAATCGCCAACAGCGGGTTAATGCCAATCATTACCGCAGTGACGCCAATCATGGAGAGCACCCCCGAAATGATTTGTACCACACCATCGGCAAGCACCATATTGATATTCTCAACATCATTGGCGAGGCGGCTCATAAGATCGCCATGGGCGCGTTGATCGAAGAAGCGTAATGGCAACACCTGCAGGCGCTCAAAGAGATCATTACGAATATCGCGAATGGTACGTTGAGCAGCCCCAGCCATAATATAGCTCTGCGCCCATGTCAGAAGCGATATCAATCCATAGATCGCAAGCATCAGAAGGCACATCCCGGCGAGGCCAGCTAGATCATGCGTAAGAATATACCCGTCGATCGCACGGCCAAGCAGATATGGTCCAAGTATGTTCAGCAGGGTGGTGCCAATCACAATCACTACCGTCGTGGTCAACGCAATCCGTTGATGGCGCAGGTAGCCCCACAGGCGGCGGATCGTGGCACGTGTATCCTTCGCGCGTTCGATTTTACCCATCTGGCGCATATGAGGGCCGAAGCGCCCCATCAGCGGCGGCGGGTCATTGGTACTTTGAGTTGGCGAGTTACGTCGATCAGTCATGAATAATCGCTCCATTATCCATTTGAGAATAGTATATTTCTTGGTAGATTGGGCTGGTAGCCAGCAGTTCCTGATGCGTTCCCTGCGCCGCAATGCGCCCATCATCAAGCACCAGAATCGTGTCTGCGCTGAGTACCGTGCTAATACGCTGCGCCACAACAATCCGTGTCTGGCGTTCTGGCAATTCGGCCAGCGCAGCCTGAATCTTTGCTTCGGTTTCGACATCAACAGCGCTGGTACTGTCATCAAGGATCAGTACACTTGGATGGGTTAGCAGTACACGCGCAATCGCAATTCGCTGCTTCTGGCCACCTGAGAGATTGACGCCACGCTGGCCAACAATCGAGTCGTAGCCATCGGGAAAACCGCGAATAAAATGATCGGCTTGTGCCATCTTCGCCGCGGCAACAACCTCTGCGTCACTCGCTTCAACACGCCCATAACGAATGTTATCGCGGATGGTGCCGCTAAACAGGATCGATTCCTGGAGGGCAATACCAACAGTATCACGTAGTATCGACTCATCGATTGTATGAACATTAATCCCATCTATCATCACACGGCCACCAGTTGGCTCATAAAAACGTGGTATGAGATTCACCAGGCTCGATTTGCCAGCACCCGTTGCACCAAGTAACGCGACTGTCTGCCCCGGCTCAGCGGTAAAGCTGATCCCCTGCAACACAGGGTTACTTCCATCACGAGCATAGCTAAAATGTACATCCTCAAAGCGAACACGCCCGGCCTGGATTGGTATTCCTGTTGAAATAGCAGATGGCAAAATATCGGGTGTATTATTCAGCACTTCATGAATACGCTCGGCTGATGCTTCTGCACGGGCAAAACGCATCACCAGCATGCTAATCATCATAAGCGACATGAGTGTTTGTGTGAGATAGTTGATAAAAGCAATCAGTTGGCCAACTTGCAAGCTGCCGAGATTCACACGCACGCCGCCAAACCAGATTGCCGCAACAACCCCGGTATTGAGTACAGCCATCATCATTGGCATCGCCACTGCACTGATCCGTACCGCCTTCATATTCTGATCCATCAAGCGGTCATTCGCACCACGAAAGCGCCGAATCTCCTCGGCGGCACGCGCAAATGCCTTGACGACGCGTACACCAGCCAGGTTTTCCTGCATTACTGTATTAAGCGCATCTAAGCGGCGCTGCACCTCGCCAAACATCGGGAAGGTCGTGTTAATGATCCATGCCAGTGTGGCCAGCACAACCGGAATAAGCACCAGGAAAATCCAGGCCAGCTCTGGGCTGGTGATCACCGCCATGATCAGGCTACCAGCCAAGAGCAAGGGAACTCGTACCATGATGCGTAGTAGCATCATGACAAGCTCCTGCACCTGGGTGACATCATTGGTCAGACGTGTGATCAATCCACCTGTCTCCAGGCGATCAAGATTCCCAAACGACAGCGCTTGAACCTTGCGAAACAAGGCGCTGCGTAGATCGGCACCAAAATACTGGCCTGCCATGATCGCGAAGACACCACAGCCCACACCGCCAAGCATCCCTACCACCGCAACGCCAAGTTGGAGCAGCCCGGTTCGCACAACAAAATCAAGGTCACCGCGAGCAATGCCCTCATCCACAATCTGCTGCACCAACCGTGGCTGCATCAAATCCATTGCAACTTCGAGCGCCATTAATAATGGTGCCAATACAGCCCATTTCCAGTATGGGCGGAGGTAACGGCTCAGTCTGCGCGTATATTCCATGCTTCCTCTTGCATTGTCGTCAGTAACCGCACGGATTACAATCCGGCGGCTTGTACCTCAATCGAA
>JANLSE010000356.1:0-18616 GCA_031362265.1 Roseiflexaceae bacterium
GGGAGTATTGTCGATGAAGCTGCACTTGTCGACGCGCTGCGGAGTGGGCATCTTGCTGGTGCAGGTATCGATGTGTATGATTCTGAGCCAACCAGCGCCAATCACCCGCTCTATTCACTACCCAATACCATTTGCACTCCCCATATCGCCTCCTATACAAAGGAGTGTGTGCTACGGATGCAAATCCAAGCTTGTGAACAGGTTCGCATGGCGCTCACTGGCCAACGCCCAACGCATCTGGTCAATCCCACCGTGTAGGTGGAGAGGTAGGTCTCATGAAAGCAGTGGTTATGGCTGGTGGTGAGGGATCTCGCCTACGCCCTTTAACGATCAATCGACCCAAGCCGATGGTACCAATTGTTGATCGGCAGGTCATGGCACATATCATCGAACTGCTCAAAATGCATGGCATTACCGAATTGGTGGTTACGATCCAGTATCTGGCGAATGCTATTCAAGATCAGTTTGGTGATGGTTCGGGTTATGGCGTGCAGATTGAATATTCGCTTGAGGAGCAACCACTTGGTACAGCCGGGAGCGTGCGCCATGCTGCCCATTTACTCCAAGATGAGCCATTTGTGGTTATTTCTGGTGATGCGCTGACCGATTTCAACCTCACACAGGTGCTGGATTATCACCGCGCTAAATCGGCCAAAGCGACCGTTACGCTCACCCGTGTACCAAACCCGCTTGAGTATGGTGTGATTATCATCGATGAGCGTGGAGCGGTACGCCAGTTTCTCGAAAAACCAAGCTGGGGTGAGGTCTTCTCCGATACGGTGAACACTGGCATCTATATTATTGAGCCAGATGTGTTCCGCTATATTGAGAAAGGCAAACCAGCCGATTGGTCGAAGGATGTGTTCCCAAAGATGTTGCGTGCTGGCGACGCATTGTTTGGCTATATTGCCGATGGCTACTGGACGGATGTTGGCACGATCGAGGAATATATGCGTGCCAACCGCGATTACCTTTCTGGGAAGGTGAAATTGCCGCGTGTTGGGCACCAGATCTTCGATGAGGTTTGGGTTGATGGCGATGCCGAAATCGCACCCGATGCACAGTTCCATGGGCCGGTCTACCTCGGCCATGGCGCGAAGATCAAGCGTGGCGCAATTATTTATGGCCCTTCGGTTATTCGCGATTATACAATTATCGATGAGCGTGCCACGATCGATCGATCGATTGTCTGGCGTAATTCATATATTGGTGAACGTGCCGAGCTACGCGGCGCGATTGTGTTACGCCAATGCAATATTAAAAGCCGCGCAGTCTTGTTTGAGGGCACCGTTGTTGGGGATCAAACAATCATTAATGCTGGCGCGGTGATTGGCGCCAATGTCAAAATCTGGCCTTCCAAAGAAGTTGATGAAGGCGCAACGATCAGTAGTAGTATCATCTGGGGCTCGCAAGGGCGGCGGGTGTTGTTTGGGCGCCACGGTATTTCGGGCCTGGTGAATATCGACTTAACTCCGGAGTTTTGCGCGCGGCTGGGTGCTGCATTTGGCGCAACCCTACCGCTTGGCACAGATGTGACAATCAATCGTGATGCCCACTACACACCCCGCATGTTGAAACGCGCAATGGTTGCTGGGCTACCCTCAGCTGGCGTACATGCCATCGATCTCGATAGTGTCCCGATCCCGGTGGCGCGTTATATTACCAAACTACGGGGCGCATCGGGTGGCGTGCATGTGCGGCTCTCACCAGCCGATGGCCGTGTGGTTGATATTAAGTTCTTCGACTCAGAAGGGCTGGATATCGATAGCACAACCGAGCGTAAAGTAGAGAGCGTCTTCTTTCGCGAGGATTATCGGCGGGTGTATCTCGAAGAGATTGGGCGGATCGTCAGAGCCGATCGGGTCGAACAGTTGTATAGTGATGCATTTGTGCAGGCCTTGCGGCCCGAAGCGCGGAAACTTATCGCCCGCACAATAAACCTGGTTATTGACTATGCCAGCGCCAATGCGGCTGCGATTTTGCCCGCAATTTTGCGCCGCCTAGAGATCGTTGTTGTGGAGCTTAATGCGAATATTGATGACACACGCATCTTCCAAACGCCAGAAGCTTTTGAGGAGGGCATGGACAAACTATCGCGCATTACCCCGGTGCTTAGTGCAACCATGGGGGTGCGGCTCGATAGTGGTGGCGAGCGGATTTCCCTGATCGATAATGAAGGGCGTCGTCTACCTGGCATGGAAGCGCTAGCGGCTCTGACAGCGCTCTCAATGGCGGTAGCTGGTGGTGGAACAGTTGCAGTGCCAGTAACCGCACCACGCGCCTTTGAGGAGATTGCAGCGCGCTATGGCGGCCAAATCATCCGTACCCGCGCGACACTTGCTGCACTCATGCGCACTGCCCATGCAAACCGTGATATGTTGCTGCTTGGTGATGGAACCGGTAACTATATCTTCCCTAGTTTTGGCCCTCATGCCGATGGCTTATTTGCAACCGTTAAAGTGCTCGAGTTGCTGGCATTACGAGGCGTGAAACTCGCAGATGTTGTGCGCGATCTACCACGCTACCATATGAGCTCAGCACGTGTTCCATGCCGGTGGGAACACAAAGGCAAGGTCATGCGAATTCTAAATCAACAATACCAGGATCGGCGCCTCGAACAGGTCGATGGAGTTAAAATCGATCTTGGTGCTGAATGGGTATTGATCCTGCCCGACCCCGATGGCCCATTCTTCCATATCATTGCCGAAGGTACCAGCGATGACCAAGCACGTGTATTAGCCGAAAAATATGCAGGATTAGTGACGGGACTTCAGTAAGCATTGAAGCATTGAAGCAGAAAGCGCAGAGCGCAGAGCGCAGAACCAAGAACCGCAGAACTGAACAAGAGAACAAAGAACAAAGGAACAAGAAGACTCAGTTCAACTCTCACGTGCTTCATTGCTCCAATGCTCCAATGCTACACCGGGGCACCCTTTGGGTCTGGTACCCGGCTCCAATGCTTCACCCAAAGGGTACCCGGCTTCATTGCTTCATTGCTTCATACACACGGACATTTCAATGACACAAACTCACATGCCCCCCGAAGAATTTCGCCGCCATGGGCACGCCCTTATCGATTGGATCGCCAATTACCTGGAGGGTGTCGAGCGTTACCCCGTATTGGCGCAGGTTGATCCTGGCGAAGTACGCGCTCAGCTGCCAGCCCACCCACCAGTAGCCGGTGAACCATTCGAGGCAATGCTGGCCGATGTTGAACGAATCATCATGCCAGGAATAACACACTGGCAGTCGCCATCGTTCTTTGCATTCTTCCCAGCCAATACAAGCGGCCCATCGATTTTAGGTGAACTCCTCTCGGCTGGGCTTGGGGTGCAGGGCATGATCTGGGCCACAAGCCCAGCCTGTACCGAACTCGAAACACATGTGCTAGATTGGCTGATCGAAATGCTTGGTCTGCCAGAACAGTTTCACTCAAGTGGCGCTGGCGGCGGCGTCATTCAGGATTCAGCGTCAAGCGCCGCTCTGTGCGCCCTGTTAGCAGGCCGTGAGCGCGCTACACAATTCGGATCGAACGCGCATGGCTGTGATGGGCGGCTGGTTGCCTATACCTCAACACAGGCCCATTCCTCGATTGAGAAGGGCGCTAAAATTGCTGGGATTGGCAGCGATCACTTGCGCCTTATTGGGGTGGATGCTGGGTTTCGTATGGATGCTGCTGAGCTTGAACGGCAGATCATCGCCGATAAGGCTGCCGGACTCATACCATGTTTCGTCTGTGCGACAATCGGTACAACCTCATCGGGAGCTGTTGACCCAATACCCGAGATTGGGCGAATCTGTCGCGAGCACGGCATCTGGTTGCATGTGGATGGCGCATGGGCCGGTACAGCAGCACTCTGCCCAGAATATCGCCCAATGCAGGTAGGGTTAGAATTGGCAGATAGCTACTGTTTCAATGCACACAAATGGATGTTCACCAACTTCGACTGCACCTGCTTCTATGTTGCCGATCGTAAAGCACTAATCGACACACTTACTATTTTGCCAGAATACCTTAAGAACGCAGCAACTGCTTCCGGTGCCGTGATCGATTACCGCGATTGGCAGGTATCACTTGGTCGGCGATTCCGCGCCCTCAAGCTCTGGTTTGTGATTCGCCATTATGGAGTAGCGGGGTTACAGGAACTCATCCGCCAACACGTCGCCCTGGCCGATCAGTTCATAGCCTGGGTGCGCGCTGATGATCGCTTTGAGCTAGCGGCACCACCCTCGCTAACGCTGATTTGTATCCGTCATCGTGATGGTGATATTGCCACACAGCAGATCCTTGAGAAGCTTAACTCAGCCGGCGAAATCTACCTCACCGGAACCAAGCTTGCTGGCCGTTATGCTATTCGTGTCAATATTGGGCAAACCCGCACCGAGGAGCATCATGTACTGCGGGCGTGGGAGCTCATTCAGGGTCAAGCAGCGAAGCATTGAAGCATTGGAGCGCAAAGCGCAGAGCGCAGAGCGCAGAGCGCTGGAACGATAGAACGTTGGAGTGTTGGAGCGTTGGAGCGTTGGAACGTTGGAGCGATTCCTAGTCCTCGGTTCTCGGTTCTTGTGAGTTCTTAGCGCGGGCGAACACAAGGTTCGCCAGTACGATGATGGAACGATGGAGCAACTCTCGGTTCTTTTGTTCTCTTGTTCTCTTGTTCTCTTGTTCAGTTCTGCGGTTCTGCGGTTCTGCGGTTCCAGTAGGTTCTTGGTTCTATAGTTCTTGATTTTTCGCTTCCCGGTTTCAATGCTTCAATGCTTCATTGCTCAATCATCCTCATCTTCCGGCGGCCCAGCGATCTGGTCGATTCGGCGGCGAATACCAAAGGCTATTCCTAGCGCCAAGCTACTCGAGAAGATCGCAAGCCCCATGGCCAGTGCCAGCAGTGCATTGCGGGTCTGTTCATCGACCAATGCTTGCGGAGCGGGAATTTGCTGTATGGCAAACAGCAACAGAGTAAGCGTTGCTATCTTCATCTCAAACCTATTTCTCGGTATGTATCGAGGATTTAGGTAACGGCTGGTCTGTTCGTCGGGCGGCACGTATAGCCCGCATGATGACGCTACCAAGCTGTGCCGCCCATGATGGGCCACTAAAAATGAGCACTAATGCAAAGACAATCAACCCGATCGCTAATTCCACACTTCACCTCGATGAAGACATAGCCTCTACTCTGCACCTAGAATATCACACTAACAATTAAGATCCAGATGAGCAATACCCCAAAAACGAGTTGGTTCAATTAGATCTGAATGACTTTAACGAAATTGGTTGCGCCATGTGCGGCAATTGGGTGCCCACCAGTCATCACTACCTGGCTACCACTCGTAGCATACCCCGCGTAGAGCAAGCGCTCACTCACACGGTCACTCAAATCGTCAAGCCGATCAACATAATCTACCATCATGGGCACCACACCCCAGATCAGATTCAGCCGCCGATAGACATCCTCTTCGGGTGTAAATGCAAAGATCGGCACGGATGGGCGTTGCTGTGAGACGAGCTGTGCAGTGCGGCCACTCTTTGTGAATGCGACAATTCCATGTACTGGCAATACGCGCACAATTGCACATGCTGCTGAGCTCATGGCCGTTGCCATATCGGCAGCATGTGGTACGACCCAGCGGCTTGTCTCGTGATGATCGCCATGGCGTCCACTGGCCTCGGCCGCCTCGGCAATCCGCGCCATCATCTGGATCGACTCGATTGGGAATGCGCCACTGGCAGTCTCTCCACTGAGCATAACCGCATCTGTGCCATCAATGATTGCATTTGCCACATCACTGGCTTCTGCGCGGGTTGGCCGCGGGTTGCGAATCATTGAATCCAACATCTGTGTAGCGGTGATTACGGGTTTACCAGCTGTATTACAGGCCTCAATGAGCTGCTTCTGTACAACTGGCACTTGTTCTGGTGCCATTTCCACACCCAGATCGCCACGTGCAACCATGAGGCCATCAGCTTTTTCGAGAATAGCAGGCATGTCCGCGAGTGCCTCAGGCTTCTCAATCTTAGCGATGACTGGAGTTGCCTTACCCGCCGCTGCAATCCGGCGCTTGATATCGTCGATATCCGATGCACGCCGCACAAACGACAACGCAACATAATCAACACCCTGAGCAAGGCCAAACTTAAGATCCGCAGCATCTTTTGGCGTCAGAGCCGGAGAGCTTACATTCACGCCAGGTAAATTGATACCTTGTTTTTCACGTAGCTCACCACCAAACACAACCTCGGTACGCACCTCTTTACCTACAATTGAAAGCACGCGCAGTTCGATCAGGCCATCTGAGATTAGGATTCGATCACCGGTTCGAACGTCGTGCGGTAGCGCCTCATAGGTTGTACTAACACCTTCGGCAGTTCCGATTGCCTCTTGTGTGGTAATCGTAAACGATTCACCAGCTTTGAGCAGCACTGGAATCCCATTCTGAAGTGTTCCAGTGCGGATTTTAGGCCCTTGTAGGTCCTGAAGAATAGCCAGTGGCCGCCCCGCTAGACGGGCAACCTCACGCAGAGTAGCAATACACGCCGCATGATCTTCAAACGAACCATGCGAGAAATTCAACCGAGCAACATCCATTCCCACTTCGAGCAAGCGCCCAATCATCTCGGGACTCCGCGATGATGGCCCGATCGTGGCGACGATTTTGGTTCTACGCATGTATATGCTCCTCAATCAGGTTGTACGTTTCATGGTTACGTATGTTCTTCATCACAGAGAATACTGAGACACAGAGCATTGTTGGTACGTTAGTGCTTCTCTATCTCAGGAGCCAAGCGTAATCAGTGGGGTAATATTCTCAATCAGAGCTGGGCCGATCCCCTTCACATTAGCAAGATCATCAATGCTTGCAAACAAGCCGTGTTCGGTACGATATGCAATAATGCGCTCCGCTAGTGCTGGCCCAATCCCTGGCAGTGCATCCAGATCTGCCGCACTGGCGCTATTCAGATTGATCAGGGCACTAGATCCAGCAATATCCGACGATTCAGCGCTACTAGCAAGCGGCGTAGCAAGCGTGTCAATTTCCCCAAGATGTGCTACATGCACATGATCAGCGTCGCTGAGTGGCGCAGCCAGATTGATCGATTGCGCATCCGCATCGGATAGTAACCCACCTGCCGCCACAACAAGATCTTTGAGCCGTGCACCTGCTGGCAACTGATACACATCAGGCGCAACAACAGCGCCAGTAACATACACTATCAGTGTAGTAGGTGCTGTTGGTATCTGCTCAAGTGGCGCATCTACCTCTACTGTACTATCAAGTGGCATCTGATCAGCCGCTACTGCCACCTGATTTGTGCCGCTATCACTCAGTATCTGCGCTAATGTCCACGCAACTAGTATACAACCAATCACAAAGCCTGTGGTTGCAACAAGCAGGATGCGGCGTTGAATAAATATTGTAATATATTGCATAGTTCCCTGTTGAATGAGAGATTCGAGCGTATAGAACGATTGAATTGCTCCAATTATGGCAGGGTTTCGGAGTGAAACAACCTAACCCACAGTCCATACATACTATGGTACTGTGGGTTAGGTTAAGCTAGCAGGATGGTATTGGAGGGCACTAGATTTTGTGTTAGTACGCTAAAGCGTAAAAGTATTGCGCCAAAGCTATAGAAATCGCTGCGCTGATCGGTACTGCTGCCCTGGATTTGCTCAAGTGGGGCATATTGTGGGGTGTAACCAAATATGCTAGATGGGCCGAGGGTGCGCATACTTACCATACGATTTTGCTTGGCAAGGCCAAAATCCAACAATACGATAGTGCCTTCGGCAGTTAGCTTCAGATTATGCGGCTTAATATCGCGATGGATAACAGGAGGATCTTGGTGGTGTAGGTAGCCAAGCACATCCAGTATCTGATCAGCCCAGCGTAGAATATCGGGGAGTGGCAAAGAAGCATTATGTTGTTGAATGAGTGTTGCTAATTCTAAACCGGAGATATATTGCATAACCAAGAATTGGCCATGCTGCTCGGTAAAGTAATCACTCACGACTGGTAGAGATGGGTGCCGCAGCCTCGCTAGAATCTGCGCTTCGCGCTCAAAGCTAGCTCCCTCTTGAGCCGACAATATCGTCTGCTTGAGGGCAACAGTTGTGTTGAGACGAAGATCGAGTGCCTCATAGACAGCACCCATACCACCTATGCCAATCATGCGTACGATCTGATATCGCCCATTCAAGAGCAGACCAGAGGTAAGCATGATTGGCCTCCACCGCTTCGCGAACACTTAGGTCACAAGTGCCGCACTAAGCCCAGTTCTCTAAAAGAGTGTACCGTAGCCTACGAAGCCTTACGGCGCGCAACTGCTGGCGCAGTGTTTTTCTTGGCTGCTGCCGGTTTCTTGGCTACGGCAGTCTTCTTTGTCGTTGTTACTTTGCTGGTTTTAGCAGCAGTTGTCTTCGCGGTAGCCGTTTTGCTTGTTTTGGCGGTTGCAGCCTTCTTCGCTGGCACTGATGTCGCAGGCGCATTCGGATCATGGACATAACTTGCAACTTCACTCAACTCATTCACGAGATAATCGCACTTCGGATAGCGGTTACATCCATAGAAGGGCCGCCCAAATTTGCCGCGCCGTTTCAGTAATTCGCCCTGTTGACACTTCGGGCAGCCAACACCGGTCGATTCAGGCAGTGGTGCTGGCTTCCCATCCTTCCCGAGGCGACGGGTATTGGCACATTCTGGGTAGCCACTACACCCTAGGAACGGCCCAAAGCGACTCTTCTTGATAACCATCGGCTTGCCACACAGGTTGCATTCCACATCGCTCAGTTCAGGCGTTGCAGCAGCATCCAGGATAATCTTGCCCTCGCCATCGCGATGAAAATCACTTGTGAACTGGCAATCGGGATACTTATTGCAGGCTAGAAACTCGCCATTGCGCCCGAACTTAATAGCCAGCCCACCTTCATTACACTTCGGGCAAATCAGGTCGGTCAGTATCTCTTCACGCTTAACATTGCGCATACTAATTTGTGCAGCAGCGAGTGTTTGCTCAAATGGCACATAGAATGCTTGGAGGACAGGCACCCACTTCTTCTCACCCTCAGCAATATCATCGAGTTGCTGTTCCATTGCGGAGGTAAAGCTATAATCCACAATACTGGCGAAATGTTCGACAAGTAAGTCGGTTACGACTCGACCGAGTGATGTTGGCAGTAGTTTCTTCTCGGTCAGTTCCACATATTCACGATCAATAATGGTCGAGATCGTTGGCGCATAAGTTGAAGGGCGCCCAATCCCCAGGCGCTCTAGCTCTTTGACCAGGCTTGCTTCAGTAAAGCGCGGCGGCGGCTCGGTAAAATGCTGAATCGGGAGCAACTGAGCCAAATCGAGCGGCTCACGCTCAGCCAATGGTGGCAGGCGGCGCTCACTATCCTCATCTTCCTCACCTTCATCAAGGCTGACATTGTAGACGGCCAGGAATCCAGGGAACTTAAGAATACTGCCTGTGGCGCGGAATGTGTAGGGAGCGTCGGCTAGTGACTTCAGTTGTGCGCCTGCCGCAATATCAACTGTTGTGCTATCGAAAATCGCGTCCGCCATCTGGCTGGCCAAGAAGCGCTTCCAGACCAGATCATACAGGCGAAATTGCTCCGGGCTCAACTTCGCCCGTAGCGCATCTGGCGCACGCTGGCTTGATGTTGGACGAATAGCTTCGTGAGCCTCCTGTGCCCCTTTCGTTTTAGTGCGATAGACCGGCAGTTTTTCTGGTATATATTCTGCACCATAGCGTTCGCGAATAACCTCACGCGCCTCTTCCTGAGCCTCACGTGAAACGCTGAAACTATCTGTTCGCATATAGGTGATCAGCCCAACTGTACCTTCCGTGCCACCAATATTAACGCCCTCATAGAGTTGCTGAGCGACAATCATAGTACGCTTGGCCGAGAAGCCTAATTTACGCCCAGCTTCCTGCTGCAATGTACTGGTTGTAAAGGGGGGCGCAGAGGAACGGCGCTTGTCCTTACGAACAATCGAACGCACAATATAATCGGCACCCGCCAGATCATCCACAATTGTCTGAGCTTGCTCCTGATTACTAACTGCAAACTTATCGAGCTTCTTACCCGCGCGCTCGATCAGCACGGCGCGAAACATATCACGCGCACGGCGCTCAGTAGTTCGCTTCAACAGATCGGCCTCAATCGTCCAGTATTCCTGTGGCACAAAGGCTTCGATTTCCCGTTCACGTTCAACCACCATACGTACTGCGACAGATTGGACACGCCCGGCGGAGAGCCCACGCTTCACTTTATCCCAAAGGAGTGGTGAGAGTTTATAACCAACAAGCCGATCCAATACACGGCGTGCTTGTTGTGCATCCACCAGATTCGTGTCGATCTGGCGTGGGTTGGCAATCGCCTGTTGGACAGCATTACGGGTGATTTCCGAGAACTCCACCCTGAAGACTGGCGTGTTACGCGGGATATTGGCAGCCTGGGTGATATGCCAAGCAATCGCCTCTCCCTCACGATCTGGGTCAGTCGCAAGATAGACAGCCTCAGCCTCACGCGCCGATTTCTTAAGCGACGCAACAACCTTCTCCTTGCCAGGTGAAACCTGATAGGCTGGGCGGAAGCTATGCTCAATATCGACACCCAAATCGCTCTTCGGGAGATCTCGGACATGGCCCATGGATGCCTCGACGCGGAAACCGCGCCCAAGGTATTTCTGGATCGTCTTAGCCTTCGCAGGCGACTCAACGATCACGAGTTTATCTGGCATTATGATATCGCTTGTGTTATACGCATGGCCACCAAGCCACGCGGTAATAGGTTGTGTCACTATAGTGGGTGAGTTGGGGGGTTGTCAAGCCCCCATGTGAACTAACTATATAGTTCGTTAGACAAGATTCGTAACCACTTTACTGTGTTTGTCTTTTCAAGCATGAACGCAAAGGCGCAAAAAATGCAAAGGCGCAAAGAGCTTGGTTGTGCTTCGGGCAAGGTTCGTAGCTCCTTTACACTGTTTGTATCAGCATTCTGCATATGGCTTCAGGAAACTCCAGAGCGCACATTCAGTTGAAGCGGTAACGTAAGATGTCCGCTTCTGAAACCTCGTCTTAGCTGTAAAGCACAGTACCTCATTGAATGACAATATTAAGCCAGCGTACACGCTGAGCGGAATTACGTTTTTTGCAGAACCAGCGCTTCACGTCAGGCAATTGTAACCATGGACTGCCATGCCAATATGGTATACTAGCCCCGCCAGCCATACAGGTGTAACACGTGAAACACGATTCTTCACAACCACAGATCATTGCGCTCGCCAACCAAAAAGGCGGGGTTGGTAAAACGACAACTGCCATTAATCTGGCATATGAATGTACCCGCCATGAGCGACGCGTGTTGTTGATTGATTGCGATCCACAGGGCAATGCAACCACAAGTTTAGGAATCACCAAGCGCAACCTGCGTGCCACGACCTACGATTTACTGCTTGGTGAAATTCCTGTCGACGAGATCATCATGCCTACTGGTCGCCAGAATCTTGATCTGCTGCCAGCCGATGAAAACCTTGCTGGCGCCATGGTTGAGCTTGCGAGTGTGGAGCGCCGCGAATGGCGCATGGCTACTGGGCTAGCGATGCTCCATGGGAAGTACGACATTATTCTGATCGATTGCCCACCCTCCCTGGGGTTGCTCACTATTAATGCACTCTGTGCTGCCACACAAGTATTCATCCCATTACAGTGTGAATACCTAGCACTTGAAGGATTAGCACAACTCAAAGGCACGATCGACCGTGTGCGCGAAAGGCTCAATCGCCACTTGAGCATTTTAGGAGTGGCCATGACAATGTATGATGGTCGAACTAACTTAGCTCAGCAGGTCGTCATGGAAGTACGGCGCTACTTTCCAGCACAAATTTGTAATACCCTCATCCCACGCAGTGTTCGTGCTAGTGAAGCTCCGAGTTATGGGCAAGCGTTGGCTGAATATGATCCAACCAGCCGAGCTGCCATGGCCTACGCTGCACTCACAATCGAGTTGCTTGAGCGTATCGAAAAGCGAAAGAAAAGCGCATGAACCGACGACGTAGCGGCCTGGGAAGCGGGCTTGACGCCCTCTTCAGCGCCCAGCCACAAGCCGAAGGAGCACCAGCACTCCGCGAAGTGCCAATTGGTGAGATTCGGCCAAACCCGCGCCAGCCGCGCACCCAATTCGAGCCACAAGCACTAGAAGAGCTGGCGGCCTCGATCCATGAGCATGGCCTCATTCAGCCACTAATTGTCAGTAGCAAGCCCGATGGCTACGAGCTTATTGCCGGGGAACGCCGCTGGCGCGCTGCACAACAGGCAGGGCTCATCCAAGTGCCCGTTATTGTTCGTGAGGCCGCCGCTCAGCAAATACTTGAGCTAGCTCTGATTGAGAATATCCAGCGGGCCGATCTCAATGCACTTGAAGAAGCGCGCGCATATCAATCACTCGTTGATGACTTTGGGCTGACCGATGGGGAGATTGCCAAGCGCATGGGGAAGGGTAGCCGAGAGGCTATTGCCAATACACGCCGTTTACTACAACTTGATCCGGATGTACAAGCAGCTGTGCTTGAAGGAAAGATCAGTGCAGGGCATGGGCGTGCTATTCTTAAAACCAAACAACCCGAATACCAGCGCAACATGCTCCAGACAATCACACAACACGATCTCAGTGTTCGTGCGAGTGAGCGTCTCGCCGATTTACTCATTGAGCATGCAGGCAATGCCCAGCTTGCGCTCACAATGTTACGTGGAAACCCAGCCAGTGCTTCCCCATCCAACGCCAGCCCACAACCAGCCCAGAATCCAAGTATCAAGCCACAACCACTCGCACGCACCATCTCACCCGACGATGAGGAAGTGCGTCGAACGCTCGAACAACTGTTAAGCACTCCCGTGAGCCTAAGCCGTAGTGATCGTGAGTTACGTATCACTATCGCATTCCATACCGAAGAGAAGTTGCAAGAATTCTTTGAGTGGATCAATAATCGCTAGGAAATACGAGACGAGAAGACACGGAGACGAGAAGACACGGGGACAGGGTGACGCTCACAAGCTACACCGGGGTACCAGGACGGGGCACCCTCTGGGTCTGGCACCCCGGTCTGGTACCCGGCTCCAATGCTCCAATGCTCTAGGCGTTCCACTGTTCTATCGTTCCATCGCTTACTACCAGGAACCAGGATGATTATTTCATTTGGCAACCCGGTTTATGACTATATCAAGACCCCTGTTATCACGACCGGAGAACGGGTGCTTTCTGGGGGTTCCACAAATGGCTGCCTTGCGTTGGCACGCCTCGGGCATCATACTGCCCTCGTTGGCCGGATTGGCGCTGATTATGAAACGCGCTTCACTGCCGATATCACACATTACGGTATTGCCCCCCATGTAGAGCTATGTGCCGAAACTGGCGGCTTCAGCCTGATTTACGACGCACGCGGCAATCGTACACTTGATGTATTAGGAGTAGCTGATCCAATCACACATATTCCTACTATTATTACCCAAGCCCAGGCAGTAACAATCGCACCGATCTTACAGGAAACGCCACCCGAACTCATAACCCGGATTCGCGCTATGACCAATGCACCCTTGCTGCTCGACCCGCAAGGGTTATTGCGCCGAATCAACGCAGACGGGCGAATCGAGCACTTCCTGCCCGATTACTTTGCTACCCTTGCGCAACAGTTCCATGTTATCAAAGCGAATGAAATCGAGGCGTATGTCATTACTGGCATAGATCCGCGCCTTGATGCAGCCGAATCGACTCGCCGCTTGCGTGCTCTAGGCTGCGCGATCGCAATCGTTACCCTTGCCGAAGCCGGATCTGTGATCGATAATGGCACTGACCAGTATATCATCCCACCTTTCCCGACCGACGCACGCGATCCGACCGGAGCGGGCGATACCTACATGGCCGGCTTCCTCCATGCCTACCTGCGCGACCCTTCTAACCTCTATGCTGCCGGGTGTACTGGCTCTGCCACTGCATCGATCTGGATCGAACATACTGGCCCTGACGCGCCAATCACCTTGGCCGAAGTCGAGCGCCGCGCGATTAGCCTACTGCACATATAAACGCAGTGTGCGTTAGAATAGGATACACTGCTCACCCTGAGTTTGTGAGTATCGAATGTTGCTCAACTGCACTCTATCTCCCTGCACCCAAGGGTACCCGCTCTTTGATGAAGCCATCGCTAGATAGGAGAACCACCCATGATGCCGATTCTCGCTCGCTATCGCTCACTGTATGAGCAAACAACCATCCCACTTGGGCGTATCTGCCTGCGGATTGGCCTAACACCAGATATGCTCACACTGATCAGCCTGGTATTAGCAGCAGTAGCCGCCTATGTGACGTCACGTGCGGCATTCTGGTGGGGTATTTTCTTCATTCTGCTTATGGGCTTCGCGGATGTGCTCGATGGTGCAACAGCCCGTGCTGGCGGAACTGCAAACCCCTATGGCACCGTGTTCGACCATGTGACAGATCGCTATGCTGAGTTCTTCATTCTGTTTGGTATCATGCTCAGTGGCGCGGTTGCCTCAAGCTGGGCCATGTTCGCAATTGTTGGAATGCTCATGGCCAGCTATGTGCGGGCGCGTGCAGAATCCACCGGCCTGGTCGAAAACTGTAACGTTGGTTTTGCTGGCCGCCAGGAGAAGCTCGGCATGCTGTTATTTGGTATGGCCATCCAGCCAATCTATCCAACAATCGGCCTGCTCGAATGGGCCACTATTCTGGTTGGCGTCTTATCACATATCACTGCCATTCAACGCTTGTTGTATGCCCGCCGAATCATTCTCGATCACGGCGTCAAAAGCCCACAGCTATAACCCAGCGCAAGAGCGCACAACGCATAGTGCAAAACAGCCATACGCTGTGTTCTTGCGTTCTTGCGTTCTTGCGCTATACTTAGCTCTTTTGTTCGTAATCCGTTGATTCACCTACAACAGTGTGGTACAATGGGCACTGGAACCGTATATACACTGAAGGTCAGACGGCACGTCTATGCTGCTCGAGCTGAATATCAGCGACTTCGCCATTATCGAGCGTCTCAATCTGCGCCTCGGCC
The DNA here is from genome assembly GCA_031362265.1 of Roseiflexaceae bacterium. Taxonomy (GTDB): domain Bacteria; phylum Chloroflexota; class Chloroflexia; order Chloroflexales; family Roseiflexaceae; genus JANLSE01. The sequence goes on from JANLSE010000356.1 coordinate 15,079, forward strand.
AAGGGTTCAATGTGCTCACCGGTGAAACCGGCGCAGGTAAGTCGATCATCATTGATGCCCTCGGAACGTTACGTGGCGAGCGTACCGATCCAACCTTCGTACGTGCCGGTGCCGAGCGGGCACGTATTGAAGGGGTTTTTAGTATTGCCGAACACCCTCAACTCATCCCAACACTGAATGAGTATGGCCTATGGGATGAGGAAGAAGATCAACTCATCCTGACTCGCGAGATCAACCGTGAGAGCGGCCGTAGTGTCGCACGTATCAATGGGCGCGCTGTCAACAGTGCCATTTTACGCGAGGTTGGCGGGCTTCTGGTTGATATTCATGGCCAGCATGAGGGATTGACACTCTTTAATACACGAACGCATGGTGACATGCTCGATCGGTATGGAAGTCTCGTTGTGCGCCGCGAGCAAGTCACAACGCAGGTAGGCGAATTACGGCATGTACGCGAGGAACTTGCCGCTCTACGCCGTGCAGCTGCGAGCCGTGCCGAGCGAATCGAGGAACTAAAAGTTCTATTAGAAGACCTTGAGTCCGCCAAGCTTCGGGTTGGAGAAGAAGCAGATCTCCTACGTGAGCGAAGCCTGGTGCAAAATCGTACACGTGTTGTCGAACTGATCGGCGGCGCCTACGCAATATTGTATGCTGGAGAGGAAACCCAACGCCGCAGTGCGCGCACGGCAGTCGAGGCGCTAGGTGCAGTCAGTGCCGCACTCGATGAGCTTGCACGCCTTGACTCCAGCCTTGAGCGTACCGCAGAGCAAGCCCGCGATCTGCTGTATAGCGCAGAAGATTTGGCTGGTGCCGTTCGCGCTTACCGCGAAACGCTGGATAGTGATCCAGGGCGGCTGGATGCGATCGAAGATCGGTTAACCCTGATCCGTGATATGCAGCGCAAGTATCGTAGCAGTGTTGAACAGATCCTGGCGCGCGGTGATGCTGCCGAGGCTGAGATCGACCGCTTAACTCATAGTGCCGAACATCTACACGATCTAGAGGCCCAGGAACAGCGACTCCTCGTTGCCTTAGGCAAACAAGCCGAAGATCTCTCGAATCGCCGTCGTGCGGTAGGTGAGATGCTGTCCAAGGCGATTATTGGAGCCATGCGCGATCTGGGCATGCCGCATGTGCGGTTCTCTGTGAGCCTGGAACGAATCGAAGATTCCCAGGGCCTGCCGGTTGGTGTGGCCCGTTATGCCTTCGACAAAACCGGCATTGATCGGATCGAATTTCTCCTGGCTCCTAACCCCGGTGAACCACTCAAACCGCTTGCCAAAATCGCATCCGGTGGCGAAAGTGCGCGCTTGCTACTTGCCCTCAAATCGATTCTATCAAAGGTGGACGAAGTGCCAACCCTGATTTTCGATGAGGTTGATGTTGGCGTTGGCGGCCGCGCCGGAACAGTCGTTGGGGAAAAACTCTGGAGTATTAGCGAACAACACCAGGTCATCTGTATCACCCACTTGCCACAGGTTGCCGCATTTGGTGATTCACACTATGCGATTAGCAAAGCTGTTAGTGCCGAACGTACCCGTACAGCCGTTACCCAACTTAGTGTTGAGCAACGGATCGAAGAAATTGCAGCCATGCTTGATGGAACACCAATCAGCGAACATAGCCGCCGCAGCGCACAGGAAATGCTCGAACGCTCCGCGCATTATAAACAACGTACACCACTAGAAGCGATACCTGGGTAAGCGAGAATACTACGAATACACACTGCAACGCATCCATACTGATGTTGCGGTTGCCCTGCCTAACTGATGACCATGTCCATCCATGGGTTAGCCTGCGATATCAAATTGACATGGCCTACATTTACTGCTACATTGACGCGAACAGTCAAGAGGTCTGACAAGATTAGACCGCGGGAGTTTGGGCTCCCCTTGGCTGGCTTTTTTATGATGGAGTCCCACGTGCAACGACAATCCCGCATCACCGTATGGGCTGAGCGTATCATTGAGGGTGGCTGGCTATTGGCGCTCGTACTGATCCCCTCATATTTCAACCTACTCTCATCACGCCATTTCGAACCAGATAAAGCAACAACACTGCGTGCAATTGTACTCATCATGCTCGCAGCTGCGATTATTCGTGCGCTTGAGGTGTCGGGTACGAACAAGAAAAAACCAACTGACACTGAACAAGCAAGCGCACGGCAGCGATTTACAAGCATCCCGATGGCGCTACCGGTGAGCCTGTATGTGCTCGTATTCATAATCGCAACCATTGCCTCGATCACACCATACCCAAGCTTCTGGGGCTCATACCAGCGATTGCAAGGCACCTATACCAATCTTTCCTATGTCCTCTTGGGTGTCTTGATTGCCACACATCTACGCACTCGTGAGCAACTTGAACGGCTGATGACCGTGCTGGTGCTTGGTAGCCTGCCAGCTGCCATATACGGTCTACTCCAGCATTTCCAGCTCGATCCGCTCCCATGGCGTGGGGATGTTGTCTCACGAGTAGCCTCAACAATGGGCAATTCTATTTTTGTTGCGGCCTACCTGATTCTGACGCTGCCCTTCGCATTAGCGCGAGCAATCGGAGCGCTCAGTGCAGCTCGCAATGCTCCTCAAGCGGATGATCCAGGCTTAGATTGGCTCTGGAGCCTCGCGTATGTGCTGCTTGTGGTGGGATCTCTCCTGATTATTTTTGCTGCACTCCAATTTGGGGCGGTTGTTCAAACATCCGATATACGCTATTGGTGGGTCTATCCAGGCTCACTCGTTAGTGCATTCCTTATGTTTCTCATTCCCGCACTTCGTCCACACCAATCCGAGCGTATCCGTAACGTTGCTTGGCTTGGTGGTATCGCACTCAGCTATGTATTTCTCGTAGGGATATTCTTTGCACTTGGTGAGGCCAGCGGCGGCCAAACGACACGCGCCATCCCAGATCGGCCCGGCCCAGAATGGCCATATTGGATGATCGCCGGATTGGTTCTCGCAGCTATTGGCTATGGATTGGTTTGTTCCCTAACGCGCCGTAACACCGGCCCCTCACGGCTCTTTCTTCAACTCCAAGGCGCAGCCATGGTATTGATTGGAATCCTGACTGCGGTGACGATCTTCTTTACTCAAAGCCGTGGCCCCTGGATCGGCGGTATGGCAGGCTTGTTCATTTTCTTCACCATCCTGCTGACGCTGGCTTGGCGGCGCGCACGCAATGCCGCATCACCCCATGCTCAACTCTGGCGGAACCTCCAGATTGGCGAGATTGTTCTGGCGATTGCGTTGGGCGGTTTCTTGGTGACCTTCAACCTCTCGAATGCACCAATCTTTGAGCAACTACGCGAAGTGCCATATCTTGGGCGCATGGGGCGTCTACTTGAGGTCGACCAATCAACCGGTTTGGTACGTAAGCTAATCTGGCTTGGCGATGACCAAGCGGGTGGTGCGGTTGCATTAATAACCTCAAACCCATTGCGTACCGTGATTGGGTATGGCCCAGAGAGTATGTTCGTAGCCTATAACCGTTTCTACCCGCCATCGCTTGCCAATATCGAATCACGTGGTGCATCACCTGA
>JANLSE010000359.1:0-13856 GCA_031362265.1 Roseiflexaceae bacterium
GCCAAGCCAGCCCTAAGCGCAGCCGAATCGTACGGGCGAACCTTGTGTTCGCCTGCTAAGAACCGTAACTCAAAGAAGTGTAGGAACGAACCCGTGCAGATGCTTACGCTGCTACGGCGCCGTTCCGAAATGCTGGGTAAAGTGGTAGTGATTGCGTTTCGGGCCAGCGCTGTTGAAGCTCGACAAGCAGCTTCGCATAGGTATTGCAGAGTTCAGGCATCTGATTGGCATTGTGGGCGGTGGCTAAAAAGACCTCAATGCGAGTCAGAATCCGCGATCGAGTGGTTGCGATTCCCCATTCATGATCTTGCTTCAGGGCCTCATCGAGATGCCATTGCATGCTGTCAATTGCCCAGGCAGCAGTGATTGCGCATGCTTCCAGCTCAAAACGCTGTTTGTCCAAAACCTCTGGGCAGATATTCGCTAATTCCGCTTGATAGGCCTGCTCCATTGCGTCGATCACATCGGCTGGAACGGTATTCGCACACCAGCAGGTAGGAAACGGCAGCCGCCCATACAGTGCATCGCGGAAGGCATGCCCAAACCGAGCAAATTCAAAATCAATCAGGCGCATATCGGGCGCATGGTAGAACAGATTGTCTGGGCAGGGATCTCCATGAATGAACGCTCTAAATGACCCAGGCTCTGCCACACGCTGAAGCGCTATTTCGTATTCCTGCTGCACTGCCACAGCTGGTGTGACTCCCAAACGGGTGCAGATTTCCATAAATGCTGCGATCTGTTGCCCTTGCTCCTGTAGCAAAACCTCGCTCGATTTGTTGGCTATTCCTGCCCAGATCGGGCTAATGTTGTGTTGAATTTCGCGATACAGTGATTCTTTCCCGATTGAGCTAGCATGCATCTGCCCTAAGCGCTTGGCAAATGCGATTAATGCGGCGCTTGCGGAGGTAGAATTGCCCTCCAGCAATGGCTCGACAAGGCTAGAATGGTTGCCCATGTCTTCCAGAATGATGAAACCTAATGCGCTATCCCCACCATAAAAGGCTGGGCCATGGCCTTCGGCAGCTGCGACTGTGCTAAGAAACCGAGCACCGGCCCAATCATTGAAAAAGCGATTGGTGTCCCAGCTTTCTGGGTTAGCAGGATCATAGCCTTCTGGGCTGACTTGTTTGATGACCACAGTTTCTGGAATGAGCTTGTCTTTAGCACTGAGGTGACAACGCCAGATTCGATTGCGGCGATCTGGTTCAGTGAGTAGAGTCGATTGGGTGATACTCACCTGGGTTGCGTAGAAACCCGTGAGGATTGTTGTGACACTCCCCTCAATAGGGTCGAACAAAATCGGATTCTGTGTTTCAGATTCCATATATCTCCCGTTAGGCTAAGCTCACAATCGTACCCTGTGCAGTGGCACACAGTTCCTCTTGACCATTTGCAGCAATCCATATATCGCAGCGGCAGACTGCTTGGCGCCGCCCAGCGGAAATAACCGAGGCACGCGCGATGATCTGCTCACCACGTGCTGGTTTGAGATAGTGGATTGAGTATTCAGCGGTAACAACTGCTGACCCAAGTACTGATCCACCAGCAAAGGTGAGCGCGTTATCCGCAGCATAGCTAATCACACTGCCATGAACAAACCCATGCTGCTGAAGCAAATCTGGGGTGATCGTCAACACCAACTCAGTCTGCATTTCGTTGAATACCGTAAGTCTGGCACCAAGCAACTTGCTGAATGGCTGTGATTGTAGTACCTGCTGGCCCATATTGAAGATATTACTCATATTCACACCATGCTAGAACAGAACCGAGAACCGAGAACAAGAGAACAAGAGAACAAGAACCACTCTGCGTTCTGCGTTCTTGCGTTCTTGCGTTCTTGCGTTCTTGCGCTCTGCGCTCTGCGCTCTTGCGCTCCTACGTTCTACCCCACCTCCACCACGACACGCCCACGAACCTGCCCTGCCAGGATGGCCTTGCTTAGCTCAGGAACTTGGGCAAGTGGTATGATCTGATGCAGTGAATCGAGTAATGCTGGGGAGAGATCATGTGCGAGGCGTGCCCAGGCAGCCTGACGTGGCGCAAATGGCACCATAACCGACTCGACGCCGATCAGCTTCACAGCACGTAGGATGAAGGGAAATACCGTTGTATTTAGCTGAATGCCACCAGCATTACCGCATGCCGCAACAGCACCATGGTATGCGGTAGAACGCAACACGCCGGCGAGTGTATCACCCCCGACGGTATCTACTGCGCCTGCCCATGTTTCGGCCTCCATTGGGCGGCCCGGTGCAGTCAATTCAGCACGATCCACAATCCGCTGTGCGCCAAGCGATTGAAGATATTCGGCCTCCTGTGGGCGCCCAGTTGCAGCGGCGACCTTAAATCCAGCTTTGGCAAGCAGCGCCACTGCAACGCTCCCAACTCCGCCGACCGCGCCAGTGACCAGCACCTCACGTGCACCAGCGGTAACACCTGCCTCCTCAATTGCCTGAACACATAACATCGCTGTGAAGCCAGCCGTGCCAATTGCCATGCTATGGGCCATGCTAAGCCCCGCAGGTAGCGGCACCAGCCACTCGGAGCGGACGCGCGTCAGCTGTGTGAAACCACCCCAGTGGCGCTCACCAATGCCCCACCCAGTCAACAGAACCGCATCACCAGCCTTGTAGCTACCGCTGGCAGATTCAACCACCTCGCCGACAAGGTCGATACCTGGCACTATTGGGAACGAGCGTAATACTTTGCCGGTACCGGTCACCGCAAGGCCATCCTTGTAATTCAGACTTGAATAGCGCACACGCACCACAACATCCCCAGCGGGCAGATCGGCCTGAGTGAGCGTGCGGATCTCGCTGTACTGCGCGCCATCGCGCTGATCCACAACCAGAGCGGTAAATGATTCTTGGGTCATAGGGGCAACTCCACTATAAGCATCGCCGCGATCATGGAGGAACATTGTAGCAGGAGTCTGTGCAATCGATGAAACACTATCAGCTATGTTCAGCGTACAGCATGCTCGTGGGCCATAACGAGCCGATTTGATAGTGGTACAATGTATTAGTTGTCTATTAACACAAATCAGGAGTACCCTGTGAGTCGTACACAAACCATAATCGTTACGATTGGCGTAATGATGAGCCTCTTCATGGCATCGATGGAATCGACAGTCATAGCCACTGCCATGCCAACGATTGTGGCCCAATTTGGTGGGATCGATAGCTACAGTTGGGTGTTTACCGCCTATATGTTAACCTCCACAACGGTTGTGCCAATTTTCGGGAAGCTGGCCGATATCTATGGTATTCGGCCTGTGTATCTGGTAGCAATTGCAATTTTTACAGTAGGTTCATTATTGTGTGGCATGGCCAACACAATGCTTGAGCTGATCATCTATCGTGCAGTGCAAGGAATTGGTGCTGGCGGGCTGTTGCCGCTCGCATTCATTACGGTTGGGGCGATCTTCTCATTTGAACAACGCACGCGCATGCAAGGGTTCTTCTCCAGTGTATGGGGTGTCTCTGCGGTTGCTGGGCCGCTGCTCGGTGGGTTTCTGGTGCAAGCTGCTTCCTGGCGTTGGGTCTTCTTTATTAACCTCCCGCCCGCGCTAATCGCAGCTGGCCTTGTAGGTTTTGCACTCACACAACGGCGTAGTGAGAGCAGTGTACGCCCTGCAATCGATTATGCTGGGGTGCTCTTGCTGAGTGCGGGGTCCGTATTGCTCTTACTTGGTATGTCGGAATTGGGCCGACCTGAGAGCTGGGGCTTCTTGCTTGGTGCATTGATTACACTTGGTGCACTGGCATGGGTTGAGCGGCGGGCCGCTGATCCAATCGTGCCGCTGAAGTTGTTTGGTGAGCGTACATTTGCAACTGCCTGTGGCCATGGGGTGCTGTCTGGTTGTGCGGTGTTTGGGATTGTGACATTCATACCGCTCTATGCTCAGGCAGTGCTTGGAACAAGCCCAACTGGCGCAGGCGCGACACTGATCCCATTGATGCTTGGCTGGGTATTCGCTAGTATTACTGGTAGCCGCCTGCTTCTGCGCATTTCATACCGCACATTGGCGCTGGTTGGCATGGCGCTTTTGGTTATAGGTGCACTCTTGTTGCTCTTGCCAGCGATTCCAGGGCTTGGCTTGGTACAACTGCTCATTCCAACCGGATTCATGGGCGTTGGTATGGGGCTCTCAATTCCAGCCTTCCTGATTACGGTACAGAGCAATGTAGCGCGCAGCGATCTAGGAACCGCTACATCAAGTGTCCAATTTAGCCGTAGCCTTGGTGGAACCTTTGGGGTTGGTATTATGGGTGCTGCATTGGCAACTGGGCTGGCGAGCCGGCTGGTAGCCGCTGGGCTCGATCCAAACGTAGTATCGCTCAATCGGTTGATAGCACCGCCGCCTGGAACTGCTGCTCCTGCTCTGGACGATGTTCTACGCCAGGCGTTGGCTGGCGCAATGACAACTGTCTTCATCATCGCATTGATCGCATCGGTCGGCGCATTGGTGGTAACATGGCTTGCGCCTAAGGTGAGTAATCGAGAAGAAGTGCCTGTTGTTACATCGATACCTACTCCAAGCGTAGAGTAGTGGTATAATCGGGCAAGTTGTCCGATTTAGTTGAGTAAACCGTGTTTCATAAAGTCCTTGTCGCTAATCGCGGCGAAATTGCAGTACGAATCGTGCGCGCTTGCCACGATCTGGGTATTCGAGCGGTGGTTGCGTATAGTGAGGCGGATCGTTACTCATTAGCGGTACGTATGGCCGATGAGGCTGTCTGTATTGGGCCAGCCCCCGCAGCGCGATCCTATCTTAATCCATCAGCATTGATCAGCGCCGCACGAATCACCGGCTGTGAGGCGGTGCATCCAGGTTATGGGTTTCTCTCCGAGAACCCGTACTTTGCCGATATTTGTGCGGAATGCCAGCTTCAGTTTATTGGGCCATCCGGCGATGCCATCCGGCGCATGGGCGATAAAGCGCTTGGCCGGGAAACCATGAAGCGTGCTGGAGTGCCAACCGTGCCAGGCTCCGAAGGCGAAATACGCAGCGCTGAAGAAGCCTTTGAATTGGCAAAATCGATTGGCTACCCTGTTCTGCTCAAACCGAGTGCCGGTGGCGGTGGGCGCGGTATGCGTGTGGCAAACGATGAATCTGAACTGGTTAAAGGCTTCCCAATCGCGCGTGCGGAGGCTGAGGCTGCATTTGGTAATGGTGGGCTGTTAATCGAGAAATATCTGCCGCATGTTCGCCATGTCGAGATTCAAGTATTGGCCGACAAATATGGCAATATGATTCACCTTGGTGAACGTGATTGCTCTTCGCAGCGCCGCCATCAGAAGATTGTGGAAGAAGCACCATCACCAGCGGTCTCACCAAAACTCCGCAACCGAATGGGCGCTGATGCGCTAAGAGGGATCAAATCGATTGGCTATGTCAATGCCGGTACGCTCGAATTTCTCTTAGAGCCAAATGGTAAGTACTATTTTATTGAGATGAATACCCGCATCCAAGTCGAACATCCGGTCACCGAACTGATCACCGGTATCGATCTGGTCAAATGGCAGTTACGAATTGCTGCTGGCGAAAAGCTCACGATCAAGCAGCGCGATGTTCAGATACGTGGGCACGCAATTGAATGTCGGGTCAATGCCGAAGATCCAAGCCAGGATTTTATGCCCGCCCATGGTGAGGTTGAATATTATGTGCCGCCAGGTGGGCCAGGTGTGCGCTGCGACTCGCATCTGTATGCGGGTTATGCGCCGCCACGCCATTACGATTCATTGCTTGGCAAGATTATTACCTATGGCAATGATCGCACCGAGGCACTTGCCAGGATGCGACGCGCCCTGCGTGAGACCGTCATTACTGGCATCAAAACCACCATCCCGTTTCAACTTGCCATGCTCGATGATCCACAGTTCCGCGAGGGCGATATCTCAACCCAGTATGTGCCACAGCTTATGGAACGGCTGAAAGCAATGAAGCAATGAAACAATGAAGCGGGGTGCTCTCTGGGCCAAGCAATGAAGCGGGGTGCCCTCTGGGCCAAGCAATGAAGCGGGGTGCCCTCTGGGCCAAGCAATGAAACAACCCTCTTCAAGAGCCTGCTCCAATGCTCCAATGCTCCAATGCTCCAATGCTCCAATGCTCCAATGCTCCAATGCTCCAATGCTCCAATGCTTCGATGCTCAAATAATCTCCAACCCATCCTGATCTGGCAGTGCTGGGAATGGCGCGGTTGGCAATGACTGATACCAATAGGCAACAGAGGCAATATCATCTTGTAGTGGTAGGTAGCGCCCACCGCTCCTCCAGCCAAGTGCCTGGATGGTTACTCGTAGATCGTGCTCAAAGCGAATCGGATCGGTGATGTGCCAGCGGTACATACCGAAGCGTGTTTGTGAGCGGTATGTGCCATCGGGTCGAATAACCTGTGGCAGGCCAGCGTAAGGAGTGGTAAATTCTCGGTAGCCGCCGTGATCCTTACCAACATCGAAATTATACGAGCCACAAAAATAATCCTCGGTACCGGTGCCACAAATCGTCGGCCACTCATCATCACCATCCATGTAGAATTTAATTTCGCCCTCACCCCACCAGCCGGTATTATTGACGCCCCAGGCCATGTAGGTGCCGACAAAATGCCCTTGCCCCTTCACACCATCCAGAATGGTATAAACATCCTTATAGGGCAGCGGGTTTGTGCGGCGGAACTGGGCATGGAAATAGCCAGTATCGGCAGGAACATTCGTAAGCGTATAATTGATCTGGTAGTAGAGTGTCATCTCCTTTTCGGCAATATTTGTCATGGTGATGCGGCAGCGCTTGCGGAATGGCATCTCCCAATAACAATTGAATGCGCTACCTGGGTTGACACACACCGCTAATGAAGTCAACTGCGCGTACTGACCCCAACCACAGGCAAAGAAATCACCAACTGGACACTCGACAGATGGTTGTTCCTGGTTATCCCAGTAGATCCGCAGAATGGAGTGACGCCACGAGCCGGTTGGAGTCATCCAGATCTGCTGGATCGCACCCGAATCCTGAATATCGGCAAGCTCACGTGTCTCGCCAGGTTGGATCCGAATAGATGGCGAAATCTTCCAGCCGCGCCCGAGATCGCGAGCACACGACAGGCCAGTACCCTCTTCTGCCATTCCACCGCCACCCTTGGCACCATCGTAATTCTCTGGGCTGATCGAGCGTGTTCGAGCATGGGAAAGCTGCGACAAATTACCGAGATTCATTCCGAGACCGTTAAACTGCGGCATGGGTACTCCCTTTCAACATTGAAACATTTGGAGCCGGGTGCCCCTAGGCGGAGCGCTGGAGCGTTGGAGCGTTGGAGCATTGGAGCGTTGGAGCAGAACGCAAAAGGTTTGTTGTTCGCTCTACGCTTTACGCTTTGCGCTTTGCGCTCTGCGCTTCATTGCTTCATTGCTCTTGCCTGTTATAATACCACCTGAATCGGCACACAATGCCGCCCAAAGGAACAATGTCATGCGGAATATCCCATTCGGTGATCTGAAGCGCCAGCACGAAGCACTGCGGCCAGAACTGGAAGAGGCGATCAGTCGCGTTGTTACGAGTGGCTGGTTTATTCTTGGCCCAGAGACACGCGCTTTTGAAGAGGAATTTGCAGTCTACTGTGGCGCACAATACTGCGTTGGGGTTGGTAATGGCACTGAGGCGATCTATCTGGCGCTCACCGCCCTTGGTGTAGGCCCTGGCGATGAGGTGATCTGTGTTGCCAATGCTGCTGTGTATGAAGTGCTGACAATTCTACAAACTGGGGCAACCCCCGTCTGTGTCGATGTGAACCCGCAAACCCATAACCTTGATCCTGCAACCCTTGCGGCGGCGATTACCCCGCGCACCAAGGCGATTGTGCCGGTTCATCTGTATGGCCTGCCAGCCGATCTACCTGCAATAATGGCAATCGCAGCGCAGCACGGTATCCCGATCATCGAAGATTGCGCCCAAGCCCATGGTGCCCGTATTGGCGACCAAGCGGTAGGTGGTATCGGCCTTATGAGCTGTTTTAGCTTCTACCCAACCAAAAACCTGGGCGCACTTGGTGATGGTGGCGCAGTGGTGACAAGCGACCCACACTTGGCCGAGAAATTGCGCCGCTTGCGCCAGTATGGCTGGGAACGTAAATACTATAGCACCGAGAACAATGGGATTAACTCACGGCTGGATGAGATTCAATCGGCAGTGCTGCGTGTGAAGCTACGCCACCTGCCAGCCTGGAACAAGCGTCGCCAGCAGATTGCAGGTATGTACGAGGATCTGCTTACTGGAACCTCGCTCAGCCTGCCATACGTCCCACAGGGTAGTGAACATGTCTATCACCTCTATGTGGTTAGCCACCCGGAGCGCAATGCGTTACAGGCCCGCTTACGTGAGCAAGGCGTCGGTAGTGAGGTACATTACCCGCTGCCAGCACATCTGCAACCGATCTACAAGCATATTGCTGCGCCAGGGAGCCTCCCTGTCACCGAGCGCCTTGCTGCACAGGTGCTTTCGCTGCCGAACTTCCCAGAGCTTACCGACGAAGAGGTGCAGATTGTAGCTCATACCGTGCGAGAAGCAATTAAGGAATGAAGCATACGGCGCACAACGCTGGATATCTTCTAAGTGGCAAAGCGCAAATGATCATGTGGTTCACCTCCCAACTCAAAATACTCAGCCTCTCTGGTCTTGCTGCGGTGCTCTTGGTTGGCTTAGCATTCGCGCAGGCATGGCCCCTGATGATCAATATTGGGCAGCGCGATGAGCGTTTTGTGCAGGGCTTCCATGAAGCGGAACAAGCCAATGGCGCTCAAATCCGCTGGACAACCGGGGAATCGGAGCTTCACATTCCGCAGCTCCCAACTGGCGCTAGCATCGTTCATATGCGGATAATGAATAGTTACCCAGCAGGACAAGCCGATCCAATCTTCACACTTCGAAGTGGCGAGCGCCACCTGGGCAGTTTTCCGATTCCGCGCACGATTGTGGGCATGCGGCACTTTGCGTTACTAGTGCCAGGCGAGCAGCGCGCAAGTTGGGCTACTTCCGTGGCAATCAATAGCACAACATTCACCCCACCAGGCGATCCGCGGCCACTAGGTGCTATGCTTGATTGGGTGCGGATCACGCCAACCACGCAGGCCAGCGTTGTTGCGCCACTCTTCATACTGATTGCTGCCTTCGCACTTGGCGCAGGTACCACGTTATTTGCCCTACTGATTGGTGTCAGGCCATTTCTTGCGCTCTCGATAGCGTTGCTGGTTGTTGCAGCAATCGCATTACTTGCCTTCCTGCTACCGCTTGATATACTGCCTTTTATTCCACGGATTGCCAGCATCCCGATCATTGGTTGCCTCGCGATCTGGTTCGCACAGGCACTTGGCATTGTCCAACGCTCATCAAACACTATTGAGGGCACACAGCTGCCGCTCTTATTTGCGATCGCATGGTGGTCGTTGCCAGTATTTCAGGCTGTGCAGATCCTTGATGGTGCGTTTCTTGGTGTAGGCATCGAAACGTATATCTTAGCTGGAATTGCCTTGCTGGCATTGGCATTCTGTTTAGCAATTGGATATAGCCGTCTACGCGGGGTTTCTGTTGAACAGCGCCGCGCGCAAATGCCACACTATGCGCTTGGTGGTGCTGCCCTGGGTGCGTTTATACACCTTTGGTACGCGCTCTGGTATGCCTTCACACGCAGCGGTAAAGATTTCTGGATTCTATTTAAAGGCGCGCGCGATTGGGTGCAGACTGGCGCACTCTATGATCTTCAAGCTGTTGTCACTAATCATGTTGGTGCAGTGCTGAAAGTCCCGCCGTTCTATGCCATGCTGTTTGTCCCATTCGTGTTTCAGGATGGCCTGCAGATACTGTTCTTCCATCGCATGCTAAATGTTGTGCTGATGCTCGTAACTGTTGTGGTCTGGTTACGCATGTTTCGTTCGCAGCCGCTGTGGTGGGGTATTGCCGTCGCAACAATCGTGCTCAATAGTCGCCCACTTGCCGATACGATTGCCTATGGCCAGATCGACCTGATGCTTGTATTCCTGCTCACCTGTGCCTTATGGGCGATGCGTAACGACCGTGATGGGCTGGCCGGGGCATTGATCGCCTTAGGGGCACTCTTCAAAGTCTATCCGATCATCTTGCTAGCATTCTTTGTGTTAAAGGGTCGCTGGCGCGGGGTAGTAGGCTTTGCGTTGGGCATGCTCGTCTACAATGGGGTTGCAATTGCCATCATGGGCTGGGAGACACATCGTATCTATCTCTTTGAGGTCATCCCTCGAATCGGCGGGACAACCTCGTGGGTGGAGAATCAAACCATTTCAGGTTTTATGGCGCGCTTCGCAGATGTACCATTCGAAGCACATGTATTTGGAAACCGCACAATCTCATTAGTGGCAACTGCAATCTCGGGGTTGCTCTCGCTCTTGGCCTGCTGGCTCACCCTACGCCCATCTCAGGGGCGTAGCACATTATTTGCACTCCAATATACCCAATATCTTCTGCTGATGGTTTTGGCCGTTCCAGCGGCGTGGATGCACTATGAGACATTACTTGTGTTTGTCTATCTCATTGTGCTTATGCATCTTCGCGAGCAACAGATTTCACTTGGCAAGGCTACCTTATTAGCACTCAGTTTTGCGCTAATCAATTATGGTAACCAGTGGAGCTTCAATGGCACCACCATAATGGGAGTGCTCACAATTGTTGGAATTTCCTACAAATTCTATGGCATGCTGCTATTATGGTTCGTGCTTCTGGGTGAATTGCGTGGGAGTTGGCTTGAAGCGAAGGTTCCAACGCGAATCGGGTTAACCCAATCACAGGCTCGTACTGCTCAGCCTGGATAAACATGTTGAAGCAGTGTGGTACCACATATGAATTTTAGCGGTCAGGTTGTTATTGTTGCAGGTGGCTCACGCGGAGTTGGGCGTGCTGTTGTACACATGCTTGCTGCACGCGGGGCACGTGTGGTGCTTGGGTATTTGGAACGCCATACAGCAGCGGCTGAGGTAGCCGCAGATTGTGCTCATTTGCCGGGTGAAGTGATTATTCAGCAGTGCGATCTACGTGAGCGTAGCTCTGCAGAGGCATTGATTGAGCGCGCGCTGACAGATTGGTCGCAGATCGATGCATTAATCAACTGTGCTGGCATGATGCGCTATCAAGCGATTGAGTCAATTAGTGATCTACAGTGGGCCGAAATATTGCGCACCAATTTGGATGGTGCCTACCATGCCTCTAAGGCGGCCCTACGGCCGATGATGAAACGGCGCTATGGGCGTATTGTCCAGGTGGCCGCACTCCATGGTGTTGCAGGCGGGCCAATGCAGGCCGATTATTCTGCTGCAACAGGCGGAATCCTAGGGCTAACCCGTGCCTTGGCACGTGAGGCAGCACCCTGGAATATTACAGTCAATGCGATTGTACCTGGCCTGATCGACACGGAACAGTTGAGTGTCATCCCTACTGAGCAGCGCATTTGGGGTGAGCAGGTGATTGCACTACGGCGAGTAGCCCAGCCAGAGGAAATAGCTGCCGCTGCGGTATTTCTCGCCTCTTCCATGGCTTCGTATATTACTGGAGTGACCCTGCCCGTCGATGGTGGCTGGCGCATGGCCTGATTTGTGGAACGATGGAACGATGGAACCGGGTACCCTCTGGGTGTAACGATGGAACGATGGAACGATACTTGTCCAGTTAATCTGCGCCTTTGCGTCTTTGCGTCTTTGCGTTTCCGTCTTGGAACGATGGAATGTTGTTTTGCGCTTTGCGCTCCAATGCTCCAACGCTCGATCGTTCCATCGCTCTATGCCGTTCTTACCAGCGTCGATTCCCACCAGGTGCTTGTGCGCCGAAGATTGAGGGTGCCAATTTGAAGCCATGTTCTTCGAGGCGTGTACTGAAGCGTGGGCGCGTACCAGTTGGGCGTAATTCGGAGATAATTTTTCCATCTGGGCTTTTGCCTTTGATATCGAGCACAAAGATATCCTGGAGCACGATTACATCGCCCTCCATGCCTTGTACTTCGGTGATATAGGCAACCTTGCGTGAACCATCCTCAAGGCGCGTCTGGAGCACAATCAGATCCACCGCCGAGGCGATCTGTTCGCGGATGACATTCAGCGGGATATCCAGTCCCGCCATCATGGACATCGTCTCCATACGGGAACAAGCTTCGCGCGGGGCATTAGCATGAAGTGTTGAGAGCGAGCCATCGTGGCCGGTATTCATTGCCTGAAGCATGGCCATTGTCTCACCACCACGGCATTCTCCAACCACAATACGCTCAGGGCGCATACGTAGGGAGTTAATTACCAGATCATTGATCGAAACCTTGCCAGTGCCATCGATCTCGACAGGCTTTGCCTCAAGGCGTACCACATGCTCCTGACCTAGCTTGAGCTCAGCGCTGTCCTCAATCGTCACAATCCGCTCATCCGAGGGAATGAAGTTTGAGAGCACATTGAGCAGTGTTGTCTTACCCGAGCCAGTACCACCCGCCACAATAATGTTCAATCGGCTGACCACACAAGCGCGCAGAAATTCTGCCATCTCTGGGGTCATCGAGCCGAACTTAACCAGATCCTCGATCTGTAGTTTCTTCTTACCAAACTTACGAATCGTGACAGTTGGGCCATCGATTGCACAAGGTGGGATCACCGCATTGACACGGCTACCATCAGGTAAGCGTGCATCAACCATCGGCCATTTGCGGTCGATACGGCGGCCAAGTGGGCGAATAATGCGATCAATCACTTTGAGGACATGGTCATCGTTTAAGAACTTTACCGGCGCGAGGGTCAATTTGCCGCGCTGCTCGATATAGACCATATTCGGGCCATTGACCATGACTTCGCTAATTGCCTCATCACGTAAGAGCGCCTCGATTGGCCCAAAGCCAAATAGCTCATCCATCACCATCTCATACAAGCGGCGTGTTTGGGCATCGCTCAGATTGACGCCACTTTGGCGATAGTAACTGGTAAAGCGCTCTTGTAGTAACCGCTCGGTTTCAGGGCTACGCTTTAATTCGGTCTGTGCACCAAGTGAACCCTGAATTCGATCAACAACCCATAATGAAAGCTCTAGCAATCGCTCAGAGGTGACCTGAGTTTCACCAGGGGCGGCAGCTACGGATTGCTCAATTGGCGAGCGTGCAACCGGCTCAGCTGGTGTAAGCGCCTCCGAGGGTGCAGCTGGGCGGCTCCCTGGCTGCTGGGGCTCATTCTGCTGGGTGGGTGGGCTACCAATGCGCTTGAGCAGTGACATACGTTATTCTCCTCCACTATGATTTGTGGATGTTGGAATGTAAAATAGCTAACCGAACTTCACAAAATAAGCTTCGCATGCCCGATCCATGAGTTCTTTTGTCATATTAGGCTGAATAGCCCGGTATTTGGCTTCATCAAGGATCTGATCGCACAAATCGCGCGGGTGGCAGGAGCGTAAATCGCGCCGTACCTTCAGATAGTGTTCCTGAATAAGATAACGTAACCCATCATCATTGTAGGGGATGCCTTTGGCCTTTGCAACCCGCTTAAAAATCTCACGAAACTCATCTGGGGTTGGGTTTGGCACCTCGATCTTATGGCGTATACGTCGTAAGAACGCATCATCGACCAGATCCTTTGGCGAAAGATTTGTCGAAAATACGATCAAGACATCAAACGGCACCTGGAGCTTCTTGCCAGTTTGCAATGCCAGATAGTCGATCTTCTTCTCAAGCGGTACAATCCAACGGTTGAGCAGATCTTGTGGCCGGCATTTCTGTCGCCCAAAGTCGTCGATCAGAAAGAGCCCACCATTCGATTTCATCTGATATGGCGCTTCATAGACTTTTGAGATAGGATCGAAAATCAGCTCT
>JANLSE010000022.1:0-11643 GCA_031362265.1 Roseiflexaceae bacterium
TGCAAGAGGTACAACAGGTGGTGCAGGCGGCTCGGACTGCAATGCCGCAATCGGTTGTGTAACCGCTGTTGCTGGCGAAGGAGCCGTATCAGTACCACTCAAACCAGCAATCTCATCTTCACTGAGGCCTAAATCACTCAGTGAGAACGGTAACATATCCGCATCCAAGCCAAGTTCCTCGGCAGTTGGTGCTGGAACAGCCGGAGCTACAGAAGCTGTGCTCTCGGATAAAGCCGGGGTTGGTGCGCTGGGTGTCACACTCTTCGAACCAAGATCGAGCAATCCGGCCAGGAAATCGTCGCTATCCGATGGATCGATGGCTGGACGTGCCGAGCGGCTAGAGAAGAAAGCGGCCCCTGGAACAAAATCCTGCGCTTCCACTTCGACAACCGGCTCAGGCGCGGCAGCAGGTGTGACCGATTGCATCTGGCGTGTTGCAGCAATTTGCTCTTGCTCTTCGAGTAACCGCCGCCATGCCTGCTCATCCCATGCCTCAACCATGGGTGCTTCGAGTGTAACGGCCGGTAGTGGATCAAACATGGCCCGCGCAACATTCAGCTCGGGGTCGATCGCTGCCGCTGCACGCCAATTAGCTTCATTCTGCGCATTACCAGAGCCAAGGCCAATATACCCAAGTAACAACTGAGCTTTCAACAATTCTGGATGTTCATCAACAAGCCGACGACAGAGAGCAGCGCTATCTGCCTCTTGTTCATCACGCCAGAGTGTCTCAGCTAAAGCGATCTTTACATCCGTACGATCAGGTTGTTCTTTGATAACATGCCGAAACTCGGCAACCGCCTGTGGCAACATCTGGCCCTTCGCATAAAGGCGAGCCAAACCAGCCCGACTCAAGCGGAGTTGCGCGTTTTCAATCCCACCATCGCTATACAATCGTAACAACTGGCTTCGCAGTTCGGGCATATCCGGTTTAATCTCAAGTGCTTGCTCAAATTCCTGAACAGCACGCTCGAGTTTTCCACGGCGCTCAAATGCGATCCCTAAACCCACATGGGCCGGGATATTCTCGGGGTCGGAGCGCAATACCCGTTCGAACGTATCTTGCGCCCGATCGAGCTGGCGATTGGCCAAGTACGCCTCACCAAGAATGCGATACGCTTCGAGGTTACGAGGGTACGCCTGGAGGATGTGCTCACAGAGGCCGATCGCCCGATCAAGATCGTTGCTTTCAAGCCACTGCCGAGCTTGATCACAGGCGGCTCGCAGGCTCATCCGTTCCATCGTTTGATCCTCCTGGTTATACCAGCACTGAAGCGAGCAGAGAATGCTTTACGGCGAATAGCGTTATTTACTTCGAGACATGCACAAGATCGCCAATTATTCGTAAAGCTACACGGCATTATAGCGCAGCCGTCAAGCCTTTGCAAGGGCAAAAGCGTTGCGGAAGCGCTCTAAGGTCGCAATAGAGTTGACAGAATCCACCGAAATCCGCATCATGAGCCATCGAAATGATTGAAATCCTATATACACGAGGTTTATTATGTCAATTGATATTGAACAGATGGGGCGCAGAGCGCGGACTGCGGGGCGTAAGCTCGCGCTTGCAAGCAGTGAGCAAAAAAATGCTGCACTGATTGCGTTAGCTGATGCACTCCTCGCAGAAAGCACAACAATCCTCGAAGCAAATGCAATTGATTTGGCACATGCGCGCGATGCTGGTATTTCGGCTGCGCTATTGGATCGTATGACGCTCACACCAGAACGATTGGCTGGGATCGCCACCGATGTACGCAATGTCGTGCAACTCCAAGATCCTGTTGCTGAGCAATTCGATAAAACAGTACTTGAAAATGGGTTGCGTGTACACAAACGGCGTGTACCATTTGGTGTCGTTGGTGTAATCTATGAGGCGCGCCCAAATGTAACTATTGATGTTGCCGCACTCTGCCTCAAATCTGGCAACGCCGCTATTCTACGTGGTGGCAAAGAAATAACCCATTCCTGTACGGCACTAACACGGATCATCCAAGGTGCAATTGCTTCCACAGGGCTTCCAAGCGATGGAATCCAGGTGATCGACGATCCCGATCGCGTATTAGTGGAACGACTCCTGAAACTCGACAAATATGTCAGTGTTATCATTCCACGCGGCGGTGCTGGCTTACATCGCTTCTGTGTAGAGAATTCAACCATACCGGTGATTGTTGGCGGTATTGGCGTTTGTCACCTCTATGTGGATAAAGATGCAGACCTTGCTAAAGTAGTGCCGATTCTGCACAATGGTCGTGTCCAACGCCCGAGTGTCTGCAATTCACTCGATACATTACTGGTTCACGAATCGGTTGCCAGTCAGATACTCCCTGACGCTGCGCGTGCCATGCTCCAAGCTGGAGTCGAATTGCGCTGCGATAAACGCACGTTAACTGTTCTCAAAGAAGCAGGCATCAGTGGTGCGCATGTGATTCCAGCAGGCCCAAACGATTTTGGAACCGAATTTATGGCGCTCATTCTCTCGGTACGGGTAATCAATTCACTAGATGATGCGCTTGACCATATTGCAGAATATGGCGACCATTCCGACGCGATTATCACAGAGAATGCACAAACCGCAGCTGCCTTTGTTGCCGCTGTCGACTCTGCGGCAGTGTTTGTCAATGCCTCGACCCGCTTCAATGATGGTGGCCAACTTGGATTAGGGGCCGAAATTGCTGTGAGCACCCAGAAACTTCATGCACGTGGCCCGATGGCATTGCGTGAACTCACAACATACAAGTGGGTGGTTGAAGGGGATGGCCAGATACGGGGATGAGTGCAGAGCATTGAAGCATTGAAACATTGGAGCCGGGTGCCCTCTGGGCGTAGCGTTGGAACGTTGGAACGACTTGCCAATCAATCTTATTGTCAAACGACACAGAGGCATCTCAATGAGGTGCCTCTTTTGCATGTCATAGAATCCATATCACAATTAGTCGTTTATATTTTGCCATACTATTTAGCAATATTTGCTAGATATTATATTGACTCTTACCAAAATAGTGTTATGATGCCTTCATCAATTTCAATGAGGAGGGCATAATGGAGGAACGAGCACAAGTGCTGGCGATGTTGGCGGAGGGCAAGATCAATGTGGAACAAGCGACACAACTACTAGAGGCGCTTGGAGGTGGGCGAGCAGCACCGCGACCAGCGCCAATGCCACGTGCAGAACCAACACCACGCCCAGTAGCTAAACCAGTTGTTGCAGGTGAGGAAGGAACACGGCGTGGGCGCCCACGTATGCGGTTGGATGATCTAGCTGGTATGAAATCGGTTGGTGTAACCGCCGAATATATACGAACCATGCGCGAAATGGGCGTCACTGCCGCGAGCGCAGGCGAATATACTGGATTAGTTGCCTGTGGAGTAACTCCTGAATATGTGGCGGCACTTCGGGATGCTGGGCTCACCAATCTTGATGCTGGCGAACTGACTGGTATGGCAGCGATGGGCATTACACCTGAATATATTGCAGCATTAGGCGATGCGGGACTCACCAATCTTGATGCTGGCGAACTGACTGGCATGGCAGCGATGGGTATTACTGCGGATCAAGTCGTAGCATTGCGCGACGCTGGGCTCACAGATATCGATCCTCACGAGATTATTGGAATGCTTTCTGCGGGTGTGACACCTGAGTATATTGCCGAAATGATCGATCTGGGAGTCGTTGATATTACGCCTGAAGTCTTGTCAGCGTTCAAGCTCACTGGCAACAAGCCTGCGTTTGTTGGGGCAACGATTAATCTGGAGCGAGCGATAGATGTACCCATTAATAACGCATGACCCAATAACCGGCGAGCCATTAGTTGTAACGCGGCTCGAGGGGCCGACAACAGGGATCCTGATCGAGGGCCGCTTTAGTTTAGGCTGGATTGGCCGGCTCACACCAGAACAACTTGAGTTTGTTGGCGTGTTAGTGCGCAATCGTGGCAATCTGCAAAAAGTCGCCAGTGATATGGGAGCCTCATACAACACAGCGCGCAACCGAATGGATGAAATCGTGAGCGTTCTTGGCGGCCCACTGGAAGGTGAAGGCATAACCACGGCGCAGGTGCCTACAGATAGTAATGCAAAGCGCATGATCCTTGAGCAGTTAGCGGCAGGAGAGGTAAGCTTCGAGGAGGCGATGCGCCTGATTCGGGCGATGGCGTAACACTCAGTGCCTTTTGGAATGCCAACCGAACTGAATCACTATCCCCAGGTGAAATAGCTGTCTGTAAGCGGCTACTCCATCTGGGGATAGTTCAAGCTGGGCTAATCGTCTTTAGCGTACTGTCATCGGCATCACGATATGAACATAGCCTTCACTACCAACAGGCCGGAAGACAGCCGGGTTCTGGGCTGTTTGCGTTTCAACCGCAACCTGGGGTGTTTTGATGGCATTCAGCGCCTCGGCCAAGAACTTAACATTCAGGGCTATTTGGCCGCCTTCGCCATGCACCATGCCATCGATAGCACCTTTGTTATCGCCAACTTCAGCTGCATTCGCGCTAATTGTGAGCTTACCAGGCCCAAGATCGCCGCCTGAGTCCATCTGCAGCCGTACAATATTCGATGAAGCGCTCGCAAAATATGAGGCTAGCTTCACGGCTTTAGCAAGATCCTGTGTTTCGAGAATAGTCCGCGTCTTGAAGTTGGCTGGGATAACGCGCTCAATATCCGGGAACTTACCATCGATAAGACGTGAAACCAGATCAATTGATTCAGTATGGAACAGCACCTGGCTTCCACCTGGCGTAACGGTCATCTCAATTGGGCCATCCACATCGCCAATAATCCGGCTCAGTTCCAGCAATGCACGCGCTGGGACAATCAACTCAACTGGTTCAGCAGCGGCTTCGGGGATCTCGATGATACGCTGAGCAAGGCGGAACCCATCCGCAGCCGAAAATGTAGCGCGATTACCACGTACACGGATGAGTACGCCTGTTAGTACGGGGCGAGTATCATCGGTGGCAGCAGCAAAAGCAATTTGATCGATCGCCTCACGTAGAATATCCGGCGGGAATGATGCAACCGGCACGCGATCCGCAATTGAGGGAATAACTGGGAACTCATCGGCCTCAATGCCTTTGATATTCGTCTCAAAACGCGCACAGGTTAGGTTTACACTCTGGGTACGTTCATCGAGCCGTAGATTGACACGATCATTGGGTAAGCTTCCAACAACATCGCTCAGCAACTTGGCGGGCAATGTAACCGCGCCCTCCTCCTCGATCTTCCCACCGATCCAGCAGGTAAGCCCAATTTCAAGGTTTGTGGCGACAATCTTGAGCCGCCCAGCATCTGTCGCAAGCAGCACATTCGAGAGCACCGGGAGTGTGCTCTTGCCAGCAACGGCATGGCTGGCGATCGACAGCCCCTTCTTCAAATTCTCCTGCAAGCAGGACAGCTTCATAGTTGCAGCCCTCCCAGGCGTAGATTTCTATCAGTTGCGGATTAGAGACTGATTATAGCACAGTTGGTCGGCTACCCGTGTGACAAGACGCAGAACCTATCACCCTTGATGCCCTTGATGGTTGGTTGATGCAACTTGTGAATGGCGAAAACAATCAACGAGGTGATCATTCACCATACCAGTCGCCTGCATCAGCGCATAACAAATCGTCGGGCCGACAAATGTCATACCGCGTTTGATCAGATCTTTGCTCAACGCCTGCGATTCGGCGGTAACAGTTGGAACATCCTTGATCGATTGCCAACTATTCTGGATTGGTTGACCACCAACGAAACGCCAGATATAGGTATCGAAACTTCCAAATTCCTGCTGGATCTGGCGGAAGCTGCGTGCATTACGAATAGCGGCATTGATTTTGAGGCGATTGCGAATAATTGCTGGGTTGGCGAGTAGCTCAGTAACCTTGGCATCACCGTACATTGCAATAAGCTGGGGATCGAAGGCATCGAAGGCGATTCGATAGGCTGGGCGCTTACGTAGTATTGTGATCCAGCTTAGGCCAGCTTGTGCGCCTTCGAGAATAAGAAACTCAAACCATAGCCGATCATCGCGAACGGGAACGCCCCATTCGTGGTCGTGGTATGCAATATATTCGGGGTCGCCGCCACACCACCAGCAGCGCACAAGATCGCTTGTACTCATGGTCCTATTTTACCAGAAAAAATACTCCTGTACGCGCATTATGAAGTTCCTGTAGAAGCACAAGTACGTAACCACAAAGGCGCAATCACATCTACTGATTGCGCCTTTGTGGTTACGTACTATGTGGAGTGGACGAACTATTTACACCAGTTGTTGGTTGCGTCGCAGATTGGGCCGGGGCTATCGGCTGCGTTGATGACGCCAATGTTGCCTTCGGTTCGAGTATCGAACTCAGCATTGCCAGTTGTGAAGATGCCGTTGTTTGAATCGAACACAGCAGGCTCGAGACCAAAATTGACCTCAGTGCCTTGTGTTACCTCGACATTGAATTGTGTAATCACAATACTGCCACTCAACGCTCCTTTTGCTGTCATGGAATATATGCCGCGTGGCAATTGTTCATCGGTACTTAGATCCACAAAGAAATTCCCATAGGCATCGGCAAATTGTGATGGCAAACCACGTACTGCACCATCGGGCAGTGTGATCCAGATATCGATCCGTTCAAATGTGGCAAATCGATCACCTTGAATCTCGAAATCTCCACGTTGTGGGTTTGAGGCGTCCGCAGGGAAAGCAACACGCAGCGTTGCCCAGCCTTGCTGGATGGTTTGCCGGCTCGTCAAAGTAAACGGGGCAATCGCCATGTAGTGGTCGCCCAACGATCCTTTAGCGGTAAATTTGTATTCGCCAACTGGGTTATAGCTGGCAAACTCAAATGTCGCAACAAATTCACCATAGTTGTTGGTCACAAACTGAGGCGAGGAAAACTGGTCAGGAAAATCAAGTACAGCCCCATCCGGCGCGGTAATCCAGATATACACACGCTCTTGTGCCAAAAACCCACTACCGATAATATTGACCGCCGCACCCTGCTGACCCGTATAGGCACCAGTTGTACGATCTTCAATAACTAATCTGGCTGGAGTAACTGGTGGTGGCACATATGGTCGCGGGATAACGGCAAGTATGCTTGTGGCACTCTTACCTGAATTAGAGGCACGCGCTGTGAGCTTGTAGCAGCCATATGGCAGGTCATTGTTTATATAGAAGTAGCGATGCGTTGCGCCACCACTATCGGTTGGGAAGGCCAAGTTCACGCTCACAATTTGATCAGCCACTCCATCGAGATATGGCACTGTGTCAACCGTAAATATTCGGCCATCAGGGAATGTTAAATCAACGAGGACATGATCGAAGGCATCAAACTGACCCAGTTCGATACCTGCCCAATGATCTTGGTAGCTTGCTCTAGCCATCCCCGCACCACATTGCGAAGCACCATCACTCGTATAGACATTCAATTGGGCAACCGCCCAGGATTGATGCCCAAATACACCAAGCACCGCCGTCAGAATCACTGCCAGCCCTATTGCAAATAGGCGCAGGCGAGGTTTGTGCCGCATATCGGCCTCCTCTAGCATAACAGAAAGTGTTGCGAAACCACTCTGATGCTATCCTAGCCAGCGATGAACGAACAAGCTGCGTAGATTACGGCAGCCTGACAAGGGTTACGTAGCGGTTGCGTTTTACTTATATCTGAGTGAGAACTATATGAGAGCGCAGAAACGCAAAGCGCAAGAGCGCAGAACGCAGGAACGCAAAGACGCAAGGGCGCAAAGGAACAACCAACCTTTGTACCTCTGTGCCTCTGTGGTGAAAATCGCAGGATCGCCGTGTTACCTAGCGATCGAGCCGCCACGAATAAGTTGTAGGGCGGCTTTTAGGTAGCGTGACCCGGTTTCGGGGCCAAGCGACATGCTCTCCTCGTATTGGGCACCAGGGTTGCGGTAATCCGCGGGGGGAATGAACTCGTCGTCGGGCAGGATATATCCAAGTTCATCATCGGCAATACCAGCAAGAATGCGGCATGGGCCAGGCATTGCGGCTTTGAGTTCAAATCCTAAGCGTGGGAGCAACTCACCTGGGATTGTCAGGATTTGGACTGGCCCAAGATCAATATAGGCTAATTCGGTGATGATGCAACCATCAATTTCGGGGCGGCTACGAACCAAGCCAAGCTCCTGAACCATACGGAACAGCGGATTAGGTTGTGGCAGGCTCAGTTCTGCGCGGCGCAACTCAAGACAAGCAGGCTCCATCAGTGGCGCGCTGGTAAGCGCGGCAAGTGCAACCTCGGCATAGGCACGCCCCATGTGTTGCACGTCGGCTGGTGTACGCTCAGCCACATTTGGTGAAAGCATACCACCAAGTGCGCCGGACACATGCAGTGCAACACCGCCAACCGCCGCTTCAAGCGCATTACATGCTGCTCCAGCATAATCAGACGAAAGGAGAGTACTTTCGCCATCCAATATTTCTGGATGACAGGCCAAATTCAGCAATGTAGCCACAACCTCACCATCTGGCTTCACAAACTGAAGGGTTGCAACCTCATTATCGACAAGGCCAGGCGTGCGATAGTTCTGTACAAACACTGGCAGGCTGGTTGTAGCATAGCGCATACTTACTGGGCAGCAAAAAGTGAGTGCTTCAACGACGGTATCGACAATATACCCTTTGAGCAGCTCCAGATAGATAAGGTTTCGCCCAGTTACGCCCTCCTGTGGCCCCCAGAGCCCGATTGTGTCTGGGCCACTATGGGTGTGGGTACACGTAATGATGAGGCCATACGGATCCACGCCACATTCGGCAACACGCGCACGTATCTCCTGTACATCCGGTAATGTAAGGCCAATCAGATCGACAGCTACTAGTACAAGACTGAGTGTATCCGTACGTAAAGCCAGCGCACGTACATAGAGTTCGAGATCGACTGCAGTTGCACGGCGATTCGATTGGAAACCTGCCAGAAAAACCGGATCTTGACCCAATACAGGAGTGATCGGACGAGCAGCAGCACCAGCAAGAAAGTTTATATCGGTCATGCGTATCTCCAGGGATCGTTCTCAGTGTGTATCGAGAATGGCGGGTTGAGGATGTGTACCAAGCATTCTATAGTATTGCCAATACCTGCTCTATTCTTAGCTCTTCATCGGTAGCTGGGGAATCTCCGGCGAGTAGGCGTGTGGCGCGCAGCTTGGCTACCTGCTGGCGCAAGTGCATCCGAGCCTGAGCCGAAGCGTCAAGCTGTGCTTCCCAAGCGGTGATATATTCAGTAATTGTATGGAGATTCATAGCCCGTTCTTGCAATTGGCGGGCAATCGCTTCTAAACGCGGAATGTGTGTTATTAGAAGCATTTCGGCGCGCGCACTCAAAAGAATAACTAACCTTGATCGAAACGGATCGGGTAAGGCTTCCTGAGCGGGAATGAGCGCATACAAATCAGTGGCGCCCTGTGCATCAATCGCAACAAAGGGTACGGTCAAGTGGGTTGCTTCAACCTGGCAAGAAACAACCACCAGTGTGCCATTTGTGAAGAGCCGATAGGCATGGATCGTTTCCCAGGCGGTAGATCGCCGAATCTGGAAGCGCCCACTCTGTTCGGCTAACAACAGAATGCCATTGCCGCAGGGGATAATTGCACCACTACCCCCATTAAAAACAACACTACTACGCATCGCACGAACCAACCACACGCCCTCCGAAGCATCGCCATCGAAGGCAGCACCAACGACCTCTTCATCGCGTAATAGCACAACACCATGGCGCGTTGGCCCAATGTTCACATGTAAGTGCAGCAACTCACTAACCGCATTGCGATATGTAAGCACACCACTATAGGCTTCCGCTAGCTCACGGTCCACCGAGAGGTACGAAGCATTTGCGCTATGCCGTACATGTAAACCTATCCCAGGCGCATCCGCCCAAGCGATATGCATTCCTTCTGCGCCTGTAGGAAGTTGGGCTACATGGAGATCCGCGCCTGCCAGATGAGCGAGCATTGCAAGTGCGCGTTGATTCGTTGCGGTAGCCTGTGCCTGAGCGAGGCGTAGCATCGGCTGAGCAAATGGCCATCCATCCGCACCCCCCAGAATCGGTAGTGCATGATATAGCTGCCCAGGCCAAGCGTCGCTATGCTGCCAACGCCGTAACTCCTGAACGATTACATCGGAGGCATCACTCAGAAAGCCAATGAAGGTACCAGCCGGAAGCTGTGTTGTATGCAGCGCTTGTGCCAGTTCTAGAAGCCAGTTCCGAGCCAGATCGCGCAAGACACCATGCAATGGATCGGCCTGCAATTGGCCAGCCGCCGTAAGAACCGGTTGGCCATCGGCATCACGCACAACCGCAGTCGGGTTAGCACGCAACAAATCAAGTGGCGGCGTTATAAGGCAGTGGAGATCGCATGCGAACAAGAACCCTAACCGATTGCATAGTTGTGCAAAATCGATGAGAGCGGCTGCAGGGTAGCCCCAAGGAACAGCTGCAGCGATTGCGGTGGCACCAACCATCCCTGCGGCTGCCAGGTCAAGTGGCCAGCGGTCACGTGATTCGTCTGCGAGGGCAAACGTAGCCAGCAGGATAGGGGTTGACGAGGCAGATCGGAACGACACCATCGGCTCCCGGACTAACAACTCTCTCGTAAGGAGTGTATGCCAGGAGCCGACACGAGTCAAGCATTACCTTGTGTCAACGTATAGATTTACCTTCGCCGCAATACCAGTAAGCCTACTCCGATCAGCAATGCAGGGAAGAGCAGCTTACCAAAATGCGGACCAAAGAGCATACTAGCCACGATTAACGACCCAACGCCGAGCAATAAAATCCCGAGCTGGCGATTACGATCAACCGTCGGAGCCTCCGCAGATGAACTATTCCCCATATCATTAATCGGAATCTCAGTCTCTTCAGAATCGGGTTGGCTACCTGAAGTTTGCGCAACATGCTGCGTTGTAGTCCGATCAAACGCCTGCCGCAATCGTTCACCAGCTCGATCAAACTGGGCGCGCATCTCATCGAAGGCTTGGGAAGGCACAGCGCTATCGCTTCCCTCAACCGGCATAATGACCCAGAGAATCGGGTAGAGCAGAATCCCTGCTCCAGTAAAGGCCAATGCGATAAAAGCTAATCGAACAAGAACGGGATCGATTGCGAGATAACTTGCAATTCCGCCGGCTACCCCTGCAATCACTTTCTCGGAACGGCTGCGCATTAAGCGTGGTGTTGATGTATCCATCTGGTCTTCTTCCTCATCTATGATAACGAGCATGATGCTCGATTGTTGAGGATCAGACGCTGCCTTTGTAAGGATTGTTGCATATATTATTGCATATAAAGATAGCAAACATATTTGCTGATTTTAATAGACAAAAGTGTGATTTTGCGGTATAATATGCGGAGAAACGCGAATCCAGATTAGGCGGAGGAAGAATGGAAATTGGCATTGTACGGCCGCGCAATATCACTGAGGAAATGCGCACTGCCTACCTCGACTATGCCATGAGTGTAATCGTGCAGCGGGCGCTTCCTGATGCACGTGATGGTCTCAAACCAGTACAGCGGCGTATTCTGTACGCATTGTGGGAACTCGGCATTCGCCATAATACTGCCCATAAAAAATGTGCGCGTATTTGTGGTGAGGTGCTTGGGCGTATGCACCCACACGGCGATCAGTCGGTGTACGATTCGCTAGCACGCA
>JANLSE010000060.1:0-15331 GCA_031362265.1 Roseiflexaceae bacterium
GGCAAGAGCACCCTGGTAAACGACACCCTGTACCCACGCATGGCGCAAGCGCTGCATGGCGCACGTGAGCGGCCAGGAGCACACGATGGAATCTATGGGATTGAGCATCTCGATAAGGTCATTGGAATCGACCAGACTCCAATCGGGCGGACACCACGATCAAACCCGATCACGTATACCAAAGCCTTCGATGCCATTCGCCAGTTGTTTGCCCAGGTGCCTGAGGCGCGTGCGCGTGGCTATGATGCTAGCCGCTTCTCATTCAATGTTCAGGGTGGCCGCTGTGAACACTGCCATGGCGAAGGACTCATGCAGATCGAGATGCAATTCCTGCCTGATCTATTTGTGACCTGCGAAGTATGTAATGGCACGCGCTACAATCGTGAGACACTCGACATCCGTTATCGCGGGCGCAGTATTGCCGATGTTCTGGCTATGAACGTCGAAGAGGGGGTAGCATTCTTCGATCGTGTGCCTGCCATTCGCGAGAAGCTGCAAAGCCTGGTGGATGTTGGCCTCAGCTATATCACCCTCGGCCAACCAGCCACAACACTCTCAGGTGGCGAAGCGCAACGCATCAAGCTGGCAACTGAGCTTGCGCGTCGTGCCACCGGGCGTACACTCTATATCCTCGATGAGCCAACCACTGGCCTGCACTTCGCCGATGTCGAGCGATTGCTCCAAGTATTGCAACGTTTGGTCGATGCAGGCAATACCGTACTTGTGATTGAGCATAATCTGGACATGATCAAATCCGCGGATTGGCTGATCGATATGGGGCCTGAGGGTGGCGATGGCGGCGGGCGGGTTATTGCCACCGGCACACCGGAACAAATCGCCGCAATCGAAGAATCCTGGACGGGGCAATTCCTAAAGCGCATCCTGCTGTGATGGGAAATAATGCCCTTTGCGTTCTCCCGATGCCTGCTGCACGAGCAATAAGCTGGATTTAACGCAAAGACGCAAAGACGCAAAGACGCTAGGTTTTGTTATTCTGTCTTCTGTCTTTTGCGCCCTTGCGCCTTTGCGCCTTTGCGTTCTCGTTTCTGCTCCCTTGCGCCTTTGCGCCCTTGCGTTCTCGTTTCTGCTCCCTTGCGCTTTTCATGGGATGTTGGTTAGTGCGAGCACTTGAACTGTGAGACGGCGTGGTGCTGGGCCACAGCTTGGCAGATTTGTCGATTGTAGCAGGCGCGCCCAAAAATCAAGGCCACTCCAATTTGGGCGTAATGCGGAACGCGATAGGACGAGGGTTGGGTAGCCATAATCGGCATCGTATTCAACATCCCGTACAGTAAAGGTGCGTTGACAGATGCACCAGCGTTCGGAGGGGTAACAGCGGGTTAGTGGAATCTGCTCAACCTGTTCAGCCAATTCAAAAAGCTCTGGCACGCTCATCAAGCCGAGCCACCCAAGATCACAGGTATTGCGAAGGGCATGCGGAGCCCGAAAACGCACCTCGATCTGCTGGAAACAGGTATCGCCGCGATACTCGATCCGTACGGTCATACGGTAATTATTGATACCAAGCGCTGTCCAGCGCCGCTGCGCAACAGCCCGGTCATACTCTGGCGGAGCCGACACTCCTGTGAGCATTACCAGCATAAGCAGCAGGCCAGCAGCACCAACCACCGTTAGGATAACCATGCTTCTTCGAGTAATCTCGCGCATTGGTGCTCCTTTCTCAGTAACAAACTCGCCAAGCGACTCTGTCATCATCGCCTGACCACCTGATCACGCTGTGTCAGCGCATCAATTCCCTTGAAATAACCAAGCGCTGGATCTCACTGGTTCCCTCATAGATTTCGGTAATCTTGGCATCACGAAAGAAGCGCTCAACTGGGTATTCTTTTGAGTAGCCATTTGAGCCATGCACTTGGATGGCCTTCGTTGCAACCCACATTGCTGTCTCTGAGGCGAATACCTTAGCCATCGAGGCAGCGCTTGTATAGTCCAAATGCTGATCTTTACGCCAAGCTGCTTCATAGGTCAGCAAGCGCGCAGCCTTGATACGTGTCGCCATATCGGCAAGCGTAAAGCCAACCGCTTGAAATTCACCAATTGGTTTGCCGAACTGCTCACGTAATTTGGCGTATCCTAGCGCAGCCTCATATGCGCCCTGTGCGATTCCAAGTGCCTGTGCGGCAATCCCGATCCGCCCAGCATTCAGGATCGTCATTGCAATCTTAAAGCCCTGCCCTTCATCACCAAGCCGCCGCGCTACAGGTATACGATATTGATCATACGCCATCTGGCAGGAATGGGCACTACGAATGCCAAGCTTCTTTTCGACCTTGACGATACTACAGCCGGGCGCATGCGTATCCACCAGAAATGCGGTAATACCACGTGATCCCTGTGAAGGATCGGTCATCGCCATCAGAACGATCGTATCGGCGTGGTCGCCATTGGTAACCCAATTCTTGACACCATTAATCACATATTCGTCGCCATCGCGCACTGCGGTGGTTTTCTGGGCTGCGGCATCACTTCCCGCACCCGGCTCTGATAGCGAAAATGCCCCTAGCGAGCGGCCAGAGGCTAATGGTAGTAAGTATTCTTGTTTCTGTTGCTCGGTGCCAAAGCGCTCGAGGCCGTAACAGACAAGTGAATTGTTGACAGAGGCAATCACGCCAAGTGAGGCATCGACCCGTGAGAGCTCCTCAATCACAATCGCATAGGAAATATAATCGAGGCCTGCGCCACCATATTGCTCATCAACAGCAACGCCAAGGAGCCCAAGCTGGCCCATCTGTTTAACGAGTGCGGCTGGCCATAGCATATCCTCATCGCGCTCAGCAGCTGTCGGGCGTGCCTCTTTCTCGGCAAAATCACGCACGGCCTGGCGCAATAACTCATGATCTGCGGTAGCTGCAAAGTCCATGGTGACACCTCTTCGTATCGTATCGTATTGTGATCTTTCTATGCATGATAACATACTGCGCGGAGTATAAAACCAAGCAGCAGATTATTGCAAACCTGTCAGGTGCGGCCTTCGGAGCCATTGGAGTGCTCATAGTAGCCCTAGCCGCACCTGACAGGTTTAGGGCGACTCAGATAGAATTGCTCTATGGCGTGAATGCGCGAATATGGTAGTATAGGCGAACTTGCGTCATAGATCGTTAGTTATCATTATTCAACGAGGGTTTCATGCGCTTCTATAAGGCCAAGGCACCGATGCGGATCGGTTTCTTCGGCGGCGGAACCGATGTTAGTCCATACGCTGAAGAGCATGGCGGCAAGGTTCTCAACTGTACCATCAATCTGTATGTGCGCTGCATGCTCCGCCACACAGGGCAGGAAGGCATCAGTATCCGCTCGCTCGATCTGGAAGAAGTCAGCCGTAATCTGACAGGTCGTTGGGAGGGGCGGCTCAGCCTCCCACAAGCTGTGCTGGATGCCATGCCAACTACTCAGGGTGCGGAAGTTACCATGTTCTCGGATGTGCCGCCTGGCAGTGGCTTAGGATCATCCTCAGCGCTAGTCGTCAGTATGCTCAAAATGATCACCACCGCCTACAATATTCCCAGTGATCCACACGCACTCGCCGAGCTTGCGTATCGGATCGAGCGTGTTGATCTGGGGATTCCTGGTGGCCGCCAGGATCAATATGCGGCCGTATTTGGTGGTATGTCGATCTACCACTTTGGTAATGAGCGTGTGATTGTCGAACCGGTGCTGAGTGATCCGACCGCGCTGCTGGAATTAGAGAGCTGCCTACTGATTGGCTATATTGGTGATCGGAAATTACTAACACACCATCTTATGGAAGATCAGGTACGGCGGCTGCGTACCGGCGATACGTTGCGCTATCACGATGAGACCAAAGCATTTGTCGATGAGTCGGTCAAGCTCCTGCGTGGGCTACGCATTGCTGATTTCGGGCGCTTGCTCCACGACGCATGGGAGGTGAAGAAGGCATTTTCACCCTACATCGCACCACCAATCGTCGACGAGATTTATAGCCAGGCGCGCCAGCATGGAGCGTGGGGTGGCAAAATCACTGGCGCTGGCGGCGGCGGATTTATGGTGTTCGCCTGTCCATTTGATCGTAGACTTGAGCTCGAACGCGTCCTGAGCGAAGCTGGCATGATCATGCGGCCATTCTCATTCGTCACCCAGGGTGTGCATGCATGGAGTGTGGAGGAGTAACACAAAAGCATTGAAGCGGTGGAGCGGTGGAGCATTGAAGCGGTGGAGCATTGGAGCATTGAAGCCGGGTGCCCTCTGGGCGAAGCATTGAAGCATTGAAGCGGTACTTGTCCGTTTAATTTGCGCCTTTGCGTCTTTGCGTTTCCGTCCTGCTCAGAACAATCGAACGATGGAGCGTTCACCTTGTCTCCTTGTCTCCTTGTCTCCTTGTCTCCTTGTCTCCTTGTCTCCGTGCCGCTAGCGGCGTACCACAATTGAAATTCCCACATTATCCAGATCGCGGCTGACAACGCGCCAATCGGGGTTACGCCGTAGTGCAAGCAGCATCATACTGATCATCCAGGCATGCGAGAAGGCCACAATCGCGTCGCCGGGTTCGGCTGTAATGATCGCCCAGACCAATTTGGCGCGCCGATACTCGCTGCGCCAGGTTGGGCCACTGCGCGCCCAGGCCATTTCCACAAATGAGCGCAGATAGTGGCGGCGGAGTGAGGCTGTACGGCGGCCATCATTAAACAGATCCGGGATTACCTCACGAAGCTCATCGATAATCTGCGGCTCCATACCAACCACGGTACAATACGCCTGCGCGGTTGTTAGCGCGCGCAGAAATGGGCTACTATACACGCGCGTTGGGTGGATATGCGCCAGCCGAGCAGCGACGCCTTGTGCCTGCTGTTCACCAACGGCAGTGAGTGGCAGATCTGGCGATTGCAGAAGAAGGCTATTGAAATCCTGTGCGCTAAGCTTCGAGCGCATGTTCATAACGTTTCCGGCGCTCTGGGCATGGCGGATGAGGTAAACGTGCATTGCTTTACTACACTACTCCCTCAATCGGGATCACCAATTCAAATGGGAATGCTGTCAAGCTTTCGAAGCTGCCGTCTGGCGTACAATAGATCGTATCTTCGATTCGTACCCCATAGCCACGGCTTGGGTAGTACAGGCCAGGTTCAACAGAAAAGACCGCGCCTGGAACCAGGGTATCACCGCGATCACGCTGTGCAGGGAAGCTAAAATCCTCGTGGATTTCTAGCCCCAGCCCATGACCAAGTGAATGAATATAGCCTTCCTCGATTGGGTACTTGCTACCAATTGTCTCGTGGCCGCGCTCCTCAAAATAGGCGCAAACCATATCTTGGTATACTTTGGTTGGCGCACCAGCTTCCAGTTCGCCAAGCACATGCTGGAAGATACCTAAGACTTCTGTATAGGCCTGCTGCAATTCGGGGGTGGCATAGCCAATCGCAAAGGTACGCGTCATATCGTGGTAGTAGCCGCCACCAACCGGGCGTGGGAAGATATCGAAAACGATCGCCTGGCCTAGCTTAAGGGGCGCATCTACATCGCCAGTCGCGTGCGGTAAGCCTGCATCACGGCCCTGCGCGAAGATCGTGCCCTGCGGTGCTTCTAACCCGTGTGCTGCCAATTCACGGTCGATCAACTGCTTCACATCGCCAATCGTTATTGCGCGACCCGCTGCATCTACCAGCGTATCACCTGCTGCGCGGCCAGTCTTGATAAAATCAATCGCTGCCTGAACCACAAGGCATGTTTTGCGGCCCACCTCGCGCATTACGGCGACTTCATCAGTGTCTTTCGTTAAGCGCGCCATTGAGATAATGTCCTGCTCATATTCAGCAACAATCTCAAGATCCGGCATGACACGCTCAAGTGCGCGTAAGAGTGCATAATTCTGGTTAGCCGCAACAGTGCCATAGATTGCCACACGCCCGGTGATTCCCAGATCTTGGAGCATCTGGCGACGATACGCTACCATACCATCGAACCGGGTTGGCTGAGCATTCATGAGTTCACGCAGATTCCAGCGATCTCGCGAAACCAGAATCAAGCCGGTAGCCTCAGCCTGATGCTGTTCCCATGGGCTGTGTACAAGCATGGCGGGCTCACCGCGCCGCTTCAAGACCGTACCAGGCAGAGCCTCACCATTCACAAAATAATTGAAGGCGGAATTTGCACTGCCCAGGCCATCTGGCCCTTCAATGATCAGCGCATCAATATTGCGTTCTGCCATCAATCGATCAAGATCGCTTTTCACAATGGCTCCTTAGGATAACATTTATCAGACCAACTGATGCCCAGCCCAACATCACTTCTCTTTGACAAATGTAAACACTTTCGCGCCACAAGTTGTGCATGAGCCACGCATACCATGGCGGCCATTCGTGGTTGTTGCGGGAATCGCAGCGCTAATCATACGGCGAGTACGGCAGCGCATACAGTATGCCTCGAGCTCAACACCCTCGGTTGGCATTGTGTCGTTATTCGCATTGTTCGTGGAAGAACCCTCGACTATTGGCTCAGGGGCTGAATCTACACTCCCTGACGCCACATCAGCTTCGCTTGCCGCAATCGGTGGTGTACTTTCGCTGGAAGCAGCGATTGGTTCAGGAGTTATTTGTGGCTGTTGGGCTGGTGGCGATTGTGCCGGGGCGGGTTCTACAGGCCGATACATCACTGGAGGCGGCTGTTCGCCACGCAACAGCCGCCAGGCAATATAGCCAGCCGCTGCTAGCAACGTAGTCCAGATCAAACGTCCAAACATACATACCTCCTCATCAATGCACAGATCATGCTGGCGTTGCGATCAGCCCACGCAGAGTCGCTAAATTCATGATATCTTCAGTCAATTCCTCATCCTTAGGTGTTTCGAGGATGAGTGGTAATTCGGTAAAACGTGGATCATTGACCAACATACGAAAGGCTTCGAGCCCGACCTCACCCTGGCCAATATGGGCATGTCGATCAACCTTACTCCCCAAACCCTTCTGAGAATCGTTGCCATGGAAGCATTTGATTCGCGCAGTTCCTATGATACGTTCAAACTCTGCAAACGTTGCAGTATATGCTTCCGAAGTACGAATATCATAGCCAGCCGCAAGAATATGGCAGGTATCGACACATACTCCCAAGCGCTCAGGATGGCTCGCATGCTCGATCAACCAGGCGAGATGCTCAAACCGATATCCAAGAGTCGATCCCTGGCCCGCAGTTGTTTCAAGCAACACCACGGTATCGCCACCCACGGCTTCATCGAACAAGCGACTGAGTGCCTGAGCGACACGCGCAAGGCCAGCTTCCTCGCCAGAGCCAACATGGGCACCCGGATGTGTAACGAGATAGGGAATGCCAAGCGCATGGCAGCGCTCTAGCTCATCGCGAAACGCTGCGATCGACTTCTCCCAGAGTACGTCATCGGGTGATGCCATATTAATAAGGTACGAATCGTGTACAACCAGTGGCCCCATACCAGTACGGTTATGTTCTTCGTGGAATCGTGCAATTTCATCATCGCCAAGCGGCTTAGCGCGCCATTGTTGTTGATTCTTACTGAATATCTGAATCGTATCGCAACCAGCACGTTCACCATGGCCAAAGGCTTTATAGAGTCCACCCGAGATCGACATATGTGAGCCGAATTTCACTGATGATCCCTTTCGCTAACGCTGTTGGCAGCATTATAGCATTATCACTCCAGCTTAGTATCTGCTTGGCATCACATGCTATTCAGGTTCCCAAACGCCACTTGCGTGTATACTTGGCACGGTCACGACGATAGTCGTGCTGCTATGGTTTGCGTTACACAAAGTGAGGAACCAGTGATCCTGCGCCTGTTCGCGCGGGTTATGCTAGCGATGTTGCTGGCGCTGACCCCAGCGCCCCTGTTCTACCTGCGAACAACCTCCGAGCTCAACTTGCGGGCAAATCCTACAATCCGCCCTGAATTTGCCACACAGATCCAATCGCTTCGCCCAACCATTCTCATGGCAGCTAAGCGGCATAACCGGCCCGAGTTGTCGCATATGAGTGATCAGGAATTTGCGGTAGTGCTTACCCAAATCCTGTATAACGAACATTTCGGCTGGCTTGAAGAAGCGATCCCGCTCTTACAGCCAATCACGCCACTCTATCAGGGGGCGCAGGTCGTTATAAATGAATCTGGTAGTGATTTCACCGTCTGGCCATCCAATCTACGCCCATCGGTAGGTGTGGAATTGCTGCGTGGTGAATTGCCGATTCCAGGTGGAACACTCCATGTACCAGTAGTAATTGTTGGATCACACATTCATCCACAACAAT
The DNA here is from genome assembly GCA_031362265.1 of Roseiflexaceae bacterium. GTDB lineage: Bacteria > Chloroflexota > Chloroflexia > Chloroflexales > Roseiflexaceae > JANLSE01. The sequence goes on from JANLSE010000060.1 coordinate 8,251, forward strand.
TCCGTGATCAGACTTCGCTGTATACTGCGGTGAATGCTGAGATTGCACAACCCGATTTGGCGATCGAGTATTTAGCCGCTAACCTAGAGCGTGGCCTATACCGTGCCCATTACGAACGAGTCCCTGTGACATGGCAAACACTAGCGGCATGGCATAACCAAGGAATCGTCGCACCTGCCGATATCCAGGCCAACCCAACCGCCATTCAGTATCTTCAACGCGCAGCGAACTATCAACAGGTGGCAGAGCAACTTGTGCAGGGTGTTAGTAAGGTCACGTAATCAAGGCGTAATTAACGCAAAGGCGTAATTAACGCAAAGGCGCAAAGGCGCAAAGACGCAATAGAATCTTACGCCTTTGCGTCTTTGCGTATCAGAGTTCTAATTGTATTGAAGACGTTTCCCGAATGTCTAGCTTCACCACAGAGGCACGGAGACCACAGAGAGCGGAAAACATGTTCAACCTCTGCGCCCTCTGCACCCAAAGGGTACCCGCTGTGGTGCATAAAGCTGGCGCGCTCGTATGCCCAACTCTGTGCCTCTGTGGTGAATCTATCTGTTTGGACGCAGCTTGGTATTACGAGTTATCGCGGCGAGCGAGGTAGCCAACTGCGGCACGTATACCTGCCACCAACCCAGAAGCGCGAACCAATGGTGCGACAACCTGTTCGGTGACATAGCCAGTCGTTCCACTCACTGCAGCAGCGGTATCTTGCACCTTCCCCGCAATTGTTTGGGTTTGATCAACCAATTGATCGACCTTAACCGAAAGCGAATCGAGGCGTGGGAGGAGCGACAGCCGTGCGGCGCGTTCCATTGCTTGCACAGCATAGAAGAGCGCAAATAAAATCGCGATCGTTAGAATTGTTCCAATCAATTGAAATGTTGCTAGAATGATGATCGCAACATCGCGAGTGGCAACACGGAAATCGGGCAACCAGTAGAGCACCCCAATAAAGGCAATCGCCAGGAGCGTGAGCGCCGCCAAGCCGATCCCGATCCACTTACTCACAGCATACTCCTTTATCTCAGTTGACGTAACGCTGGCCTACTACCGGCCAAGCGTGTATTTACAGCATTCTGATGCGGCGCGATTATATCATACCCGTAGCCGTGAGGCAATGAAGATCAGTAGCCATGCCAATAACACTGCCTCAACAACCGGTACCCCAGCTGGTTCAATCAGTTTGGGCAGCACTGGCAAATGCAACCCAGCCACAAATGCAATCAAGCAACCAGTGAATGCCGCCAGCCAGTAGATCAGGAGTTGGATCCAGCGTTTCCCCCAGATAATATGTGCCAGTGTCGCACTGATAGTAGCAATCAGCAACAACAACAGCGGTGCTGGTGCCATCACAGGATCCTCCCGCCACCAAGCACAACATCACCAGCATAGAGTACCGCTGCTTGCCCAGGGGTTACAGCGCGCTGTGGCCGTTCAAACTGCACTCGAAAGCGGCCTGGCGCAAGCGGGAAAACCTGGCCTGGCACTGCGGCAGCATGCGCACGAATCTGCACATCACAGGCAAATGGCTCGGTTGGCATTGCACCGTTCACAAATGTAGCACCATCTGCCTCCAACGATTCGCGTGCTAATGCCGCAACTGGGCCGACAACCAATGCGTTACGAGTCGTATCCAGCCCAGTAACATACAGCGGTTGCGCAGAGGTAAGCCCCAAGCCACGCCGCTGGCCCACTGTATAGAGTGGCAGGCCACGATGCTGCCCAACTTCACGCCCTTGCTGATCCACAATTGGGCCAGGAATAATACTCTCTGGCCGCTCCTCACGCATCAGGTTGCGGTAATCGCCACCTGGGACAAAGCAGATATCCTGGCTCTCAGGGCGATCTGCGCTTGCCAGCCCACGCTCCTGTGCCATTGCGCGCACCTGTGATTTGCTATACCCGCCAATTGGGAACATCAGCCGCGCGAGCTCTGCCTGGCCGAGAATGTGCAGCATATACGATTGATCTTTGTCGCGATCAATCGCACGTCGCAACAGAACGGCCCCCGAGCGACCAACGGTCGAAGTGTATTCCTGGGTAGCTACAGCAGGCATCCGCTCGATTTGCGCATAGTGCCCAGTAGCAACATACTCATACCCAAGCGAGAGTGCACGCGTCAGCAAGGCACGGAACTTCAGATCGCGATTACATGCCAAGCAAGGGTTGGGCGTATAGCCACGCGCATATTCACTTAGAAAATACTCGATCACATATTTACGAAATTCGCGCTGATAGTTGAACACATAATAGGGAATATCGAGTTGCGCACACACACGGCGGGCGCTCTCGGCGATTTCTTGCGAACAACAGAGGCTTTCAGCCAAACGATCATCGTCGTCGTCCCATAAATGCAGGGTAACGCCAATCACCTCGTGGCCGGCTTCCTTCAATAACGCTGCGGCGAGTGAACTATCCACGCCGCCACTCATTGCTACAACAACTTTTGCCATACGGGCACCTAAACCTAATTTCTGATATTGTAAACCTGTCAGGTGCGGCCCTCGGAGCTATTGGAGCGCTCATGACAGCCCTAGGCCGCACCTGACAGGTTTTAGCTAACCGCATGATACCGTATTTTAGCAATAAGTGTAACGTATATATAAAAGAAGCTGTAAAAGAACCAATGTAAAACATGTAAAGAAGGTTTTACTTATTGCTTATTTACCTTGACAGCCATTAGGGGACATGTTACCATCCGGTTAAGTAGCTGATTCATTACGTCAATATAACCGATACGCAGCGATACTAGAAGGCATCGTACTGCGATCCGCACTGTCGGCGGGCCAACCGGCATGCGTGAGTATCGATTGCACGGCCTCATTGGCGTACACATCAATACCCAATGTGGCATACTACCCGTGGTGGCCACGCAGGCTTCAGAAAGGAGCTGCTTCTGTGAAGCACCTGAGCGCACGAGGGAAACTCGCTTTTCCGCTCCTGATTGGCATATTAGCTGCGTGTGGTGGGCAACCGGCCACGCCGCCGGCACCAGCACCAACCGCTGTGCGTATTGTTCAGACGGTTCTTGTCGAAGGAACACCGCAGACTGTTATCGTCACGGCAACTCCTGCCCCTGCAACCCCGGCTCCTGCGGCAAAACTCGCCGACACGATTATCATTGGCACATGGCAAGAGCCGCGTGGATTCTACAGTGTAACAAATTCCCAGGCGATCCGAGTTGAGATCGACCAACTGTTCCGCCCACGCTTTGTTCGCACAAATAACTATGGCTTCCAGCCGAACCCAGCCCTACTCGAAGGAGACCTAGCTGACCTGCAAACGGGCAAAGGGGCTGTGCTTAACAATGTTACTGTGAAGGTAGGCGAGCCAGTTTTCAGCACAAGCAGCTTCAGTGTTATCTCGGCAACCGAGGAAGTTACAACCAAGCAACTGATTCTCACCAGCAAACTGAAGGCTGGCCTCAAGTGGAGCGATGGCGCGCCACTGACAGCTAGGGATTTTGTATATTCCTGGAAAATCGGCTGTGACCCAGAGTCCGGCTCATTGGATCAGACCAATTGTACATTCGGATCAAGTGCTGGCTCCGGTGGTGTTGTGGCCAGCTATGAGGCTATAGATAACACAACGCTTGTATTGACGTATACACCTGGAGTACTTGACCCGACCTATCAAACCGGCGCGGCCAACTTGGTCAATCCACTTCCAGAGCATATCTTTAAGGAGTTGAAGCCCGCTGATATTGCCAAGGATGAGCGCGCTAATGGTGGCACGAGTGCTGTACCACTTAGTTGGGGCCCGTATATGATGAAGGAATGGACGAAGGGCGATAGTATCACCTTCGTTGCCAACCCGAACTGGAGTGGCACTCCTCCCAAAACCCCTACTATCATCTATAAGTTCTATACAGACTCAACCGCTTTGGCTCAGGCAGTCATCACTGGTGAAGTCGATACAACCAGCGGAACGACTGGTCTGGCTGTCGACCAAGCGCCCTATATGGAATCGGTTTCCGAGAATGGCGATATTGTCTATACGGTCGATGGCAATTCGGCCTCATTTGAGATGCTGTATCTCAACTACAACGACCCGAAGGACAAGAGCCTCAAGACTCTCCACCCGCTTCTCAGTGATTTCAAGGTGCGTAAAGCGATTGCAACCGCACTCAATCGCCAGCAGGCCGTCGATACGATCTACTACGGCCAATCCAAGATTCTGGCTCAGCCACAATTGCCACAGATGGTTTCATACAATGAGGCGCTTGGCAAGATCGACTATAACGTCGAAGCGGCCAATAAACTCATGGAAGAGGCTGGTTGGAAGCTTGGTGACGATGGCATTCGCGCGAAGGATGGCATGAAGGCCACAATGACGCTCCTAACAACCTCGGGCAATGCACCCCGCCAGAAGGCAACCCAGCTTTGGCAGGCAAACTTGAAGGATATCGGCATTGATGTACAGCTCCTTTACCAGCCATCGTCGGTTGTCTTCTCGCCGGATGGCCTGTACAACCGGGTCTTTGATGCAATCCAGTTTGCGAATGTCTTCTCCAATGCCGATCCTGGCAGCTGGTGGTTTGGCGTAGCGGCCTGCAGCCAGATTCCCACCGCGGATAATGGCTTCAGTGGTAATAATTACTCCAATTGGTGTAACAAGGATGCCTCGGATGCCTCGATCAAGGCAGCCTTCCTGACGCTTGATCCAACGGAGCGCAAGGTTGCCTGGGAAGTTGTAGTGAAGGCCTACTTCAGTGAAGGTGACCCAAACGACTACACGACCGGCGGCTACCCGGTTATTCCGCTCTTTACCCGCCCCAGCTACTTAGCGACTGTGCCAGGATTGAAGGGTGCATCACTCGATCCAACCGAGTATTTCACCTGGAATGCTGCTGAGTGGACACTAGAATCAAACTAGCATTTCGGTTTGGCCCTGCTCTCATTCATGGGAGAGAGGTACAAAAGGAATCACACCATGATCACATTTCTTATTCGCAGAACAGTTCAGAGTGTGATGGTGTTATTAGTTACCTCAATTGCGATCTTTTTACTGCTCTATCTAGCTCCTGGTGGCCCGATGAGCGAAATCTTGGAACAGCGCCGCAGTGCAAATAGCCGTTTCCCGATTAAACCGGAAGATATTGAGCGCCTCAAAAAGCAATATGATCTAGATCTGCCACTTTGGCAATCCTATACTCGTTGGGCATTTGGCTGGCCAAACATCCCTGGCCGCCCGGCACGGGCAGGTGCAATTCGAGGCGATTTAGGCGTCTCGTGGCGCATATCCGAAAATGAAGCAACTACCGCAGTGATTGGGCGTGTATTGCCAAATACCTTAATATTGATGATCTCCTCGACCCTCTTCTCGCTACTGATCGCCATCCCAATTGGGATCTACTCGGCGGTGAACCAGTATTCCAAACTCGATTATGTTGTCACAACTGGCGCGTTTTTTGGCACAGCTATGCCCGTCTTCTGGCTCGGTTCAATGATGATATTACTCTTCGCCTTTAAGTTTAAGGATTGGGGCTTGCCCTATTTGCCATCTGGGGGCGTTACTGGTGCGCGCGATTACACGCTCCCGTTGTTTGGCCGAATCGACGCAGGAGGTAACTTCGATCGATTTCTGCGCTTGTTGATGCCAACCATTACTCTGAGCTTATTATCATTAGCTACCTGGAGTCGCTTCACACGCGCATCCATGCTCGAAGTGCTACGCCAGGATTATGTGCGCACAGCACGAGCAAAGGGCCTAGTTGAGAGTATGGTGATCTTTAAGCACACCCTGCGCAACGCACTGATCCCACTCGTCACGATTGTAACATTACAGATTCCAGGGTTGTTTGGCGGTGCTATTCTCACTGAAACAACCTTTAACTACCGTGGTATGGGGCTGTTATTGATTGAGAGTCTGTTCCAAAGCGATTGGCCAGTTGCACTAGCCTACTTAATGATTCAGTCATTTTTAATTATTGCTGCAAACCTATTGGCGGATGTGTTGTATACTGTGGTCGATCCGCGGATTAGGTTTGCATAATATACTTGAGACTTGAGGCTTCAGGCTTGAAGTAACTTCGGTTATTCTGCCTTTACCTTATGGGAGATCCGTGATGGCTGTCGCTCAAGTTGCTAGTGTCGAAGCATTGCAGACAAGCCAGGGAACTAGCCAAGCAACTTTAGTTTGGCGCCGCTTCCGCAAACATAAATTAGCAGTAGTTGGTGTTGGCCTACTTCTGTTTCTCTTTCTTTCTGCCTTTGTTGGCCCTGCACTAAGCCCATATACATCCGATGCACAGTTTGTTGGTGGTGCACAAGCGAATGAACTCCCAAATTCAAAAAATTTGTTTGGAACCGATGAACTTGGCCGTGATGTTATGACACGCCTCATGTGGGCTGGGCGAGTCTCGCTCTCGCTCTCAGTCCTTGTCACATGCGCATCGACGATCCTAGGTGTCGCTCTTGGCGCAATTGCTGGCTATTTTGGCGGCATCGTAGATACATTGATCGGGCGGTTTATCGATTTCATGCTTTCACTACCAACTTTGCCGCTACTATTCATTCTTTCTGCCATGAGTTTACGTGGCGGGTTACCGCTTACAACACCAGAATTTATTAATCGTTCGTTTGGCTACCTATGGGGCACCAGTGCCAGCCGTGCCGAGAATGTGCTCATCCTCGCCAGTATTCTGATTTTGTTTGGTTGGATGACAATTGCGCGCCTTGTACGCGGCCAAATCCTAACGCTACGAACGATGGATTTCACAGATGCAGCGCGTGCGCTCGGGGTTTCAAACTGGAAGATTATTACACGCCATATGGTTCCGAATGCGCTGGCACCAATTATTGTGGCATGTACCTTTGGTTTTGGCGATGTGATTATTACCGAAGCGGCGCTCTCATTTGTCGGCTTCGGTGTTCAGCAGCCCGATCCAAGCTGGGGCAATATGCTCAATGGTGTGCGTGAGTATATGCTTGTGCAGCCCTGGCGCGCATTTATCCCAGGTATGGCGATCTTCCTAACCACCCTCTCGTTTAATTTTGTCGGAGATGCGCTCCGCGATGCGCTTGATCCACGATTGAAGAAATGACTTCCAATGATTGCGCCAGGTAGCTCACTTCTC
>JANLSE010000086.1:0-14920 GCA_031362265.1 Roseiflexaceae bacterium
AAAGCCCAAACCAGCCAACGTATTGCAAGTTGTAGCGCTTACTCCAGTTGTGGTTCCACAAAGGAAAGCTAACCAGTCGTTGAAGCCAGCGTTATAGACCAGACCTGGATTTGCTGCCGAATTCGGGCGAACATGACCAGCTCCTTGGCGGAAGATCAGAACTGGATTTGTATTAGGAGCAGGTGTACCGCCGTCCAGTACATCATAGCCAGTCGTCATCAACGCTGACTTGATCATCATTGGCGTCCAGTCGGGATGCAGATCCTTAAGCAAGGCCCCAAGACCAGCAACATGTGGGCTGGACATGGATGTACCACTGAGCAGATCAAAATCGCGACCTGTTACAGATGGCGACACTGCCGCCAAAATATCCTGTCCAGGGGCGATGAGATCAGGCTTGAGCAGATCACCAGTGGCAGCCAATGAAGGACCGCGTGATGAAAATGCGGCCGTGAAGGGAGCAGGAGCAGAGAAGATGATGCTTGCCAGATTAATTGTCGCGGTAGCTCCAGTGGTTGCTGCATAGGCTTTAATGGCAGCACGATTGGTATCTGCCACGTGAACAGCGGGCACAAAGTGGAAGTCTGCGTTCAACGAGTTCAGGCTGGTGTTGACCAGGATCATTCCAACGCCACCGGCCTCTTTCACCGCCAGACTCTTGTTCACGCGGGCGTTTCCGCCACGGTCACAAACAACAATCTTACCCGCCACTTTGGCTGGATCCAACACAGGTATTCCACCATTGTCTGCAGCTGCAAAACATAGCGACACTGCAGCGGGGTCTGCACCAGGCAGGCCAGTCGCTGTTGAGTCAATCAATGGAGCCGGGCCAACTGCTGTGGCGATCGAAGAACCTGTATAAGTAATACCATTGCCAAGTGTTACCGAGCCCTGACCATCGCGATTATGCGTGCCAGCGGCAACGGTAGTAAGCCAGGGGCCTGGGTGGGCAACAGTTGAGATAGCTGGGCCGCTGTTACCTGCTGAAGCGGCAACGAATACACCAGCGCGTGCTGCGAACAGGAAGGAAACCTGAACCGGATCGAGGAAGTTGGTCAAGGTTCCACTAATTGAGTAGTTGATAACATCGACGCCATCGGCTACAGCCTGATCGATTGCTTCGACGAGATCAGAGGTGAAGCCGCTTGCTGTCGAGCCATCTTGTGTCGACCACAAAGCCTTATACGCAGCAATACGTGCACGCGGAGCCATACCGCTGATCGTTCCAAATACAGCAGCGGGACCGGTTGTTTGAACGCCATGATTTCCACCAGCTGTAGAAGCCGTATGTGTGCCGTGCCCGTTATAATCGCGAGCAGACATAAATTCCCATGGACGTTCTGCTTCAACAGCGGCATCCCCACCCCAGGCTGCATTGAACCATTGTGCACCAATCATCTTCTGATTGCACTTGGAGGCGCTATAGCTCTCGCCTGGTGTGCATTTGCCATGCCAGCCAGGGAGTTGCTGATAATCCAGCTTACCATCTTTTGAGGCATTGCCATTCAGACCAGTACGATCTGAGAAACTGAGACTTTCAGGCCAGATACCTGAATCAACAATACCAATAACAACATCCTCGCCCGCCTTGCCAAAACCACCAAGCTGATCCCACAAACCGCCGGGCGCATCTAATCCAAGGAATGCTGGGGTAGAGGAGGTGTCTATTGTGTTGAGCACATCCGCACTTACACTAACAACCTCTGCATCTGAGGCAAGTTTATTGGCTTGAGCAACCGTTAATTTTGCCGCAAAGCCATTGAAGCTGTAGTGATAGTCATATAGCTTTTGACCGCCCACTTTAGCCAGCACACCGTTATGCTTACCATCTAGGTAGGCTACATATGTAACTACATCTGTGCCATTCGGGTCAATCTTCTGGCCATTCTTTGGCGCAGTAGCTTTTATGCCTTTGACCGTACCTTCATAGGCAACAACCGGGTAATCCAGCATCTGGATAATATAGACACCATTTGGGCTTGCACTAACTTTTTCGCCACTGAGTTTACCAGCTGGCTGGGCGCTCACCGGCGCTACCACTGAAAAGGCCATTGCGAGCATGAGTATCAGCGACAAAATATTGAACTTCTTAGGCATGTGTTGATCTCCTCAAATAAAATGATGACTTGTGCAAAACGTTATTCAAATTGCTGCCGTCAAATACTACCTCCTTGGCTGAAGAATGGCCACTAAGACGACACTGTCCAGCGGCATATGGCTAGATAGGGGAATTCACAGGACAATAATGTTACCTCCCTACCGCACAACGGGCTTTCAGCTTTTGAGGTTCTGAAGTTTAGTCGAAAACAAGATTGGCCAAACTGTGGATAGATTTGCAGGAGATTTAATTGTTAGTTCGATGTTGCATCTCTTTGGATGGTTGTGAAAAGATCAGCAGCCTACACCAACGTAAAGCGTGTCCTGGGCGAACATGCGGATAACACAAGCCGAGAGGTTGTAATCCATTTATGAATCATTATTTCGGGGATGGGTACGAAAAAACGCCTCGACGCTTGATCAGCGCGGGTTGTGCAAGGTACAATATTAGGCATAGCAATAGCCCAACAATGTGCCTAATGTGATCCGGTGGTTCGAAACCTGGAACCAATGAAAGTACTTCTTATTACGAATTATAGTGTATTTTACTTTACAGTCTTAACTTTTGTCAACAACATATGTTTGCTGTGAATAAATTGTCATAGATTTTATGATTGATGGTATTGAGTAATTCGCTCAGTCGCCTTAGTGGAGAATCGAGTAGCAGACTCGTGTATGTTTTAGCGCTCGGGCATATTGCAGACGGTAGTAGGATAGCATTTCTCATGTTTTGGCCAAGTCGATGGTAGTGTTCTTCCAGCCATAATGCCTGCCATACATTGGGGCATGGAATATGTTGCCTGTGCTTCCCAATCGATTTATTTTGGTTTGTAATAAGTTGAATTGGTTCTGGGCGGCTTCGTGATAGGCCCATCCACCTGATATTGCTCCATTATGGTGTATTTATCGTATGATGAGGGTTGTGGCAATGATGCGCAGTACGCGTGCGCCGCATTCGATCTTGAACCGTAGCGGTTGGGTGCTGGCCGGTGGGTTACGGGCGCTGAGATCCAGATCAAAGGAGCGTTGCTCTCCCGATGCCAGATCGAAGAAACCAATATGGCCGTTTAGGTAGCCATTTGCGGCTTTGTAATCGGCAGTGCTGATCTGGCATTGGCGCTCGGGGTTGCGGCCTGCATTTTGTATGCTGATGGAGATTTTGGCATTTGGCTCAGAGTGCGAGATAGTGATCTGTTCTGGCACCACCAAGACCATGTTGCGGCCGGTTAGTTGCGCATCCAGATCGGTGAGTACGCCACGATCTTCAAGAAAGAAGACGAAGGTGCCAGCAATGCCACATAACCCAACTGTCGCAAGCAGGTTGATTGCCAAGTCGAGTAGGCCGATTATGGCCTTTCTGCTGGATGTGGCCTGTTTCCCAACGGCTGTGTATGCGCCGGCTGCCTCGAGTGTGTGCTGTTCTGCTACGCGTATGCCCAGGTTTCGGCCAATTGCCTGCATGAGGCGTGGGCGCACGAAGCTGAAGAACAGCACCAGCCAACCGAAATAACAAAAGACAAGTACTGCACCGAGCAGCTCGATGGGGCCGATCTGGTTCATGTCGTGCTACCTTCGATAGGTGAGACTGAGCGCAGTATACTGCATAAACCTTGATGCCGGTGATCCGCAGTGATAATGGCTTGATCTTTCAGATCCGTGCATTTCGGAGTGTGTGTTAGTTCTACTGGCTGGAACAGGAGTATATCACCCCGTATACGCAGCAGCAGAACGAGATGATCGAGCTCTTCTTTCGCAGTTTTAAGGAGGAATGCGTCTGGCAGCACCTGTTTGGTGGGCGGCCATACCCGGTCGTCGGCCATGTAATCGAGATAGATCGGATCGACAGTTCAGGAGACATGCGCTATACAGTTCAGGAGACATGCGCTATAATGTCTCAACTAATTGGTGCTACTTATAGAGACAGACCAATGGCGGTCGATATTGTTTGGCGGAGTTCGTGTACGGCCATGTAACGAATCAATTATTGGCATATCCGCCCGCCCTCTGATGGCCTGTTCGAATACATGCGTGATACGGGTACGAGTGTAACGAGTAGTTCAGAGGGTACTTGGCAATTCATCGAAATCCACAGGTTAGGCGAGCAGCAACCTACCAGTCCTCACGCCACATGCTGCGCCGATGGCAGGAAACGCCTAGGTTAAATCGATGTCAAGTGATATTGTTGTAAACTATAACATGTATCCTGTGGCGGTTTAATACAACTAAGCTAGACTGGAAGAGATCCTGCGTAGTGTATGTGTGTTGCCCATGTCGTTTGATCGGCTAATGGATACTGGGAAATCGAATGGCGAATGTTATCAAGACAACCAAGCCAGCTGCCCAACCAACCAGGCGCGTAGGGCTAAGCCGCATGCAGGGCAGGCGCGCGAGGAGTTGATTGCATACCTTCTGATCGCGCCATGGGTGATCGGCTTTCTGATCTTCACCGCCGGGGCGTTGATTTTCTCGTTTGGGCTCAGCTTCTTCAAGACCGACCTACTCTCACCAGCGCAATTTGTCGGCTTTGGTAACTACCAGCGTATCCTCTCCATAGTCATTGGGTGAGCCCAATGGTCTGAGGCAGAGATTCAAACGACGCCTCGCATTCGTATCTTTCACTATGGAACTCCCCGACATCAACCTGGAAGCGATTACTGACCCAGCAACCCGCCACCTGATTGAGCAGTTGCTCAATGTGATCGAGGCGTTGCAGGTCGACATCGCCAACCTCCGGGTCGAAAACCAGCAACTGCGCGACGAGCTTGCCCGCTTCAAGGGTGGTTCAGGCAAACCTGACGTCAAACCACCCGTGCCACCCGCGTCCACGGAGCATTCCTCCGAAGCGGAACGACACGTTCGGGTCACCCGTGGGAAGCCCAAGAAAAATGCCACCTTGATCGTGACCCGTGACCACCCCTGTGTGGTTGACCCAGCCGTGCTGCCACCCGATGCCATCCGCCACGGCACAACCACGGTCATCGTCCAGGATATCGTCCTGACGACCGAGGTCATTCGCTTCGTGCGCGAGGTCTGGTTCGTGCCCAGCACCGGTCGGACCATCACCGCACCGCTGCCAGCGGGCTACCACGGGGCCTTTGGGCCGCAGGTGCATGCGCTGGCGCTGAGTTTGGCCTACGGCGCACAGGTCAGTCAACCCGCGCTGCTGTGCTTCTTGACCGATGTTGGTCTGGCGATTGGGGGCGGAACGATTGCGCGCTGGCTGGCGGATGCGCAACAACGTTGGCAGGCCGAAGCGGCCGACATCCAGCAGGCGGGGTTGGCCAGTGGCCCCTGGCAGGCGACCGACCAGACCCCGACCCGCGTGGATGGGCACAACGAAAGCTGCCACGTGTTGGGCAATGCGCTCTTCACGGTCTACCAGACCCGTCCGGGTGGCACACGCCAGGATGTGCTGGCGGTGCTGTGGGGCCAGGAACCGGTCTTCCGCATGAATGACACGGCACTGGCGTGGCTGCTGGCCACCACGCTCAGTCCCGCCCTGGTCGCACGGGTGCAGGCGGCCCTGCCTTGGGAACACGACCTGGGTGCCAGCGAGTTGACCGACCACCTGGCGCGGGCCGGGATCGTGCTCGGTGTGCAGCAGCGCCAACTCGTTTGGGATGCCTTAGCGGTGGCGGCCTATCACGCCCAAACCACGGTACCGATTATCCGTCAATTGCTCAGTGATGACGCCAGCGTGTATCGCTGGTTGGTGGATGACCACGCGCGCTGTTGGATCCATGATGGACGACACTACGCCAAACTGGCACCCGTGGTGCCGCTGCATCAGGAACTCCTTGCCGCCTTCCGGCGTGACTATTGGGCCTCCTATCGCGACCTGCTGGCGTATCGAACTGCCCCCACCCCAACTGGTCTTTTGGGGGTAGGTTTTTACATATAGGCATAGGATAACGCTTTCCGATGCGGTATTGCGGCTTCCAACCGTTCGGGGATATCCGGCCATGGTTCGGGCACGAGGCGCTGCGGCAATGGCAGCGGCTGCCCTTGAATCAACTGGACCAGCAGCCAGAGCCAGCCCAAGCGAAACAGCCGCAGACGGCGCGGTCGGTGTGCCACACGCACGCCCAGGATCGACTGGAGATCGGGCAGATCGGGATGGTCGTCGGTTGGCCCGAGTTCGAGGTCGCTGCCGATCGTCAGCATCCACAAGGTCGCGACGGCCATGGCTAACCACAGCCGCGCGGCGCGCGCCGGGTCGCGCATCTGGGTCTGTTGCCACTGCCAACCACCCCGTTTGCCACATTTGAAGCCTTGTTCGCACCAGCCCCGCAGGGCATACCACTGCGCATCGCACCCCTCGGACGGCAGGTCGGTCAACATGAACCACGGTTCGGCATGCCCATCGCCCCACCAGGCCACGAGCGTGCTGTCCAGGTGACAATCGGATGAGGCAAAGGCCGTGCCGTTGCCCCGCCAGCGCATGCCCACCGCGCCCACGAGGTCGCGCAACCAGACGAACTGGGTTCGGCCGGTCGGCCGGAATTTGCAGCCCTGATTGATGCGCACGAACGGATGCCAGCCCAGGCGCACAATCCGGCGGAACAGCCAGCGCGCATACAAGCCGCGGTCGGCCAGCACCAGAATCGTCCAGGTGCGCGGGATGGCCGGACGCAGTAGGCGCAGCAGGCGCAACCATTCGCGCCGCCAGGCACCTTTCTGGCCCGCACGCAGGATTGTCCAGGCCACCGGAATGGCACAGCCGCGATACACTACGCAGATCGCCAAGACGACAAACCGGTCGCCCAGCGACGTGGCATCGATGGTCAAAGCCAATTGCGTCCCCTGCCACAAGCGCACAATCCACGCCAGCAGCGGCACAAAACAGGTGGTGACATCGAGATCGGTGCGTTTCGTTCCGGCCTTGTCGGGTGCGTCCAGACACCATTCGTATAGGCGTTGGTCGAGGGTAGCGACCTTCTGTCTCAGCAACAAGGCCAGAAAGGTCGCCACCGTGTCGCGACCACATGAGCGTGTGCAGGCGATCCCGAAGCTCCACAGTGCCAACACCGTGGCTTGCGGTTTGCTCAGGTGCAGCAGGTTGGTTGACACCCAGCCGGTCCATTGCGATAATCCTTCGTGACGAGTCATGCGTCCTCCGTTGGCAGAATGGCTGATTGAGTACCTCCATCCTACCAGCAGATCGCCAGACTCGTCACCTTTTCAAAAAACCTACCCCCAAAAGATCCCTAGCTCGACCGGCGAACTCTGGTTGCTCACCGAGTCAGGAGCCTGGCGCTCCTCAGAACATGGTTGGCAGCCGGTGCTGATTGATTCGCAGATCGCGCGTGCAAGTGCGCTGGTCGATGTCGCTGGTTGTGTGATCGCGGGCGATGCCGCTGGCGGGATGCGCTACAGCCCGAACAGCGGACAGCACTGGTATACAGCATGGGATGATGAGGTTGCCAGCCCGATCACCTGCTTTACCGTTTCGCCAGCCGATGCGACCAGCCTGACATTGCTAGCAGGAACAGCAGACGCCGGTATCCTGCGCTCATCCGACGGCGGACGCCGCTGGTCGCTCGTCAATGTTGGCTTAGGTGATTATACTATCCTGACGTTAACAACAATTGCGACCTGGGCAGTGCGCGAAATCGTATTCGCGGGCACGGGCGATGGGGTTTACCGTTCGCCAAACGGCGGGCGCGCATGGAAGCGTGCGAATTGCGGCCTTGAGGGGTTGGCGATCCAGGCACTTGCGATCAGCCCACACTTCGGCGATGATGCGACGCTGATTGCGGGGGGTGAGGATGGCCGATTATTCCGTTCATCTGATCAGGGCGAAACCTGGGTATTGCTAGCGATCCTGGCTGAGTCTGTTTCAGTAAATGGCTTGTGCTGGCTGCCAGAAGGCGGCTGGCTGGTAGCTGGCCTCGGTGATGGCCGTATCCTGCGCTCAGCTGATCAAGGCAAGACGTGGGAAACCATGTTCCTGGATGCGCCGCTCCTGACGCTCGTACATTCTGGTGATCGACTGTATGCCGGGTTTGTCGAGCAGGGGCTCGCCTATTCTGAGGATTCAGGTGTGACATGGCAGGCCGACGCTATGCTGACATGTCGTGATCTCACCCGCTTCGTCGCCACGCAGGGCACCTTGCTGGCGTATGGTGCGACAGGCGGGGTTTGGCGAGCGCATGGAGAAGACTGGGAGCGTGTTGTCGATCCAGAGCTGCAGGAGCCGATTGAGGTGGTAACCGCAGTTGGGGATGTGCTGTTCGTGGCGGCTGGTGCTGAGATTGCTGCCTTGCTTGAGGGTAAGCGTTGGGTAGTTGTTGCAACCATTACGGATGGGCGGGCTGTAGCGATGACAAGCGATCCGGGTCGGCTGGGTCAGGTCTGGATCGCCACCGACCAGGGTACGTTATGGCGTGTGGAGGCAGACGGAGTAGCCTGGCGCGCTCCTGCTGAACTCCCTACAGGTGAAGAGCCGATTGCGCTGGCTGTATACGAACATACACCGGTTGTTGCTACGATCGATCGCGCAGTTGGGCGTGTACGCATCTGGCGCATGGATATGACCAGCCAGTGCTGGTCGATCTGGCTAGAGTGCTCGACGGCCTGGGCAGGTGTCCAACTATTGTTAGCAACCACAGACACAGCACCAGATCTGATTGCGGTGGGTACGTTCATATGGCACCGCGAGGGTAGTAGCTGGCTCGCCCAAGACCTTGACGGCACGCCGATTCTACGGTTGCTGCGTGTACCAGGATCGTCGCAGATTGCAGTAGTGACGGAGCAGCATCATTTCACGACGCTCGATGGGGTCACATGGGAGCGCCAGGATCTCCTAGCACCTCCGGGTGGGTTACTCGATCTTGCATATATAGGCAGCATGCCGCCGCGCCTGATTGGGCTTGGGTTAGGCGGCATGCTGTGGTCTGAGGATAACCTGTAACGTGCTCACGCTATAACACGGGTTTCTTTGGAGGTTCACGATGAGAATCACGTTTGAACACACCATCACGACTGCCGATTTACACCGGCACATTCCACATGCCTTTGAGGTGCCCGCCGGAACAACCCAGATCCACATGGAGTTCAGCTATCAGCCGCGTTATAGTACCGGCCAGCAATACCATAATCAAATGAGTCTATCGCTGTTCGACCCAGCCGGGCCGCGCGGTGTGTATTATCTCATTCGCGACTATGGCATCACCATCAATGGATCGCGGCCAACACCTGGCTTTGATGCTGGCCCGCTGCGCCCCGGCACATGGATCGCGTTTGTCGATACCTACCGCCTGCTGCCACCCGACCCAATCACCTACACGATTGAGGTTGAATTATCATCGGCTCCTATCGTAACGCCGGTGCAGGTCTACGAAAAACTGCAGATTGCTTCGCGTGGGAAGGGTTGGTATCGTGGCGATCTGCACGCCCACAGCCTGCATTCCGACGCTCAATGGGATGTCTCCGATCTTGTTCAATTTGCTCGCAGCCAGAAGTGGGATTTTGTCACGCTAACGGATCACAACACCGTGTCGGGGTTGCCTGAACATGACAGCCTCGCCGATGATGCGTTGCTGACAATGGGCGGATTGGAACTGACCAGCTATTACGGACATGCGCTGGTGTTGGGTACGCGGCGCTGGTTCGAATGGCGCCTCGATACCGAAGAAAAACTAACCATGCCGCAGCTTGTCCAGCGGGCACTGGATAGTGGCGCATTCGTTGTGACAGCGCATCCCATGGCTCCTGGCGATCCTGCATGTTCTGGTTGTCATTGGGAATTTCAAGATATGCGGCCTGGCAATTCTCCGGCAGTTGAAATCTGGAATGGCGCGTGGAGTCGCTATAATCAATTGGGGCTCGACCTTTTCTATCAATGGCTCAACCAAGGTTATCGAATGGTGGCAACTTCTGGTTCGGATCTGCATGGAGCGCCAACCGAGGAAGATCCGCTTGGCGCGGTTAATGTTGTTTATGCCGAGGATTTGACCGAAGCAGCCATCCTGCAAGCCGTGCGGCAGGGGCATTCATACCTGAGCGTTGGGCCACAACTGATCCTGACCGGGCGTACCGTATCGGGAGTGGAAGCGATGACCGGCGATAGCCTACCGCACGAAGCGGCGACAATCCATGTCCGTTGGTCGGATGCGCGTGAAGGAGATGTCGTACGCTTCAACGTCGATGGCCGCCCACGTGAAGAAAGGAGCATCAATGAGTCTGGCGAGCTATCCTGGGCGATTGCGCTTGGCCAGGCCACATGGTGCAATGTTGAACTGCGCGATGCCCAGGATGGAATGAGGGCAGTGACGAATCCGCTCTTTTTTAGTCGCTAGACGCCCGCTCGATCGATACGGTGGGCGCAAAAGAAAGTTGGATGCGATGAAGCATATTACACTCGTCGGCGCTGGTAGTGCGAGTTTTGGTTTCAGTACGCTGGTTGATATCTTTTATTATGCCGATTTGTTGCAGGGCAGCACGATCACGCTCAATGATGTTAATTCGGAAAGTCTTGATCGGATGTTCCGCTTGGCTGAGCGATTGACACGCGAAACCGGGGCACAACTGCATTTTAAGGCATCTGCTGATCTGCGAACAGCCGTAACTGGTGCCGATTTTGTCGTTATCTCGGTTGCTCGTGATCGGCTGGCGACATGGAAACAGGATTGGGACATCCCACGCAAATATGGTGTCAAACACGTCCTTGGCGAAAATGGCGGGCCAGGTGGGCTTGGCCATACGCTGCGGAGCGCGCACCTTGTGCTTGAGGTTGCCAAGGTCATTGAGGAAGTAGCCCCAGAGGCACTCGTGCTCAACTTCACCAATCCGCTCACACGGGTATGCCTGGCGCTCAATCGCGCAACAAAGCTACACGTGGTTGGGTTATGCCACGGGATCGGTAATGCCTACCTCGCTGCTGGCCAGGTGCTCGGGTACATCACCGGCAAGGAAGATAAAACGACGATACGCGAGGAGCTAGACCGCCGGATCGATATCAAGGCTGCCGGTCTCAATCATATGACCTTTGTCTATCAGATGCGTGATGCAGAAACCGGTGCAGATCTCTACCCTGAGTTTCTGAAGCGCCTCCCTGGGATGCCTCCCAGCTTCCGGCCCCTCGCCCGCCAGATTACCGATTCGTTTGGCTTGTTCCCTTCGCTTGGTGATGGGCACATGGGTGAATACCTCTCGTTTGCCTGGGAAACCAGTGCGCTAAAGGGCTACGATTTTGATACTGCGGCCCAGCAGGCTGCTGAACTTCGCACGCTGATCGCACAAGCTGCTGCTGGCGATCAATCAGTTGCGGATCGGCTGAAAACCCCCTCCGGCGAACGCGCTATTCCAATTATTGGTGCGGTTATGCATGGCCAGAATCAATATGAGGTGGCCTTGAATATTCCCAATCGCGGCAGCATCCCTGGACTCCCTGAATGGGCCATTGTTGAGGTGCCGGGTGTGGTTGGCGCAGCTGGCGTGTATGGGTTACAGGTTCCGGCGCTGCCGCCTGCAATTACTGCACTGCTCAGTCAACAAGTCGCCATTCAAGATCGGGCTGTCGAGGCGACTATCCATGGCGATCGGCAAGCAGCATTGCAGGCGCTCTTACTCGATCCAACGATCAACAGTTACCAGGCTGCAACGCAGATTCTTGATGAATTGTTAACGGTACATGCCGCGTATTTGCCGCAGTTCGCCAAATAGGGTGCCGAAAATCGCCTTAAGGAGCTACTCAGATGTGGCGCACTACGCTACGAATGATCGGTCATGGTATATCGACACTATGCCACCAGCTTCAGGAATGGGGAGATATAAGCGGCCTGGCACGTAGGATGCCCATGGCTAGTCTGCTGGTGCCGCTTCTCCTGGTAAGCTGTGGCACCACCCAACCTGCCACCTCGAACGATGTCACTGCTAGGGTGCCAATTACTGTACTCATCCAGACGCCACCTACGCCTTGTGAGTGTGGTGCCAAGGCCGATCGGATAGCCGTCCCGATTGCAACAATCTTGACAACTAGCGCGATACCGCCAACTGGCGTACCAGCCGCCGCAACCGTGACACGCGCTGCTAGCGCCACGCCAGCACCAGCACCAATCGTATCGCCAAGCGTAACGGACTCAGGTGCCAGTATTGTTGCTCAGGGGCTGCTTGTGTATAAGAAATATGGCTGTGGCGGTTGCCATGCCCTGCGCGCGGCTGGCGCTACAGGAACACTCGCACCGTCCCACGATGGGATTGGCGCACGAGCCGCTGAGCGGATTACCATTTCGGGCTATACTGGGCATGCAACAAATGCAGAAACGTACATCCGCGAGAGTATTAGTGATCCAGATGTGTATTATGTGGTTGGCTTTGAGGCGAGCCAGTTTCGCATGCCACGCTATACGGCTATGACCAGCGCTGAACTCGACGCACTCGTTCAGGTGCTATTACAGCAATAAGTTCGCTGGTGCCATACGACGCTTCCCCGCGTTGTGTAACATATTCTCTCCAGGCGAGACCTTATCCTAACGCCATCTGTGGTATCGCGGTGAGCCGTTTCCTTTACTTATACTGGCTCAAGGATTCTGGCCGTCGCTGGGGTAGAGCAAAAACGCAGCTCGATCCTGGCGAAACTGTTGCTCTGTGGAATGCCAGGAAACCGCAATCTCATGTGGCGCGATACGTGATTCAATCGCAACACGTATCTTGTTAGTTCCAGTCAGCCGATCAAAGTGCTCTGCTTCCCACGCAAATCCATCTGGGTGCTGGATATAGGCTGCAGCAACCAGTTCCAGACCAAGCTCAACCGGCTTGAGCGCTTCGAGCTGGGTAATATGGATCTGGACACCGCCGCATTCCTGCCCAGCATAGCGATTACCAGTCGGGATGAAGCACAAGCCGCGAAAGCGTACCCCAGGAAGATCATAGGTGTTCAGCTGGCGTGCGAGTCGGTCACCATCGAGCCAGGGCGCACCACAGATCTCAAATGGTAGCGCCGTTCCACGCCCGACCGACATGTTTGTCCCTTCGATCAAGCAGGTTCCTGGATAGAGCGCTACGGCGTCCAGATGCGCCATACCTGGCGATGTGGCTACCCAAGTTCGCCCAAGTTGGCTGAAGCGGTGTATTCGCTGCCAGCCCGCCAACCGTATGACCTCCAAATCTGCGCCTAGCGCGTGTGTCGTGTTCAACCAGCATGCGGCTTCACCAAGTGTGAGACCATGCCGGATTGGCAGCGGGGCAATTCCAACAAACGACTTGTACCTTGATTCGACGAGCGGCCCCTCGATCAGGTGCCCACCAAGTGGATTAGGCCGATCCAGCACCATTATCGGGATGCCTGCACGCCCAGCTGCATGGAGCACATAGAAGAGTGTGCTCAGGTAGGTATAGTAGCGGGTGCCCACATCCTGCATGTCGAACAGGAGTAGATCAACACGCTCCAACATCCTCGTATTCGGCTCCGCCGTTTCACCATACAGGCTATAGATCGTCAGGCCACCGGCTTCATCAGTGTGGCTGATCGGCACCCCTTCAGCCGCGGCTCCACGCAGGCCATGTTCCGAGCCGAATAAGGTAGTTAGCCCAACACCTGCGGCGTGCAAGGCGTCGACGGCCTGGGTTAAGTTCGCCAAAACCGCTGCTGGGTGGGTTACCAGGCCAATTCGGCGGCCACGCAGGATCGCCAAGCGCTCGGCGAGTAGGCGATCCAGGCCAGTTTGCAGCATGGCTCCTCCCGGGAGATTCGCACGAAACTGGCTGTAGTATACCATTCTCGGCAAGGCGCTTGACGCGGTAGCAGCTGAGTTGTGGCGCATCTATGCCAAGCCAATTGCTCAGAGATGGTACTGATACACTTTGCGATTCAGCACTGTCGATCTGCCATCAGCGCGGAGATCTGCATCCACAGGTCGTGGTGGAGCGACTGGCTCGGGTACTGCTATTGCCGCTTTTGAAGCATTTGACGACCAATCAGAAGCTGAGCGCGCACGTGTGGAAGCTGAGCGTACTATTATCGCCCGGCAGCTTGAAAGCCTCGAATCGTAGGCTGGTAGACTGGTGGAATTGTATACTGTCGGCGTCTTTAACCTTGGAGAGATCGCAGCACAAAAGCAGCACCTTGATCAGGCGCGTACAAGTTGCCATGAAACGCTTTTTCAGATGAATCAGCGTCTTGCTGGGATGTTCACTGCACATCAGCGCGTGAATGAGCTCTGCGAGTTGGTGCGACTCATCCGTGGAAAGCTTGCTCAATTGACTCCAGAAAAGAAGCGCCGGATCGTTAACCTACTCGATGTTCAGGTCACGCTCAATTATGAGGGTGAAGCGGGTCGAGGAAAGCGACCCGTACGGTATGCTGATGTTGTTTGCCAACTGACACTAGTACAGCTTCCCTGAAATTCGTACTGGGTTGTGGTATACTCTTGCAACATGTTAGGCCGTCGACACCTGTCCATCACCAAGAGGTGCTCGATATGTCTGGCCCACTCCCCATCCCGATTACGCTCAGCCCAGCGCAGCAGGCGATCCTTGCGAGCCTGCTGCGCTGGGTATGGTGCCCCAAGCGTTGGTCGCCCGCGCCCGCATCGTGCTGGGCGCCGCCGCGGGACAATGGAATGACCCATTGGCGCAGCACCTCGGGTGCACCCCAAAACCGTACGCAAGTGGCGTGCCCGCTGGACGGCAGCCGAATCCCGGCTGGCAGCAGCGGAATCGGATCCGCATGATCTGCGGAGCATTTCCCCGACCACGGTCGGGCGTTTTTTTGGGCGAAGCCGATCTCAAACCGCATCAAAGCCCCTATGTGCTAATATGAAGTGAGACAACGAGACATCGGAATTGTGACCACCTGTGGGCGGTAGCATGAAGGAACCAC
>JANLSE010000087.1:0-25283 GCA_031362265.1 Roseiflexaceae bacterium
CTCGATTCAATTGCGTTTCAATGACCGTTTGAGCAAGTGCACTCACCAGATAGAAGAGTGTTCCAACACCACCTGCGATTAGCACAACCGTTAATACTTTGCCAGCAGCACCCGCCGGACGCAGATCGGCAAAGCCAAGCGTCGAAATCACAAGAATAGTTGTATAGAGTGCTTCAAGTGGTGTCCAGCCCTCGATCCATTCGTAGCCGATCGTGCCGATCAGAATCACACCCACAAGCAGGGTGACACCGATCCGTAGCCGCGAATTAAACCATGTGCTCTGTTGCATAGCTGTATTCGTGAAAGCATTCTAGGGCAGAATAACACGAGCGGCAAGCTGTGCCGTTCGGCAAATAACAAATAAACATACAGACATGTGTGCCGTGAGTCAATTATAGCGAACTTCAGCATGATTGCTATAGATATGAGCAATCGGCTCTACATACACCACAGATCGTTCGCTGAATCGCTGATTGTCGAGTAAAATATGCGGCCTGATAAGGAGACCTCTGCCGATGCGGCCCGCACGATCCATCATTATTCTGATTGTCACCAGCATTCTGCTGCTCTGCATAGTTGGTTTTGTGCAAACCCGCCGCTTGGCGTGTGAGCCGATCCCACTCTGGAGCCAGAATCTGCTGCCGAACGCAGGCCTAGCCCGTAGCAATGTGGCCTCGGCCTTACCCGATCTGTGGGGCGCAGCGGCACCAGGGGTTATGCTGCGTGGCCCCTCTATTGATGGACAGGGCTTCGATACTGATGGCGACGGTCGCGCGTTGCAGCTGATCGGGATCGCAAACGCGGTCGAGACTCCTGTGATTGCTGTACGCCCCGGCCAGACGTATTGCTTCAGTATACGAGCACTTACCGATTCTCCAGTTAGTGCGACTCGCCTACGAGTGGCCTTTTCCTGGAACCCACGGCCTGCAACCCCGCCTGACGATAACCCGCCGCCTACCGACGCAAGGCATTCTAGCCAATATCAGAGCAACTGGCAGCCGATTGTCCAATGGACGCCTGCAACCCGCGATTGGACGCGAATTGTGGCAGCTTTTAGCGCTCCGCCCGATGCAACTCAGCTAATTGTACAGATTACAGCCGCCTCAGACGACCGGATCTACCTGGATGCACCACTCGTTCTGGCGGGTGGCACTGCGCTACCGATCCTACCCGCCACACCTCCACCAGCTCTGCGCGTGCTTCCCTGGCCGCGTGGAGCTACTGGTGCGCTCTCGTTTTCGTTCGATTGGGAGACCGCAATGGGTGGTCTGATCCACTCACGCTCGGTGGATGACCCATATGGCGATCAGGATCCAGTTGTTCGAGCAATGCGTATGCGTGAGGGCGTGACAACCACTCTACGACTGTTTGCGCCCTACCAGATCCGCGCGACCTATTTTGCAAACGGCTATAACTTCCTGCTTGGCAATCGCGAAGCGCGCACCTTCTTAGGCAATCCAACCTACTCGTGGGCACGTACCGAACAGCCGTATGCATGGCGTACCAATGCTTGGACTCACACGCCATGGTTTGGTTCGGACCCACACGGCACAGTGCAAAGCGACTCAGGCTGGTATTTTGGCGATCTTGTGCCAACACTACTGGGTGCTAATCAGGATATTCAATCGCACACCTTCAGCCATATGTATGCTGGATTTGCCACCCCAACCGAATTAAATGCTGACGCCGCTGAGTGGAATCGGATCGCCGCCGAGGCGCAGGTGCCAGCGGCGGTAGCATTGGCCTTTCCATGGAGTGGAAGTGCTGGTATATCGGATACCGCTTGGCAGGATCTTGAAGCGGCTGGGATTTCGGTGGTGACGCGTACAAATCGCAGCCAACGCCAGTATCAGCTTATACATGCGGAAGATGTACACTGTCAAGCAATACCCGGCCACGAAGCCATCCTCGCCTGCCCGGATTTTTATCTGACACCACGCAGTGCGCCACAGGCAATTGGCCTGATTGATCGGGCGATTCAGTATGGCGGTGTGATCGATCTCTGGGCACATACCGAGGAAGTTACTACGCCAGAACAGATCGCGGCCTGGGGTCAGGTTGTTCAGCATGCAGGGCAGCGTCAATCTGATGGTACACTATGGATCGCGCCACTAGCCGATATTGCAAATTGGCAGCGCGCACGCGATCAGTTACGCATCACACAGGTATCAGCGGCAGGGCCAACTACCGCGCTTATCATACGGGTGGAGAATATAAGTCAACACGATCTGAATCGGCTCACACTTGAGGCCCCGTTTGCGTTGACACACTGGGAGATTGATGGTCTTGTACAACCCTTGGGAGCACCAACCGAGCGATTAATACTTGATCTCAAGGCTGGGCAAACGCGAGAGCTGACACTATGGCGGTGATAGAAACGAATCAACGCAAAGACGCAAAGATACAAAATTAGTATGGCAAATATAGCACTCACAACAAGCTGGATCATGGCGTTAGCGCGCAGGCGCGGGCCGTTGCGTGTTTACCAGTGGTTGTGGCTCGCCCTGTGTGTGATTGGGGCATTAGCGGTTGCTGCGCCGCGCATTTTGTCGCAGCCAGTGTTCTATACCACAACAGCACAGGTACAGATCGACGCTGCCAAGCGTTACCGTGAGCTCTATACCAATGGGCGGCCTGATGCTGATTTTCAGGCGGTTCAGCTCCAATCGATCGATCTGCTCAAGGCACGCCATCCCGAATTAGGCGGGGCTACCTATGGTGTACGCTTTATTCCCGGCGATATAGGCCAGATCGGTATTGAGGCAGTTGGCCGTACTCCCGAGGAAGCCCGTAGCCTCGCGGATGAGGCCGCCGAAGAGCTGGCACGCCAAGTACGTGCCGCAGGTGGCCGTGAGATTTTGCGCAACCTGATGGGCTGGGAACAAGTCGTAGCGTTGGGTGGAAAGCCACCCGAATCGGCTTTTCAGGCCACATTACGCGATCTTGTGCTCACATCGGCCTTCCCACTGAACCGCGCTATTGAGCCGTTCTCTGCGCATCTAACGGTTGACCAACTGCCGC
The DNA here is from genome assembly GCA_031362265.1 of Roseiflexaceae bacterium. GTDB lineage: Bacteria > Chloroflexota > Chloroflexia > Chloroflexales > Roseiflexaceae > JANLSE01. The sequence goes on from JANLSE010000087.1 coordinate 3,022, forward strand.
CCGAGGAACTCAGTGATCTGGCACGTGCCTTAGAAGTGCGCCACGACCAGATCGCTCTGATTGATCTGCCGAATACTGAACGTAGCCGCGCTGCGGCCCAGGATCCCTCGTTGGTAGCCCAGCTTGAACGTGACGTCGAGCGACTAAATGCAGGCCGCGCCATAATCCGGCAAGCACTCAACCAGTTGTATCTCGATCATGGCGCGATTTTCAACCCCGATGCGGCAAGCGATGCCAGGCGTAGCGCACGCGCCGAGCTGCCTACCGCTCCAGTCGACCGGCGCATCCCACTGTTGTTGGCACTAACCTTAGCTGGCGGGTTGCTATTCGGTGGGGCAGGCGTAGCTGTGGATCAGAGTGCCGGGGCGATTCGCAAAATGAATGAGCTATGGGAATATCGTGCGCTCATCCAGAATCTTGTGCTACGTGATCTCCGTGTGCGCTATAAGAGCAGTGTGTTGGGCTACTTATGGACTCAAATTGCACCACTGCTGACAATGCTAATCTACTGGTTTGTGTTTGGTGCATTCTTCCCAAGTGATATTGCGATGTACCCGGTTTATCTGATTGTCGGGCTGCTCCCATGGAACTTTTGCGCTGAGGCAGTTAGTGGTGGAGCACGCAGTGTGATCGATAATGCATCCCTGATCAAGAAGGTCTTCTTCCCACGTGAAGTACTCCCATTGGTCAGCGTGCTCTCCAGTTTGCTCAATTTCCTGCTCTCACTGCCCGTGTTATTCCTGGTTATGGCGGTGGCACAGGCGCTCTACCCACCGCTGCGCGCTACAGGGCGGCTGATTAACTTCTCGTGGACATTTGCCTATCTGCCAGTACTGCTCCTTATTCAGCTCATATTCTTAGCCGGAGTAGTATTGCTTGTCAGCGCGGTAGCGGTATTCTTCCGCGATACCGTGCACCTGATTGGGATCTTTGTCCAGTTCTGGTTCTTCCTCACACCGGTCGTCTATCGGCTGGATATGCTTGGGGCACTTCCGGCGCGTGTGCTGCGCTGGGCAAACCCAATGGCCTCATTGATCGAATTCTATCGCGAAATCCTGTATGGTGGTGCAGTTATCGCAGGTTCCGTGCCAACACCTGGGCTGCCAGCATTGGAAAGTGTTCTGCGTGTCTTGCTCACTGGCTTGGCTATGTTAGCACTTGGCTACTGGTTCTTCCAACGCCGCAGCGGCCAATTTGGGGAAGAGTTGTAAGCGCAAGAGCGCATAGCGCACAACGCAAAATATCGTTCCATCGTTTCAAAAAGGACGGGAACACAAGGACGGAAACGCAAAGGCGCAAAGGCGCAAAGACGCAAAGGCGCAAAATAACCCGACAAGTATCGCTCCAATGTTCCAACGCTACACCCAGAGGGTACCCGGCTCCAACGCTCCAACGCTTCAATGCTTCAATGTTTCAATGCTCTAGGTGTTCCATCGCGAGGTACGTTTGTCTGTCATCTCATTCAATAATGTTTCGAAGCGCTTCATTCTGCATACCGAACGTCGCGATACCATTCAGGAGCGCGCGGCCGGGCTCTTTCGCCCACGCAGCCATGGCGATGAATACTGGGCGCTACGTGACATAACGTTTCATGTGGAGCGTGGTGAGAGTCTGGCGTTGGTTGGCCAGAATGGCGCGGGGAAGAGTACCGCACTAAAGCTCATGACCCGTATTCTGGAACCGACCAGCGGCAGCGTGGAGATGGTCGGGAGGGTAGCGGCACTACTGGAGCTTGGCAGCGGCTTTCACCCCGATCTCAGCGGGCGTGAGAATGTCTTTCTGTACGGCTCACTCATGGGCTTTGGGCGGCGTGAGATGGCAGAGCGCCTGCCAGCGATTGCGGATTTCGCCGAGATTGGCCGCTTTATTGAAACCGAGGTCAAGCATTATTCATCGGGTATGTATACGCGCCTGGCGTTTGCGGTTGCTACAGCGGTCGATCCAGACATTCTGATCACGGATGAAGTCTTGGCAGTGGGTGATGAAGCCTTCCAGCGCAAATGTATGGAGCGTATTTTTGAATTCCGCCAGCGCGGTAAGACGATTGTGTTTGTCTCACATGCCTTAGAGGTTGTACGTACACTCTGTGATCGCGCCGTCTGGCTGGATGGCGGCGAGGCGCGCATGGTCGATGCAGCCGGACCCGTTGTTGATGCCTATCTTGAGGCAGTCAATCAGCGTGAGCAGGCGCGCCTCGCCACTGCCCACGGTGGCGATGCGGGTGAGATCAACCGGCGTGGCACGCGCGAACTGGAAATCACCCAGGTTGAGTTGCTTGGCTCAAATGGCCAGCCGCAGAGTGTCTTTCGTACGCACGAGCCAATCACCATCCGCATGCACTATACCGCGCACCAGCCCATCCCGCGGCCAGTGTTTGGTGTAGCATTACACCACGAGGGTGGGCTATGGCTTAGTGGGCCTAACTCACGTTTTGATGATATCGATATTCCAGTCGTTCAGGGCACAGGGGTCGTCGATTACCGCATTAGCGAACTACCATTACTCACTGGGCGTTACCTGCTAAGCGTTGCAGCCTATGATGATGCAATGCTGCATCCATACGATTACCACGACAAGCGCTACCGGATTGTTGTGCAGGGTGCAGGCGTTCGTGAACATTATGGTATTATTGCCGTCCCAGGTCGCTGGGATTGGCAACCTGAGGCTGCAGACCTCACCACAGAGTAACAGAGGCCAGGAAGAGTAACCTCCTGATTGGCAAGGAAATTTCGTGGATCTAACCTCGCTACCCTTCGATCAATATGGTCGCTATCGGATGATTGCCGATGCGCTGGATGCAGTACGGCCATTATTCGCTGGGCGGCTGCATATTCTTGATGTAGGCGGTTTCTTCCGCACTCGCCGTGGCGTGGAAATGCTCCCAGCACGCGCATTCCTCCCAACTGATGATGTCACCGTCTTGGATCGACCGGCAAGCGATTTGCCCGGTTATGTACGCGGCGATGGGCGTGGACTCGCATTTGGTGATAGCAGTTTCGATTTTGTTGTTTCCTGCGATACTCTTGAGCATATTCCCGCTGCCGATCGGGGTGCATTCTGGGGCGAGCTGCTGCGGGTAGCACGCCTGGGTGTCATTCTGATCGCTCCATCGCAGGGCCCACATGCCGAAGCCGCCGAGCAACTTGTGGCCAGCTATATTCATACTGAGCTTGGTGAAGAACAGCCACAACTCGCCGAGCATCGCGCATTTGGCCTACCTGATCCCGAGTCGATTGTCCGCCAACTCAGTGATCGCGGTTTACGCCATGCTAGCTTTCCTTCGGGCCAACTGCATGCCTGGGTTGTCATGATGATTGCGCGCCACACACGCCCATTACACCAGGATGTTGATCTAATCGAACAGCTCGACTCCTACTATACACAGTTTTTAGCGGCAAACGACCGTTGTGAGCCAGCCTATCGGCGCTTGTGGCTGGTTGAGAAACAAGCAGATGCCAATTGGTTTGAAGCCGCTGCGGCGGCACTGGCCACGACAATCCGAGGCGAAACGCACCCTGCTGTGTCCAGCTGGCCTGATCTGGTTGGGTGGCAATTGCAAATCGCTACGCTCCGTGAGGCTGCTGGGCGCGCGGCTGCTCAGCAGGCCCGGATTGTTGCATTAGAACAAGAGGTTGCTTGGCGCGCCAGCCAGATTGCTGCACTCGAACAACGCGCCGCCTGGTTAGAGCAGCAATCCCGCGATGCCCAGAACACACTTGCACGTATCACAAATGGCCGCATTATGCGGTTGCTGAGAAAAGTTCGAGGGTAATCATAATCGTCGGTAACCGGATCACAGGACTCGGATCGCGATACTCGGGTCGCAACTCGGATTGCGGACTTCAGTCCGCACAACACTATGACACGAATACTCATCGTCAGTACCGATATTGTAGCCAGCACCATGGCCGGGCCAGGAATCCGCGCCTGGGAATTGGCGCGTGCGCTGGCACATGAGCACCAAGTGACACTGGCCGTGCCACGCGAAACCGATCTGGCGTCGTCTGAATTCGTAATCGTTCCGTATGCTACCGAACGCCACGATCTGGTATTGGCACGCCTGTTGCTACAAGCCGATCTGGCGATCATCCAGGGCTCGGTGGTAGAGGGATATCCCGAACTACTCGAAACCCGCATCCCATTGGCAATCGATCTCTATGATCCACTCCTTATTGAAGGGCTGGATATTGTTGCTGGGCAGGATTCTGCCGCTATCGCAAGCCAATTCGCACGCTATCAGCGCCTTACCGAGGCGCAGCTACGGCGCGGCGATTTCTTCTTCTGTGCAACCGAGCGCCAACGTGACTATTGGTTGGGTGCATTAACCGCTGCCGGCAGAATCACCCCAGATCTGGTCAGTCCAAGCGACCGTGAGCTGCGCACGATTATTGATCTCGTGCCTTCGGGGATTGCCCCACCACCCGCTGCTCAGCCGGCAGTCCTACGTGGCGTACATCCCGCAATCGAACAGGATGATATTATTCTACTCTGGGCTGGTGGCCTATGGGATTGGTTCGAGCCAGATCTGCTGGTACGCGCCATGGCCGAACTCAGTATCGAAATCCCACGTCTTAAATTGGTCTTCTTCGCTGGTGCACGCCCTACCCCCGAAAACACACCATTCCGCACACGCGCACATAGCCGCGCCCTCACATTAGCCAGTGAGCTAGAAGTGTTAGATCAGACGGTAATCTTCTTAGAAGAGTGGGTACCATATGAGCGCCGTGCTGCCTATTTGTGTGAAGCAGATATTGGCGTTTCAGCGCACCGCCCTGGTATTGAAACCCGTATGGCGTTCCGTACCCGCCTGCTTGATTATATCTGGGCACGGCTTCCAATAATTGTCAGTTCTGGTGATAGTCTTGGCGAAGAACTCGTAGGCGCAGGGATGGGTCTACTCGTTGCGCCGGGCGATCTCGGCGGCTGGGTGAGTAGCCTGCGCCAACTAGCACTAGACGCCGAACAGCGTGCACGTTGTCGCATTGCAGCAGAAACGGTGGCAGCTCGTTATGCCTGGCCAGAAGTCGTACGTCCGCTACTGCGCTTCTGTGCCAAGCCACGCCGCACGGCACCCGATAGCGAATCAATGCTTGGGCGGCTTGCTGAAATGACCCGCACACTGCGCGAGCGCGACGCCTATATTCAGCATGTGGAGCAGCAATATCGCACAGCAATCGAGGGAGTGCGCCGCCTAGAACAGACACTGCAATCCGCGCCCTTTGTACGAATACAGCGGACAATCACAACGATACGGCGGCTCTTCAATCGCGCCCGCACCCTGTTCACGAAGAAACCATAAAGGAAATACAGATCATATGATCACGCCGCGTTCTCGCCGACAATTCCTGCGCCTAATTGGCATTGCGCCAATCCTGGCTGCCTGTGGCACTACTGGAAATGCACCTGCCAACCAAGCAACAAGTGTTCCTGCCACAGTGCTCGCCCCACAGCCAACCCAAACGGATGTACCAAGCGCCAATGCAACCACAATTCCGACAGCAGTGATCCCGACGGTGGTTGTACAGCCTACCGCGATCCGGCAAGTCGATCCACTCCGCACCTCCTATCTGGAGTTTGGGGTTGTTGGGCATCTCTACTACACGGATCGCAGTCGAGTACTCACCCTCACGCGGATCGCTGGGTTTGACTGGATTCGGCAACAGGTTCACTGGAAAGATATCGAATCCACACCTGGCGTCTACTATTGGGATGAGGTCGATCATATTGTCGAAGATGTAGCCGCCAATTCGGTCAAGTTACTCTTCAATATTGTGCAGGCGCCCGATTTTTATAACGCAACCAATGGTAAGCCAAGCGATCCACTCACCATGGGAAATTTCGTGGAGGCGATGGTCAAGCGTTATGGCACACAAATTGGCGCAATTGAGATCTGGAATGAGCCAAATCTCGCGGTAGAGAATGGAGGCCGTATTGCCGAGGAAGATCCAGGGCGCTACGTTGAGTTATTGATTGAATGCTATACCCGTATTAAAGCAGTGGAGCCATCGATTGTCGTTCTCCTTGCTGCGCCATCTTCGACTGGAGTACGCAACGAATCGATCGCAATGCCCGATGAGGACTATTTGCGTGCAGTGTATCGTTACAAAGGAGGAATTGTTCGCGATTATTTTGATGCTCAAGCGGCGCATCCTGGCGCAGCAGCAAACCCTCCAGATACGATGTTCCCACAAAACCCAAGCCGTATTGAAGGGTGCTTACCAGCACCAGATCGTTGCTGGAACGACCACCCGACACATTATTTCCGCCATATCGAGGACATCCGACGGCTTATGGTCGATGAAGGATTTGGCGAACATCAGATTTGGATCACTGAGTATGGTTGGGCAACTCTCAACAATACACCAAATTTTGAGTTTGGGCAGTTTACCTCACTTGAGCAACAGGCCGAATATATTACCCGTGCGATTAATACGGTTTATGAAGAATATCGCGACGAGCAAGGGCGACCATGGGTCGGGGCGATGTTCTTGTGGAATATGAATTTTGCAGTATTATGGGGAGCACAGGGAAACCCGGCGCATGAGCAGGCTTCATTCAGCATTCTCAACCCAGATTGGAGCCCGCGTCCAACCTTCATCGCACTCCAAGGCTTGCATCAGCGCCTCAAAAAGGAGGAAGGGCGGTAGAGCATGCGTCTCAATCTGAAGCTTTTGATCGCAGCGATCTGTATTGTCGCCGGAGTGGTTATCCTCTGGCGCAGCTTCGGAACGCCTAGAGAACGCACTAAGCTATTCATTGCCCCAACAATCCAAACAGTAGCTGAGCCAGTTCATCGTCCGACTATGATTGTTGCTCAAGTCACCGACACAGAGCCGGTGACAGCTACACCTCAACTCGAGAAGATCACACTCCTGCTACAGGTTGAAGTAAGCGGCTCAAGCAATGAGCGTGCCCAAATTATCTACTATATCAACGATATTCCCTACAGCGTTGGTCAGCAAGACCTACCATGGTCGCTCTTGGTTGATATTACAGGTGCCCAACCGATTAAGATTCAAGCACGCCATCTCGCTAATACCGGCATATTACGCTGTAGTATTACCCAAAATGGTGAGGCAATGCCCGCTAATAAGAATGAAAGTAGCGATCCGCTCCAGTTGCTTGAGTGTAGTGTGTTCGGTGGCGAACAATAATCAACGCAGTGCCTGAATACGCTTCATAACTTTATCGATTGTGCGATCCCATGTCCAAGCATGAGCCACTTGGGCCGCTTTTTGGCCTTTTGCGCTGCGCTCAGCGGGATCAGCAACCACCCGACGAAGCAACTCGATAAGCGCTTCAACCTCTGGCTCAGCCCATTGTGCGCCTTGGAGGTAACGATTACTTGAATCCGCTGGCCCGAGGCGATAGGGGATCGGGTAGCCATTCTGCTCATTCAGAAATGTGGTTGGTGCGCTCCAGTTCGTTGCAATAGCTGGTATCCCACATGCCATTGCCTCCAGTATTGGCATACCCCAGCCTTCACCACGCGAAGCCAGCACAAAACAATCCGCGCTCTGATAGAGTTCGGCCATGCGGGATGCACTCAGTGGCTGATTATAGATCAGCGCAACTGGCGGCGATGGTTCGGGAAGTAACGCGCTAAGCTCCTGGATCGGGTTAGCTGGTGAACGACTATCCACCTTAAGCACCAACAGCACCGGATCACCTGGCTGAAATGCGGCACGATAGGCGCGCAGTAGCACATCCCAGCCTTTGCGCGTACCCCATTCAAACACAGAAAGAAACACCGTTCGATCACGGAGCCGTGTACGAATCTGGCCGGGATGGTAGATCGCCGGATCGAACCCAAGTGGCACTACATGTACTGGCCGCTGGATGCCACTTGCACGGAAAACAGCAGCGCCCCATTCGCTTGGAGTCCAAACTTCGTCTAGCTGATTGGCCTGCGCTACCCAATCGCTGGGTAATCGATCGGCCTCAAGCATGGTAAAGCCAATGCGGTAGCTACCACTATTTTTACTAAAACGATCTCCTGGAGCGTATACAACTTGCGGGGATTGAAGATCGAGCGGCAACTGTTGAAGTCGCACGATTTCAGGGTGCATTCGCCCAGCCGCGAGCTGCTCGTCGTGATCTGCTCCATACAAATAGAGCGGTCGTACTGCCTGCCCACGTGCAGACATCCCAAGCACAAAGGCTAGTGATGAACCACTGTACCCTGTATAGCTGGCGAATGAAGAATGCCAGACGAGTTGCGTAGCTACTGCCATGTCACCACCGCTCTTCAATCCGGCGGCGGGCTGCACGTTCGGCATCGGAGAGAACAACCAGGCTATCAATAATACGTAGCAGCGTCGCATGTACCTGATTGATCTGCTGCAATTCTGGGTCAAGTAACCACCAGGCGAGGCGCGTGCGTATGCGCGCAAACAGCCCACGCGCGGCCATTGGCCTTAGCTCAAACCCCTGGCGCAGCGTTGCGAGTTGTTCTGCCAAATATGGGTCGCCCATTGCAATGTTTGTGAGCGCGGGGAGATTCGCCAATGGCGATTGCGGACTCGCCAGCGATCGCGCGAGCGCCATGTCAATTGGCTCATCGCCATCGTTGAGAGCCACTGTAAATAATCCTGGCTGATTTGTTGACATGGTGTTATCCGCCTATGGTTTGTGTCCGTGCAATAACTCGTGCAGCCGCATGCGCCCATGTCCAGCGATTGGCTACCTCACTGGCGGCATGGGTACCGATCTGTCGCGCCTCGCCTGGGTTGGCATAGACATGCCGCATAAGCTCGACCAGATGGTCGGGGTCGGGTTCGGCCCAGCGTAACCCAATATAGTACGGGCAGGTTGCATCTGCTGGTGCCAAAGAACGAACACGCAGTGGGTAGCCAACCCCTGAATGATGAAACGCGGTCTGGCCGCTCCATTCCGTCGCGATAGTTGGCAATCCACATGCCATTGCCTCAAGGATCGGCATACCCCAGCCCTCACCACGTGTCGGCATCACAAAACAATCGGCACTGGCATACAGGCTGCCAAGCTGGTCTGGATTCAACTGCCGATTATAGATGAGGGCAACCGGTGGCGCATCACTCGGCAGGCGCATATTGGCGATCTGGCGCGCAACATCTAAGCGGGTATCGTGGTTGTTGACACGCAATACCAGGAGGACAGCATCATGCTTGTTGAAGGCACGACTATAGGCCTTCAGTAAGACATCCGGGCCTTTACGAGCACCCCACTCAAACACTGAGAGGAAGGTATAACGGTTTTCAAGCCGTCGTGCTGGCAACCCCTGGTGAAAGCGCTGTGGGTTATACCCCAACGGCATCACAATAACTGGCCGACGTACACCCGCATCACGGAAGACCTCTGCACCCCAGGGACTCGGCGTCCACACTTCGTCCATCTTGTTACAGGCGGCAACCCAATCTGGCGGTAAACTATCCACCTCTAGCATGGTGTAGCCAATCTTCCGCCCAGCATGCTGTGTGTCAAACAAATCTGCCTGATCATACGAGACCTGGATCGCATCTGGTTGCACTGGCCGCGCTGCAATCTCCCGCAACCGCTGGTTACGAAGTTCGGCAGGCATATGCCAGGGCGTCGGGCGATGCATGATCTCAACACCCTGCTGATCAAGCGCAAGCACGAGTTCCTCCGATGTCACCGCATACCCAAGTGGAATTCCCCAGCGCGATTGCCAGACGATTCGCAATGGGTTCGTGGCCAAACGCCGTGGATCAGGTGTCACATCGATTGTGGGTTGTGGCGTGAGGATAGCATGCCTCCAACATTTCGCTAAGACCCAAAGACGCATGAAAGATGCACCACAGAGACACTGAGGGCACAGAGTTTCCGAAAGAGGAAGGACTATCAACGCAAAGGCGCGGGTACCCTTTGGGTGCGCAAAAATGCAAAGGAACAACTAATCTCCGTGTCTCTGTGCCTCTGTGGTGAGAAAATACCCGAGCCTCAACTTATGCACTCTCCGCTCTTTCTAACTCCGCTAGGCGCTTACGCAGTTCACGTTGCTCATCACGTAGCGCCTGGATCTGTTGCTCCAGTGCAAAAATATGCGCGTTGGTGTTGGCCGACTCTAACTGGCCGATCCGGATGCTGTGCAGGCGTTGGCGATCCAACAGGACATCAACCACCCTGACCAATGCGCCGTGGAAGCTATTCACCTGTAACCATTGTGGCATGCTCTGCCACCATGTAAGCCGCCGAACGATGCGTTGAAATAGATTGATGATGCCTGCAAACCCTAATCGAGTAGACATAATAATGACGTTCTGATCAATTGCCCAGCTTTGGTGTACCACTGCGAGACTCTCGATCAGGTATGGGTCGCTATCGTTCGATAGGGTAACAGGGATGTGAGGTGCGCTACCCTGATCGCCATGGGTCACCGCCTGATCAACCGCATCAAGGGCTGCAAAGACATCATCGCTATCGGTTTGAATCCAGTGGATGGACATATGCTACTCACTTCAGTGGGTTAATTGATAGACGCGCCCAATCAGATTATAGGGCAATTGGGTTGTTGAACTCATGGGTGTAAGCTGAGCTTGTTCTTGGATATAGGCATGCAACCAACCGCTGCGGTCGCCAAGCAAATAGAAGCTAGGCGCCTGTTGTTGTTGGAGATTTGTTTCGAGCGTTTTATATTCTGCTTTACTCTGGACATAGTATATCTGAATTTGGCTATAGAAAACCTGCGCGAGCAACGATGGTGCCTCAACCCGATCGGTAATAATGATTTGCTGATGGCTCTGCAATGTGGCGCTTACAATCCGTACTGTGTTGCGATTTGAATCTGCTGCCTGGGCCACTCCACCCAGCATAGAAAGTGCGCTTGCAGCACCCGTAAGCGCTACAAGCGCTATCAGCAATACCTGCCGCACCGTTCGCGTAGAGTCCTGGAATGCACCAGCAACCCGCTGGAAAACCCAGATCACTAAGGCGGGCAGCGCCGGTAACAGCAGCCGTGGCCCCCACTGCGCACCACCATCGGGCAGCGGTGCAAGCAAACACAGACCAACATAGCCGCTCGCAACGAGGGCCAGCCGCTGTGTATGAAGCAACCGTTGCTCACCTGGTTGTGATGGCAACAAAACAAGCAAGGCGGTTGGTAAGGTCATGAGCAGCGTTGTATGAATCGTTCTTGAAAACTGCCACTCAATACCAAGGCATACAATAGCGATACCCAAGAAGATCGGTATATCGAATCCTGAATACTGCGCCTTTGGCCACCAGGCGCGTTGCAGGCGCATGCCAATTGCCCAGAGCACAATACCCGCAATAACCCAAGGTAACAGTATCGGGCTAGCGGACAATAGATTATGTCCAAACCAGTCCAGTCGCTCTGATCCATATGCGCGAATATCAAATCCTGCCCCATGTGACGCTTGTTGTGCAGCTAAAGCGTGTGTGGCAATATGCGGGCCAAGTGGTGTACCAAACTGGAACGCGTTATAGACCAATAAGGGTGCCGTTCCTAGAATAACCCCGACACCCAACCATGCCCAGCTCCGCAGCAGGGTTTTTGGCATAGTGATGCAGGCCAAGGCAAGCGCGGGTGCAAACAGGATTGCCTCATTACGCAGCCAAGTGGCACACCCAACAAGGATCCCGGCATACGCCAGCCGCCGCAATGCAGCACCTTCCCATGTTTTGTATGTGAGCCAGAGCGCGATTGTGGTACAGGCCAGTGCTGGCGCATGTTCCCAGAATACAAGCCCATAAAAACCAATCGAGGTTGCGAGCCCACAGTAGAGTACGAGCGGAATAGACCAACCGCTTGGCAGAAGTTGCCTACCAAGCAGGCCAATAAAGAAGAGCGTCACGACAGTCGAGAGCACAGGAATAATATACAGACCAGGATAACCAAATATAAAAAAGGGAACAGCACTCGCGGCTGCAAATACATCCGAAAACATCGCGTATGTGCGCCCCTGATATTCATAGTACTGTCCGCGCAAGGGTGAAGCGCCAGTACTGGCGCTTTGCGCAGGTGGAATTTGTAGTGCATTGGTCTGGAAACGTTGTAGCAGCAGGCTCTGGATTTGGATCAGCTTTACCCCTTGATCACCTGCCCAGAAGCCATTCAATGGCTGCAACACAAAGCTAAGTAAGCCTATATACAGAGCCAAGATCACGACAATTGCAATAAGGAGCGGTCGTTGTGTTTCACTTTGATGGGGCTGTCTAGCCATGCTGCTCTCTCATGCTTCCTGTTCCCGGATCGCATCCAAGCGTGTGAGAATCCGCTGCACTGCGTGTCCCCATGTCCAACGCTGATGTACCTCGCTCGCTGCAGCAGCCCCAATTGCCTGCGCCTGCTGTGGGTTATTGTAGACATAACGCATTATATCACAGAGTTGATCGATATCTGGCACTGCCCATTGAGTACCAGCATAGTAGGGTGAGCGCGTGACCGCTGGCGCCATACCACTGATTCGGAGTGGATAACCAACCCCAGCATGGAGAAAATTGGTCTGCGCTCCCCATGCAGTGGAAATAACCGGAAGGCCACATGCCATTGCTTCAAGGGTTGGCATGCCCCAACCCTCACCACGTGTAGGTAGAACAAAGCAATCTGCACTGCGATACAGTACCCCCATCTCTGAGGGTGGGATTGTTTGGTTGAGCAGTATCGAAATCGGCGGGGTTGGATCACTTCCAATTAGCTGCGCCACATGGCGCTGGAGATCGAAATAGGGATCGCTATTCCCAACTTTTAGGATCAACAACACATCTTCTTCTGGTCGGAAAGTTCGCAGATATGCACGTAGCAGCAGATCAGGGGCCTTGCGCTCGATCCAATCGAATACCGAAAGAAAAACATAGCGCCGCTGTGGTTTACGGCTCGCAATCGCCGGATGAAAGTAATCCGGGCTGAATCCAAGCGGGATAATATGCACTGGCCGGGTGACTCCGCTTGCGCGGAAGACATCCGCGCCCCAGGTGGTTGGTGTCCAGACCTCATCCATCGCGTTGCATTGGCGCACCCAATCGGCAGGTAATCGATCGGTTTCATGCATGGTGAACCCGATTTTATAACGCCCGCCATTCTTGATAAATGCGTCAGCCTGGCTGTATACCACTTGCGGGAGGTTCAAATCAGTCGGACGGCTCAACATCTGATCGATACGTGGATCGTTTGTTTTGGGTTCAGTGTAGGCTGTTCCGAATATACAGGCAGTTCGAACATCCACGGCATGTGCATCAAGTTCACGCACAAGTTCTCGCGAGGAAGTGGCATACCCAGTAGCAGCAGCGAAGAGCGAATGCCATACCAAACGACGGGTATAGCGTGTATCATAGTGATTCCGCCATTTGCGCTCAAAGATCTGGCGACCTGCACTAAACATCGCTTGCCAATCGCTCTGGTTCACACGACTACTGGTATTTTCATGATGAATCAGCTGTACATCACCAACACACACGACCTTAAATCCGGCCTTTTGTGCCTGTAAACAATAGTCGGTATCCTCGAAATATGAGAAGTACGTATCATCCAGTCCGCCAATCGCAGCATAGACATCATGGCGGATATACATACACGCTCCAGTAATACCTTCAACCTCACGCACACCAGGATATTGGCCAATATAACGTTCTCCACCACCGATCTGATAGCCCCACATGGTATCGGGAATATAGGTGCCCGCATGTTGCAACCGCCCGTTGGTATGCAGCAAAGTACACCCGACAATACCGTAAGCTGGGGTACTATGTGCGACCTGGCGCAGCCGTTCTAGCCAGCCATCCTGGATCACCACAGTATCATTATTCAGTAAGAGCAGATCACTTTCCGGTGCTGCCGCAGCCATACCCTGGTTATTGCCACTCGTAAAGCCACGATTGGTCGGGTTAGCAATCAAGAACAGATCAGATTGCGCCTGAAGCCATTCCAACGTTCCATCACTTGAACCATTATCCACCACAATCAACTGGTAGCTACGCGGATCAGTATGGTCGCGAATACTCTTAATGCATGCCTGCGTCACAGCCAAGCCGTTCCAGGTGAGCATGATGATCGAAACAGGCATCGATTGGGCGACTAGGTGACCAGTTGGCATATGAGCATCTACCCTTGCCGATATCAGCGAATCTTCTAGTCTCCTGGCCTCCTGGTCTTCGTATCTCGCTGTCGCCAGCTCACTCTGCGTCCATCCGCGGCTCACACGCTCATTACGGGTCGCTGTATCGCGAAGTGCGGCCAGGGTTGTAGCAAGAATTGTTTGTTGCGTGGCATCCAAGCCGCGTATACGAGCAATGTCCGGGAGCTGAAGTAGCCCATGTAAATACGCCTGGCGCAATACTTGGCTGTTACCAGCATTAGCGGCACCCTTCAGTGCTGCACGTTCAACATCCCAAAGCGGCCAGGGATGGTTCCCTGGGTAGTGTTTCAAGATGGTGTGGATGCGATTACGTTCAATGCGCGCTGCATGTTGGTAGCCAAGTTGCTGAATTGCGCCTTCAGCATGCATCAATGTTGCATCTTCCGCAAGTGCAAGCTGCCAGCCAGCCGCAACCGCCCGCAAACAGTAATCGGCATCCTCATAATAGCCATATCCATAGGCTTCGTCCAGCAACCCAATAGAATCGATTACCTCACGACGAAGAGCGACCCCAAGGAATGAGAGGAATGCTGTTGGCGAATCCGATTGCCAGGAACGCGCAAGGTTTTTCCCATACCAGCGCAGCGGCTCCAGTTCGGCACCTGCATGTTGTATCGATTGATCTTCAAAGCGACTCACACTCCCAACGATTCCACTGGTTGGATGCTGTTGAAGCTGTGTGACAAGTGCCGCCAACCAGCCAGGATCCACAGCGGTATCCTGATTAAGCAATGCAATTGCCATAGGAGGTTTCGGTAGGGCGAACGCAGCGCGTATCCCGAGATTCACGGCGCGTGCAAAACCAAGTGCCTCTGGTTGACGTAATAATCGTACCTGTGGGAATGCACGACTAATCAGAGCGGCGCTTTGATCAGTACTGCCATTTTCCACAGCGATGATCGTATCAGGGGTGTAGTGTTGGTTCTGCAGCGCTTCCAAGCAGGCGCGTAGGTAGCGCTCGCCATTGTAGACAGGAATGATGACAGCGATGCTACTCATGATCGGCGTGTTCGAGGCCAACGCGGATAAGATGGGTCACATGTTCATCATCAAGTGCATAGTAGATCAGCTTGCCCACACGACGAAAGCGCACAATCCGCATGGCGCGTAATCGTTGTAGGTGGTGCGAAACCGCTGATACACTCAGTGTCAGCAGCGCCGAGAGATCGCCAACACACAGTTCACCATGCAGCAGCGCATGCAAAATGCGAATACGGGCTGGGTTGCCGAGCGCCTTAAAGGTCTCAGCGACCTGGGCTGTCAATGCGTCGCTGATCGCGTGATCGCGTACACGGCGCACAGCAGTAGGATCAGTCAGGGTCGCGGTCATTCCGATATCCGTCTCTGATTGTCGTTGCGCCTAGTATACCATTAAAACCCAGGCTCGCTCTCGCCGCACAAAATAATCCGATAGATTCAACTAGCCGCCTATAGACGTACTAATTAGTATTCCAGCTGGAACAACAGGCAAACAATAGAAGAGAAAGCTAACCAATGGTTGGCTTTAAGGAGTTTCTCATGAAACGGCTATTTGGAACAGTAGCAACAGCATTGCTATTGGCAAGTGCACTCTATGCAGCGCAGTTCTCGTCGGTAGGTGCCAAGGGCCATGTAATCGTAAAGTTCGATACCATGACTGGCGTTTCACGGCCATATACCGGCCCAGCCAATGCCATTCGTGGCGTACCGGGTGGTGGGTTGCCCTGGGTGGTCGAGTCGGCCGAAGGCGAACTGAAGCAAGGTGGCGAGCTTGAGATTGAGGTTCGTGGATTAGTGATTGATCCCAATGATGCGGTAGCGATTGCACGCGGGCTGGCAGGCACAAATCCCAGTGCTACCTTCAAGGCGATTGTAAGCTGCCTGTCAACCGACGCCAGTGGTGCGGCAGTTACCGTCAATGTCGCAACCGACCCCTTCCCAGCAACGACTGGGCTGGTCTCGGCAGGTGCTGGCAATTCTAACATACGTGCCCATGTAAGCTTACCCCAGCCTTGTATTGCCCCAATAATCTTTGTGGCAAGCCCAACTGGTTCATGGTTTAGCTCAACCGGAAACTAGTTACACCCCATTCTGTTGCGGTAGGGGTTTTATCACTACCGCAACAGATAGTCGTATCAAATGCCCTCTATGGATGACTATTCGTATCCTTAGCTGGTTGCCAATGTGAGGCCAGCATAGGCATGTGGCATATACACCAAACCAAGTGGGTTACGCTGTGCCAGAAGGGTAAGGCGGGCGGTGCGAATCGCCAACCCAATCGGGGTTCCTGCTAAAAAGAGCGGCAAGAATGTCTCGGCAAATGTCTGGGCAAGTGGTTCAAAAATTGTAATTTCGGTGCCAATCACACCAGCCGCACTTGTGTCCTCCACAAAGGCTTTGACAAAACCAAGGGCTTTATCCGGGGTGAGCGAGGTGGTATGGCAGCCATTAATAAACACCAGCGGACGCTGATCGGGCCAGCCAATCTCATAATTGGCGAAATTGTCGGTTGAAAGATAATCCTGATTACTACTCCCACCAACCCGTAGGAATGGAATGCTATTACTGTCGGCACCATGGCAGTAGAAGTACACCAGTTGGGGCGTACTTTTCTGCAGCAGGGAAAGCACTTCCTTACGTGGCGATGCCTGTGTTACCTGGTATCCTAGTGTGGGTAGTTTTGCGAGATGTGGCTTTATCTGCGGGAAATCGCTATAGAAGGCCACATCCATCTGTGCAATACCAGAATAGCTGATCCGTGTTACCACCTCAGGACCACGCGACCGAACAGGGTATGGCATGCCAATATTGTGGCGGAACCCCCAAAAACCAGCGGGGCATACGACCGTCAGATCCTCACCATTGGCACAAGCGCATTCCCCTTTAAAACATGGCTCATCCAATAGCGGGCGCCCACTATTAAGGCTGGCCTCGAACTCGGGGCAGATCTTCAGATTTGGTTCCTGCGAATCGAGCTTATAATCGTAAAACATGGCAATCGGCACAATATCGTTGGCCGAGATCTTACTGGCGAGTTGCACCATACCAGGAGTACGCATGAGTTTACGTAATTCGCGCTGGCCCTGTACACCACCAACCAGATCTTTTACCGCAGTGCTATACAGGATTGCCCCCCGGCGCGCCAGTGCAATAATATCCTCACCAAAACGTTTGGCGCGCTCGGCCTCACTTACAGTTGGATCATAGCGATAGGTATCATTATTCCATTCGCTCGATTTGCCCCAGCATGTTAGTCGTAAGCGCTCACGGGCAAGCTCAATCAGGTTGCTAATCTCTGTCGGCGAAAGAGTGGCACTATTGCTGAATAACTCCTGACCATCGGTTGCAACTAAACGAAAAGCATGCGTGCCATCAGCAGTCGTATTGAGCATCAGGCTCAAGCGGTGTGGCTCAAGCTGATCCAGAACGCTTGGTGCAAGTGATGTACTTAGATTAAAATCCAGCACCGAACGGCGCATGGTTCCCTGCGCATCCAGGGCTTCTGAAGCACCTACCACCACCGATATCAGCCGCGATTGGATCAGCATGCCACGGCAATAGAGGTTGCAACGCAAACTCGCCACCCCACCACCTAAGGGTGTTATTGCAAAAAGTAAGCGCTCAGTCACCAGCTGGGCCTTGCTGTCCAAACCAGCTGGCAGGCTCGCATGCTGCCCAGACCTGACATAAGCTGCGCCAGTCACTGGCACAAAAATCGTACCTTGGTTGGCCTCAAGATCAAAATCCTCGCTGAATAGCACAACCTGTAGCTCAATATCTTCGGTTAGCAGTTCGGCCTGTAACGCAGTTGGAGTGGCTTCGATTGAGGTTGCTTCAATCTCGCCGATCCGAATGCGAAAATAGTATCTCGTACCGGCTGTCAACGCAATCGTTCGCGCAACAACCTGATCTGGGTTGCCACCATCAGCAATATCTGTATTGACATAACGATCAGCTCGTTGCTGGATTTCGCGTGGTTGTGAGCCTGGGTTGGGCACGTTCTTGATACCGCGTAGGAAATCACTCGCGTCACTCAGGACGCTTCCACCCGGGCGGCGCGCTAGGAAGGCTCCAATTGGCTCACCATCGCGTAGTACTATAACATAACGGCTAATCTGCTGTCCGGCATCACGGGCTGCCTGGTGGCGTGCACGAATGCTGGTAGCATCATCCTCTTCGGAATCCGCAGTGAGGCAGATTGCGGCAATTGCGCGTAGCGCTAGGTTCGGGTTAGCTGTAATTTGCGCCTTGGTTGAGTCAGTCAGATCCTTGATATTGAGCATACCATATTGACCAGGCGCAAGATCGATCAGCAGCAACCAATCTTCTGTATCGGGGCGGGCAGCAATTGCCTGAAAACCAAGAATTGCAGCAGAATCACCGCCTACGCGTAGCAGATTCGTTCGCAATTCGGGAGGGCGGATGGGCATTCGGAACCTCCTTGAGAGATAGGAGCATCGAAGCATTGAAGCATTGGAACATCGAAGCCGGGTACCCTTTGGGTGAAGCATTGGAGCATTGAGCCGGGTACCAGACCGGGATGCCCCGATGTAGTATTGGAGCATCGAAACATCGAAACCGGGTACCCTCTGGTATAGCGATGGAGCAGTGGCCGCTTGCTTCATTGCTTCATTGCTTCATTGCTTCATTGCTTCATTGCTTCATTGCTTTACGACGCTCGATCCAACGATTGCAACACACGATGGGCTTTGAGTGCGAGCCAGAGTGCCAGGCGGTCATCGGCGTCGTCGAGTTTCATCCCACTAATTTCGCCTATTCGCTCCAGTCGGTAAAGGAGCGTATTACGATGAACATGCAGAGCCTCGGCAGTACGGGCCAGATTACCAAGATTATCGAAAAAGGCTTGCAGTGTTTTGAGCAGTTCCGCATGTTGCTGGCGGTCATAATCGGCAAGCGCCGAGAGCGTTGCACGATAGAACTCCCACAACTCGGGTTTATCACGTAGCAGGATCAATAGCCGGTAGATACCAAGATCGGCATAATCGAAGACCCGCGTCATATCAAGGAGTTCGCGGCCAATCAAAAGTGCCTGTTCGGCCTCGCTTAGTGAGCGCTGCCAAGCTGCTACACTCGCCGCCTCTTTCCCAATCGCAACAATCACTGGCAGGTCGGAGAGAACCGTGAGTCGCACATGATCTGCGATATCACGTGCGCGGCGTTGGCGCTCCCCAACCGGAAGGTAGCATAATATGCCATCGGCGCGACGCATGGTTGGAACGCTTACTCCCAAGCCGTTGAGGGCGCCAGTGAGCACATTCGCGAGGCGCGCAATCGTCGTATCGTTTGGATCTTGTATAAGCGTACAGAGCAAGGCGACATGTGGCTGCCGTAGATCATAGCCAAGCTCGCGGCCACGCTGCAATACTGCTTCGCTGTCGGTGCCTTGGCCCGAAAGAACCGCCTGAATAAAATCACCGCGCATACGGTCTTCTGCCGCCTGAACCGCTTGCTCCTTACTCAATTCTAACGCAAGCGCAATACTACCCTGCACCGCCGCAATACGATCCCATTCATCAAGCTCATCATTACATAACGCAAGAAACCCAAGCCGATCATTGCCTGCGCCCAGCGATTGCACCAACATAGCTTGCCCAAGATGATTAAGACGGCCAGCAGCGCTTGGTTGAAACGTCTGCAAGACAACCCGAGCCGAGCCACGTGCCCGAAACCGGCGTAGCTCGCCATTTGCACTATAGTAGCCAATCCCGCTACCCGAACGTTCAGCAAGAATATCAATCAGGCTCTGCGCGCCACCACCTGCTAATGATCGCTGGGTGAGAATACTCGCAAGCTGTGCGCCGCGCCGCTCAAGTTGCGCCTCATAGTCGTTAATCAGACGCTGCACCTCACGCTCAATCTCACGCAGTTCGCTCCGTTCTGGGAGTACCAAAAGTGGAATGCGTGCAACATCGGCGCGCTGTTGTGCCTCAGCAGAGGCGCTGCCGATGATAGCGATTGCCGCGACTGGTACTGGTGCCAATCGATCAATCAGTGTTGCCAGTGTTAGCTGCTCATCAAGCGCCTGGAGTGCATGCAGCGGCGCAATCACCAATTCGCCACCGCGTAGATTGACGAATGCTGGTGATGTCGCACGAGGCGTGGCTATCCAGGTGACCTGATGTGAGAGCCCTGCATTTCCTGCAATCACCGCTGTTTCGGCAGGAAGCGCAAGGCGTAACACGTCACGCACAGTAATCGACGGCATGAGATACGTTACCTATCGAATCTATCGGGATCGAACCTATCCACACAACAAAGGAATTAGGGTGCAGGATACTCTGGCTCAGGATACGCTGGCTCAGGGTAAGCAGGCGGCTGACTATTCGGAACAGGGGCAACTGTTGGCGCTGCCACTGGTGCTGCCGCTGTGGGTGAAGGCGCCTTATTGGGTTCACTAACCTCACAGGCGGTTAGGAGCGCAGCGCTAACCGCTATCGCAGCGAGGATGCCAGTAAGTGTTCTGCGTGGTGCCATTGATCCAATGTCCTTTGCATGCAACAATAATTCACGCAGGCATAGTAGCGATCTGTTGTCGAGTTGTCAACTCTGCTGCGGATGCCTGCAATGAGCGTTTATTATTCCGTTCCAAAACAACATTACATCCCTAATGTTGTTTTGGAATATATACAGATTGGCTCGTTTGGTCTCTGTGTCTGTTATCACTATGCTATAGGTGCTACTAAGGCGTCTGCAACCACCTTACCTGTCCAGGCACGATCTGGGCGGATGCCAAGTATATGGGCAATTGTGGCCGCAGTATCGGTGATATGCACATCGGATGCAATCGTGTGGCCAGCGCGAATGCCTGGGCCAGCAATCACCCACGGAATGGTCATGTCCTCTGGGCGCGATGTACCATGTGTTTGGTCGTGCCCGCCATGATCACTCTGCACAATGATGGTGGTGCTCTCCAGGTAGCCCTGCTGTTCAAGTGTGACGATCACTTTGCTCAACGCGCGGTCAGCATCCTCAATAGCAGCAATATACTCAGGGGACATCCAGCCGTGACGATGGCCAATTTCATCGGTGACACCAAGGTATACAAACATAAATGCTGGTCGTTTACGCTGTAGGTATGCCACAGCGGCTTCTGCAACCGCATGATCAATCGCGATATCGGGGTTGGTACTATAGTTGATACAATAGCTAAAATCGAGCGCTCCTGCCATGGAAAGATCACGGAGCGGTTCCCAGCAGTGAAACGATGCTGCAGCACGGTTACTAAGCGCAACCAGATCAACAATACTTGGCACAGGCCGCGCCATTGGAACCCATACATTATCGGTGATACCATGGCGCTCTGGAGTGACACCACGAAACATGGACGTATGGCTCGGTAGTGTCACAGAAGGCATGACGGTCTGTGCCGCGAGGGTGTGCGCCCCACGAGCAATGAGATTGTCAATTGTTGGCGTTGTTGCCTGCGTTAAGGCATCCGGACGCATACCATCGATACTAACGAGAATAACCGTCTCTGCTTGAGTCATATTCTCACTCCTAAGTGACTATCATCACTGAACGATTGGATATGAGTATAACAGAACCTGATTGCATAGTATAATCCCCGTATTGTCCAGCTATCCATTGGCTACTCTTCGATCAATAGGTATATTATGTCAACAAAAACCCAAGCTCAGGGCTCACTCAATCGTGCGCTGATCGGCTCTCCATTGCGCAAGCCACTCTTTGGTTGCCTGTTCATCATCGTTCTACATATACTTCTCGCGATTGCTTTCCTTGGACATTACACGATCTGGATCAGCGAACCACTACCGGCCATTACCCTATTCGGCAGTACGATTGCCTTGGCCACCGTTATGTCAATCCCCGCCTTAGCGCTGCTCTGGTTTTTAGATCGGCGGGAGCGTGAATCGATCTGGTTATTTGGGAGTGCGGTGATTTGGGGTGGTGTTATCAGCACTGGGCTCTCAGCGATCTTCAATGCGCTTGGGGCTGGGTTTGTCACCGTAAGTCTCAATATCATTGGCGGCCTGCAAAACGAAACCCTTTCCGACCTGCTCACTGCTGCATTCGTTGCACCATTTGTTGAGGAAGCAGGTAACGGCCTCGCAGTACTGGTGCTCTTATGGTGTCTACGCGCAGAATTCGATAACCTGCGCGATGGCTTGATCTACGTAGCGTTGGTTGGCTAAGGGTTCAATATTGCCG
>JANLSE010000370.1:0-10615 GCA_031362265.1 Roseiflexaceae bacterium
CTGAGCGCCTTGATGGAATGAGCCGACTGACTGCTGTGATCGCACACGAGATCAATAACCCGTTGCAGGCGATTGTGAATACGCTGCAGTTGCTTGGGCGGCCACTCGATCCCCAGAAACGCGAACGTTATCTAGGTATGGCACAGGTCGAAGCGGATCGTCTGGTGAGCATTGTTCAACGCGCTTTGGCAATTCACCAACCCAACCGAGAAGGTCGGCGAGCGGTTGGATTACATGCGCTCATTGAACGTGCGGTCGATCAAGTGCTTGTGCAATGTAATGCGCGCCATATTAAAATCAAGCGCGAGTATGTGCATGGTTCCCCACATATTATTGGGGTTGCTAGCCATTTACGCGAGGTATTCCTGGGATTGATTCAGAATGCGCTTGAGGCGACCGCAGATGGTGGGCAGATCACTATCCGCACACAGATCGATTACGAAGTTGCAGGTGCGCATGATCAAGTTGTTACGGTTGAGGTGATCGACAGTGGAATTGGTATTCCAGATGAGCGCTTGCAGGATATCTTTGAGCCATTCTATACCACAAAACAAGAACATGCTGGTATGGGTTTGACGATCTGTTATAGTGTGATCGAACATCACGCTGGGCGGCTCTCGGTGAGTAGCTCCGATCAGGGAACGACCTTCCGTGTGAGTTTGCCGGTTGCCTCAGCTGCTGATACCGTCTGACTCTTTGACCTTCGACACCCGCCGATCGGTGCGCACCAAGATCAGTTGAAGCCCCATAAGGATTCCAATCACTATCACCGATCCCAATAATGTAAAGGTGATACTTAAGCGTAGTGTTCCTATTTTAACTAGGAATACATCATAGAGCAATGCTAGTGGTATAAACAACCACCCAAGGACAGGTATCCCTGCCCAAGCTTTGAACCATCCCCCAAGTACAGCGCCAACTGCTGCGCCAATTGTTCCAGAGATTAGTGAGACGAGTAGAATCATCACACCGCGTGGGCTAAACCCAGTTACCACAATTGCGGTTGCTCCACAAATCCCCGTGATCGTTAGCAGAATAAGCATCTGTAACAGGTCCATTCAGCCCTCCATAACTATACGCGCATTATAGCGATTCGCTTATAGGCAGCGAATCCCACCATCCAGAGTACCGGCACCACCAGCGCGCAGGCTAAGGTGGAGAATTCGAGTACCGCGCCGAAGCGTGGTTGGCTGGCATCGAAGAATGCCAATGGGCGAATCAGTGGGCTGGTGGCTGCAAAAACAAAACCAACCACCGGGTGATCGGGGCGTGCAGCGAAGAGCTTGAGCACAAGCCGGGTCAAAAGCAGCGCTTCGATTGCCGAAACCAGGTATACCAGCAAAAGATCAGCCTTAAGTCTGAGATTCATGATGACACGAAATGGCTTCCGCTAACGTCATGTATAGTGAATGATACAAAGCTGTCACAATGTCGTCAGCATGTTGCAATCGAAATTGAATGTTGGCTTTGATAAACTCTGGATGACGCAGTACGAATACTCATTTCATTATACCAGGGGGGGAAGCGGTGATCAATCTTCAGATCTCCAGCAGATTGGCTAGCCCAGTTGGGGTACGTACCCTCCGATTTGGGGCACATGCCTTCTGGGTGCTCTTTGCGCTACAGGCACTGGGGATTGGAGTGCTTGTGTCAATGGTTATTGCGAGTATTCCCTCCCAGGCAGCACTGAGTCGTAGTGATGAGATTGAACAAGTGCGTACATTTATCTTAAATGGCGATAGCGTAAGCGACCCGCTGATTGAAATTACCCCTAATGTTATTGGGCGCTCCAGTTCAGTACGCGGTTTGCAATTGGGTGGCCAGACATATTTCTACTATTTTGAAGGGCGCAACAGCTACGATCCATTTAGCCGCGGCAAAGTGGGTAAAGATCAAATTGAACTCGTCCTACGTGACGATGCTGGCGATAACGCACTTGTGATTTATCGTATGTTGCGCTAACACAAGTGCTTGCAATAACACAACCAGAATGGCCGGAGAATCTCGTCAATAGGTGATTCTCCGGCCATCCTGTTTGTATTTACCCACGCGTAATCTGTGCTCCTAAACTTTGCAGGCGTTGGTCGATTCGCTCATAACCGCGGTCAATCTGGCCGATATTATGGATGACACTGCGGCCTTTTGCACACAAAGCTGCGATCAGGAGTGCCATACCCGCCCGAATATCTGGGCTCGGTAATCCTTCTGGTTCACCATACAATTGGCTTGGGCCAACGACTACGGCGCGATGTGGATCACATAGTACAATCCGTGCGCCCATACCGATGAGCCGATCCACAAAAAAGAGCCGACTCTCAAACATCTTTTCATGGATGAGTACGGTGCCTTCTGCTTGGGTTGCAACAACCAAGGCAATACTGATCAGATCTGGGTTGAACCCTGGCCATGGCATGGAATCGATCTTTGGTATGGCATTATGCGCGTCGTGTTGCACACATAGCTCTTGGTCAGCTGGGATAACAATATCGTTGCCATCAACATTCCAGCGCACCCCAAGCCGCCCAAACACCAAGCGTGTCATACGGTGTTCCTCAGGGCGCGCGTTCGCAATGCGGATAGCGCTGCGGGTTACTGCTGCCAAGCCGATAAACGACCCGACTTCCATGAAATCTGGGCCGATCTCATACTCTCCCGATCCCAAACTTGTAACGCCATCGATAATCAGGCAATTTGTGCCGATCCCACTAATACGAGCACCGAGAACATTTAACAGGCGGCAGAGATCTTGTACATGGGGTTCGGAGGCAGCATTATGCAACACGGTAGTGCCTTCTGCCAGCACTGCGGCCATAATTGCCTGTTCTGTGCCAGTAACACTCATCTCATCCAGCAGAATATCCGCGCCACGCAATCGATCGGCATGGAGCAGATATGCGCCTGGGGTAATTTCAATCGAGGCTCCGAGCTCGCGTAGCGCCTGGAAGTGGGTATCGAGGCGCCGCCGCCCGATTGCATCACCTCCTGGGCGTGGCAGCGTAACAAAACCACGCCGCGCTAATAGCGGGCCAGCCAACAGAATTGAGGTGCGTATTTTGCGGGCGATAGTCACGTCTGGTTGGTTTTCACCAATCTCCGCAGCACAGAATGCATAGGCGTGATCATCGAGTTTTGTAACCTGCACCCCAAGTTGCTCAAGCAAGTTAATCTTATTGGCAACATCACCAATTTGTGGGATGTTGCGTAGAACAACTCGCTGTGTGGATAGTAAGGTAGCTGCAATCAGCGGGAGCGCAGCATTCTTATTTCCTGCTGGCTGAATTGTCCCACAAAGCGGTTGCCCGCCCTCGATAACGAAATGTTCCATAAATCCTGAACAGTCTCCTTAGTATGCATTATTTGCGACGAAAGGGTAGTTTTCGGCGAACCTGATCAACCAATGTACCAGCACCTTGCATGCGCTGGCTAGCCTGGGTTCCAATCACCCGAGCCTGATCTTTGATACGGCCACCAGCAGTGCGTGCCTGTTCCACAAGCTCGGCAGCTTTGGCTCGGCCAAGCGTGAGTGCTTCGTTCGATAGACGTTTGAGCTGTTCGCCAGTAACCATATGCCCTTGCTCAAACCAACGCCAGGCGGCAACTCCAGTTGCATATGTTCCTGCATAGGCAATCGCGATTTTTGGTACAAGCCCCCACACCGGCACAAGCCCAATCAGGCTGCGGGCTGCCTGCCGCCAGAGAAATGCGCCACCAATAACAGGGATTACTTCACGGATACGTGCTTGGAAATCTGGCTCGGCTCCATGCGCCAGCGCGATACGAAAGACCAACAATGCCTGATTTTTGGTAAGAATCAACATATCGGCGGCAACAAATGGGATGCTGATGATTGGGATCTGCTCTGGTAAGCCGGAGGCAAGCGCATATGTTGCATTTGTGAATGCGGTTGAGCTAATCAGATTGCGGCTGTAAATGCCACGCAGCCCAGGCAACCGGCGCGCAGCCGCTAATTGGAATTCATGGGGCATGCGATCAAGCACGGCTGCCGCCAGAAAATCCTGCGCTGTGAGTGCAAGCGGTTCAGGGATGACAACCAGCCGTGTTAGCGCCGCAGGTGGTAGTTGCAGATCACTATTCAGGCTGCTGCCTGCCACCAAGACAACCAGGTATGGGATTGCGAGCTGATCAAGGCGAGCAAAACTCTCGTTTTCGGCTTGGGTCAGAGCTTGTTGTGCGTCGATTGCGAGGATCACTAACTGCGCAGAGCGAATTGTATCGGCTTGGGCGCTTGCCTCACCAACCGGAATCCCTATAACTGGCGATGCACCAATGAGTGGATAGCGTTGGACACCCATATGAAGCAGACGACTTACTTCACGCAATGCATTGCCATGGCCAACACATGCGATCAGAACGCTCTGCTCGGCTTCCTGGCTCACAGCCGAGACATCCATCTCACGGATGGTTGCTACAATGTTGCCGAAATCACTCCACTTTGGCACGCTCCACCTCATCATGTTTTAGTATCAAGTATTGGTACTCAATGGTATGATTCATGCATCTATTGAAAGCCAGTATATCATTGCAGGCCCAATATGTTGCTGAATGCCACCTGAGACGTGAACATCCGACTTTAGGCGGATATGAATCGTGCAACCGCATGCTTTTCGCATACGTCATATTATGTGTTACTGTGGGTACTATGATCGAGAGGCTACGAACACACAATGCAGTACAGTTATGCCTATATGAGTGGCTGCGGAAGTGCTGATAAACTAGCGCTCGTTCCAAAGTTGTACTTGACTCTTCGTGATACATAATATATATTTTAGGTAAGCCAAATTTATTGCATTGTTTCGCATAGGCGAACCTATATATAGATCTGAACCTGATTGAATGGAGAATATTGTTATGGCCACAGTTGTTGTTCCACGAAAGCGGCCTAGTCGGCGCAGATGGTGGATCTTTGGTGGGGTTGTTTTAGTTCTGGCAGTTGGCGCAGCGATCGCCAGTGTTATGATGAGCGGGGGCGCAGCCCAGCAAAAGGCAGAAACCGCTGGCTGGACAACTGCAGATGTAACGAGTGGTGCAATCGAGGCTTCGGTTGGCGCTACAGGAAATATCGCGCCATTAGCTCAGGCCGATGTGCAGTTTGCCGCCGATGGCGTTGTCACCGATATTCTGGTGAGGCCAGGTGATCAGGTTAAAGCCAACCAGCCGCTTGCCAAGGTTGATCAAGTTGATACACAATTGAAACTGACGGCAGCACAGGCCGATTTTGAGTTGGCTCAAGTCGGCTACGATAAACTGAAGAGTGGTGCAACTCCAGAAGATTTGCAGGATGCGCAAGCCAAACTTGCCCAGGCCCAAGCACAATATCAGCAGACACTTGCCAAGTTCTCGAATGCCGATATTGCAGCTGCACGTGCTCGGCTGGAAGAGGCCCAAGTGCGGCTGAATGCGCTGCGCTCGACGACCAAATCAACTGATATACGTGATGCCGAGGCCCAGCTCCAGCGCGCCCAGCTTGCACTGCAATCCGAGCGCGACCGGCTTTCACAGGCCAAAACAAATGCTCAGTTCGGGCTTGATCGGGCAGTGGCTGATCTGACGCGCACACAGCAGAACTATGCAACCGCCAAGGCCAATTGGGATTTTGTGCAGGAGACAGGTAATGACCCGACGAATCCTGATTCGCCCAACCCATCTAAGCCAGGCCAGCGTACTCCGAATAAACTGAACGATACCCAGCGCCAGCAATATTATGATGCATTCGTTTCAGCAGAATCGACACTACGCAGTAGCGAATCCAGTGTGCAGCAGGCGCGTGTCGATTTTGATAGCGCGCGCCAAGCAGAGGTGACGGGTGTCCAGACGGCCGAGCAACAACTTGCGAGTGCGCAGGTAGCCTTCGATAAGGTGCGCAATGCTGAGCCAGCCCAAATTGCCGAAGCTCGCGCCGCAGTAGCCAGTGCTCAAGCTGATCTGAATCGTCTCGTTGGTGATAGCCGCTCAAGTGATCTGGCCTCGGCGCAGGCAAACCTGGATGCAGCGCAGTTGGCATACGATAAGGTGGCAAAGGGTGCCAGCACATACGATCTAGCAAAGGCTCAGGCTGATCTTGTGCGCGCTAATACGGCGCTTAAGCAGGCCGAACGTGCAATGGCGCAGACATCGCTACTAGCGCCGTTCGACGCAACCGTTGCCCGAATCGATCTCCGTGTTGGCGAACAGAGCGCGTCGCGTGGTATCATTGCCTTGGTCGATCTGCGTAGCTTCCATGTAGATATCCCCGTCGATGAGCTGGATGTCGCTCAAATCGAGGCTGGGCAGGTGGCACGAGTGGTACTTGATGCGCTGCCTGGCAAAGAAATGACAGGTCGCGTCACAACGATTTCACCATTGGCGACGAAAAGCGATAAGGGTACAAATACCTATGCTGTGACGGTTGAGCTGGATCAGGCTGATGCAGCTGTGAAGCCAGGGATGACTGCAACAATCCGCTTAATTACCACGCGTAAAGAAGGTGTCATTCTTGTGCCACGCCGTACAATTCAAACCGAAAACGGCCAGACGTTTGTCTATGTGCCAAGCGCAGTACCACAAGCACCACGCCCACAAGTGGCTGGCCCTGGTGCAACGCCAACCCCTCCTGGTGAACGTCGTGTTGTCACCCTTGGTCTGACAAACAGTGAGAATGTTGAGGTGCTAAGTGGCCTCAAAGCGGGTGATAAAGTCTATGTTCCAGATGTGGTGCAGACGTTTAATCCGTTTGGAAATTAGAGGGCGATACGTATGACACCACTTATTGACGTGCGCGACCTGTGGAAGGTCTATCAGATGGGAAATGTTGAAGTGCAGGCTCTGCGCGGTGTGTCGTTCACGATCAACGAGGGCGAAATGGTCGCGATTATGGGGCCATCTGGTAGCGGCAAGAGTACAATCATGAATATTCTTGGCTGCTTGGATCAACCCAGCAATGGCAACTATCTCCTCGATGGCATTGATGTTGGCGATCTAAGCGATGACAAGTTGGCAGCCATTCGTAACCAGAAGGTTGGGTTTGTTTTCCAACAGTACATGCTATTGCAGCGCACCAGTGCACTCCGTAATGTCGAATTGCCGATGCTCTATGGTGGTGGTAAGGGTGATAGGCGGGCGCGAGCCGCAGCCGCACTAGAAGCGGTTGGCATGGGCGACCGAACACACCATAAGCCAAATGAACTTTCGGGTGGCCAGCAACAGCGCGTTGCGATTGCACGTGCACTGGTTAATAACCCACGGATATTGATGGCTGATGAGCCAACTGGTGCCTTGGATACACGTACTGGTGCCGAAATCATGGGTATTTTCCAGAAGCTGAATCGCGAGCAGCAGATTACGGTCATTCTTGTCACCCATGATCCCGAGGTTGCACAGCATGCCCGCCGAATTATTAGTGTCCGTGACGGTCTGATCGAAAGCGATCGAATTGTCGCACAGCTGGCGATTGCCGAAGTCGATACAACACATGAAGTTGTTGTGGGGTAGCTTTGTTAATGGTTCACCACAGAGGCACGGAGCACACAGAGGTTAAACAAGCAAAGATAGTATTCATCAATCAACGTATATTCTTTTCTTTCATCTTCCTCACTTCTCAGTGCTATCTGTGCCTCTGTGGTGAAGAAGTAGATCCAGCCCCGAGAGGCATACGCTAGGATACAGGCTATGAATATCATCGAATCAATTCGTCTGGCGCTTGGCTCATTACGAACGAATAAGATGCGCTCGATTCTTACAATGTTGGGAATCATCATCGGGGTGGGATCGATTGTTGCGCTCTTGGCATTCGGTAATGGCTATGGCGTCTTTCTTGATAATGAATTTCGTAAAATGGGAAGCGGCGCGTTTTACCTGTTTCCTGGCAGTGTAAGCCGTCGTGTCGATACACAGCAAGCGCCGCAGCTCACAGCTGAGGATGCGCAGGCCATGCGTGTGCCAGGTGCAGTGCCTTCGGTTGCATCTGCAGCGGCAGTTATTAATGGGAATGCACTGGTGAGCGGTGGCGGGGAGCGCGGTAACTATAGCATTGTTGCTGCGGAGCCGCCGTATCTGACTATCACAACTAATGAAATTGGGGCAGGCCGTTTCTATACTGAAGATGAAGAGATTGGGCGTGCACGCGTTGCCATTATTGGGAAAAAGGTTGCAGAGCGCTTGTTTGGTACGATGGATGCTGCGCTTGGGCAGCGAGTAAGCATCAATGGGGTTTCATTTGAGGTGGTTGGTGTGCTAACAACCAAGCCTGGCTTTGCTGGCGACCCACAGAAGAGTGTGGTGATGCCATATAGTAGTGGCCGCGATTGGTTGTTCCGCAATCAATTCGATCGGCGTGTCAATGTGTCGCAAATCGTGATACAGGCACGTAGTCGTGCTGCTGTCGATGCAGCTGTTCGTGAGGTAACCGATCTGGTGCGTGCACGCCACCGCCTCACATACCAGACCAATGATTTTACGGTGTTGAATCTTGAACAGTTAATGGCCCAGATTAATGCAATTGTGAGTGGATTCAATGCCTTCCTTGGGGTTGTAGCGGGTATTTCGCTCCTTGTTGGTGGGATTGGCATCATGAATATCATGCTTGTTTCCGTCACCGAACGCACCCGCGAGATTGGCCTGCGCAAAGCGGTAGGCGCCAAGCGCTGGGATATTCTACAGCAGTTCCTGATTGAAGCGATTGTGCTCTGTCTGGTTGGAGGCTTACTGGGCGTTGGCCTTGGCTATATCATGAGTCCACTTGGGACACTTATGCTTCAAAGCATGGTGCAGGGTGATAACTCTGCACAGGCTATTGTCACGCCTGGAGCTATTGCGCTGGCAACAGGCATGGCCGCGATTGTTGGAGTGGTTTTTGGTTTCTTCCCAGCACTACAGGCTGCGCGGCTGAGTCCAATTGAGGCACTACGAAGCGAATAGCAATGAAGCAATGAAGCCGGGTGCCCTTTGGGCGAAGCATCGAAACAATGAAGCGACTGACTTGCCGGTAACACCTGTGTTCTTGCTTCAATGCTCCAATGTTTCAATGTTTCAATGTTTCAATACTTACTACAGGTACAACTATGAACCTATTCGAGGCAATTCGTGTCGCGTGGATATCGCTGACAACCCATAAATTGCGCGCGCTTCTGACAACGCTTGGTATCATCATCGGGGTTGGCTCGGTGATTGGTATGCAGGCGATTGGGAATGGATTTCAGCGCTGGATGGCATCGGAGTTTGATCGGCTAGGTGCTGGTGTGGTATATGTGACGCCAGCTTTCAGTACTGAGGATACCGAGGAACCAATCGATGCGCGGCTGACTGCCGCTGATGCTGAGGCTTTGGCGCAACCAGGTGCATTGCCAGCTGTTGCGCGTGTGGCATATGAGTTCAGCGGTAGTAGCATTGTCAGTGCAGGCGGTGAGCGCTTTTCATATGGTGTCAATGGTGTAACACCTAGCTTCTTTGTCATCAATGCGCATGAGCTGGAAGCAGGGCGCTTCTTTACGGAGGGCGAAGGCCAGAGCCAGGTGCGTGTGGCGGTGATTGGCAAAGATATCGCGCAGGACTTGTACGGCAGTAGCCAGGCTGCTATTGGTCAGCGCGTGCTTGTCGATAATGTTGGCTTTGATGTGATTGGGATTCTCTCAACGCGCCCTAACCAAGCCACAGGTGGCGGGTTTAATGAGCCAACCAAGACAGTCTTCCTACCGTATTTGACGGCACGCAGCCGATTGTTCCGTAATCAGATGACAGCACGCGTTGATCTTTCACGTATCACCGTACAGGCCGTCAGCCCGGCGCAGGCCAAGGATGCGATGCGTCAGGTGACAATCTTTCTGCGTGAGCGCCATCATCTGACCTATCAGAACAACGATTTTAATGTTGAGAATGTGGAGCAGACCGCACAACAGGCCCAACAGGCAATGGCAGGTTTCAGTGCATTCTTACTGGTGGTGGGCGGCATCTCACTACTGGTTGGTGGTATTGGAATCATGAATATCATGTTGGTTTCGGTGACACAGCGTACGCGCGAAATCGGGCTGCGTAAGGCGGTTGGTGCACGCAAGCGCGATATCATGATCCAGTTTCTGATTGAAGCAATTGTACTGAGCTTGGTAGGCGGTATTATTGGGATTGGGCTTGGCTACCTGCTCTCGTTCGGTGGCACATTTGTTATGCAGAACGTCTTCCTGGCCGCAGGAACAAGTGCCGTAGTCACACCCGAATCGATCCTGTTAGCAACGGGTGTCGCGACTGCGATTGGCGTCATCTTTGGCTTCTTTCCCGCATTACGCGCTGCCGGGTTGCAACCAGTTAAAGCACTGCGGAGCGAATAGACACGGAGACAAGAAGAGGTGTTCGAGCTATCTCCTGGTCTCCTGGTCTCCTGGTCTTATGATCGTGCCCGAAACAGCGCCGCCAGCAAATAATCGATTGCAAAAAAGATTACCACAGCCAGGATCAATAGCCCCCACCATGGCATGGCGACCAATACAACAATATGGAGTCGCGTCCAAATCAGCCAGAGCGTGATGACGAGTGCAATGCCTGTGAAGATGCGGGTATTTGTACGCTTCATGTATGTCTCCATGGGTTCTACACTATTCTGCTGCATATTGTACGCAGAACCGAGGGC
>JANLSE010000101.1:0-8488 GCA_031362265.1 Roseiflexaceae bacterium
GGCAAGACGCGCCTGGCGCTTCAGGTTGCCTCCGAGATACTGACCCAGTTTCCACAGGGCGTCTGGCTGGTTGAACTGGCACCACTGGCCGACCCGACCCTGGTGCCACAAACCGTCGCGAGTGTTTTCGGGCTACGCGAGGAGCCTCATCGCCCGATTCAAACGGTACTGATCGACTATCTGCGCAGCCGTACGCTCCTCGTGGTGCTCGATAACTGTGAACACCTGATTGACGCCTGCGCTCAACTGGCGGAGGCGCTACTACGCGCTTGCCCACAGATTGGTATCATGGCCAGCAGTCGCGAGGCACTTGGGGTTGCCGGTGAGATACTCTATCGCGTCCCACCGCTCCACACACCGGACCCGCGCCAGCTTCCGGATTTCGAGACATTTCAGCAGTACGAGGCGGTGCAACTGTTCAGCGAGCGGGCGATCAGTGTGCTGCCAAGCTTCCAGGTCACCGATGCGACCATGGCGGCGATCGCGCAGATCTGCGCACGGCTGGACGGCATTCCGCTGGCAATCGAATTGGCTGCCGCGCGCGTGGCGTTGCTACGAGTTGAGCAGATTGCAGCTCGACTCGACGACCGCTTTCGCTTGTTGACCAGCGGTAGTCGTACCGCAGTGCCCCGTCAGCAAACCTTGCGAGCACTGATCGATTGGAGCTACGACCTGCTCAGCCTACCAGAACAGCACCTGTTGCAGCGGCTAGCCGTGTTTGCGGGCGGTTGGACGCTAGAGGCTGCCGACGCGGTTGGCGCGGCAGCGGGCCAGGATACCTATGAAGTGCTTGATTTATTGACTCGGTTGGTTGACAAATCGCTGGTGTTGGTGGAACGAAACCCGAGTCAGGATGCACGTTACCGCATGCTCGAAACCATCCGACAATATGCGCTGGAGCGGCTGGCAGCGAGCGGCAATGCGGATGCAACCAGAAGGCGGCATGCAGAGTATTGTATGGCATTAGCCGAAGAGGCAAGCCAATGGATTGGCCGACGTGAACAGAAGCCCTGGCTTACCAAGCTTCAGCTTGAGTACGACAATATGCGAACCGCACTCAGTTGGGCGCTTGGTGGCGGGGATGCGGAGATTGGTGCACGAATTACGCTTGCACTCGCCGGACACGCACTCATCGGACACGATACTAATTCCTTCTGGCTTCAGGGCGGCTACTGGGCCGAAGGATTGCGCTGGCTTGAGTCTGCCCTTGAGCAACAGGATGCATTAACCACAGCGAGACATGCCTGGATACTTGCAGAGATAAGTACTTATCGGGAGCTACTTCATGGTGATGGCTGGCAACAGTATTATGATGAGATTGATTACGTCTTTGCGCTCTTCGAGCAAACTGGCGATCAGGCTGATATGGCCCAGATCCTTCAGGACAAGGGGTTCTTTTCGTGGCTCGTTGGTAGCTATACACAGGCCATACCTCTCCTCGAAGAAGCGTTAGCTATCTTTCAGGCGATTGATCATCGCTTTGGTATCATCAGGACACTACATCTTCTGGGCGATGTAACGCGTGACTCTGGTGACCCGGTTCGAGCAGTTGCGTTCTTGGAACAGAGTCTCACCCTATGCCGGGCCGAGGGATATATCGGATATTCCTCACTTGTGCTGAATGCTCTGGGGGATGTCGCCTGTACCCAGAATAATTTGCCGCAGGCAATGACACTCTTTTGGGAAGCGCTCGGGGCCTCGGAAGATGGTGAGAAGCGCTCAATATCAAGTATCTGGCCGCTGCGAAATCTCGGTTGGGTGACTCTGCTTCAGGGCGATAATGGACGAGTTCTCTCGGTCCTTCAGGACTCGATCGGATGGTATCGCGAACGGTATCGCGAACAAGGAATTCAGGGCTGGCTGGCTCGACTGATCAGTATTAAAGGCGCGGTGCTTGATGTGGCAAATAGTAACCAGGAGGCACTCACGAGCCTACGCGAGGGGCTTCTACTCCAACAACAATTAGGAATCATCGATGGGCAGATCGAGAGTATCGAGATACTGGCCTTCATACTGCAGCGGCATGGCCAGCCGCTGCCAGCAGCTCGGCTCCTCAGCGCAGCGACCGCCTTACGCACAAAGACAGGTATGCCGCTATCACCAGCAGAGCGACCAGTTTATGATCATATGCTTGCTGCTACCCGCACAGCCCTGAACCCTGAACTGTTTGATACAACTTGGGCGGCAGGCCATGCACTGGCGTGGGAGCAGGCGGTCGCTGAGGCGCTAGCGTTTGTGGAATCCGCCTAAAAAACAGCCGACAAGCGTTCAATAGATAACAAACAGCACCAATATACTGAATGATGCGAGGCATTATGAGCACACTTGAACCGGCCATGGTTGCTGAGGATGCCAAGAATGGTGCATCCGCGGAAAAAGGAACCAAACGTAAGGATCCCAAGGATTTTGACTATCGCGCACTGCGATTCTTTGTAGGCGTCCTGGCAATCGCGCTACCTATTTTGGTCAGATGGTTCTCTTCCACACCATTGACATCAGTCAGTGGATCGTATTACACCGAGAGTCGCGATGTCTTTGTTGGCACGCTGTTTGCGTTGAGTATTCTGCTCCTCGCATACCATGGCCACAATCCATCAAAGGATGCAGGTACGTTTGCCAAACTCCTAACCGAGTCGCGCCTTAGCACAGTAGGCGCGGTTGCGATGTTGTGTGTTGCACTCTATCCGACATCCTGTAATGGTTGCCCAACCGCCAGTACAGCAGGCGTTCATTATATTGCCGCGATTGTTGTGTTTGGGATATTAGCATTTTTTTGTTTCGTTCCCTTTCGCGATCAGGCGAACAAGAAAAAGAAGGATAGTCCTAAGGCACGCTGGCGCGCATATTTCTACGCAATATGCGGAGTGTTGATTGTCGTTTGTTCGCTTGGCATCCTGGTTGTGATACAACAAGCGGATCCAGCGCTTAAATCATCACCGATCATCTACTTTCTTGAGTCTGGTGCGCTCTGGGCGTTTGGTTGGGCTTGGTTCGTAGCCGCAAAAGTCCGGTTTGTTGGTTGGTTTGTTACTAAGGATGAGGCCTACGATCTGTGGAGTGACTTGGACAACCATGTCCCAGAGAGCTAAATCCGTGGTGTGACCTTTGCCTTCGCTCAGTGGGTTACAATATTGCAGAGAATGATGGGCCATAAAGCGGTGCCTACAAGTCATGCCCTCTCTGGCCGTATCTGCAGCATTGGCGGCTACCTATCCACGGGTGTCAATGCTGCCCGTACCGCTCGTGCGAGCGCCTGCGCCGTGAACGGCTTCATGATCAGTGTCTGACCAAGTGGCAACACCGCGTGGCTCGTCAGCGCCATATCGGTGTATCCGGACATATACAGAACCCGTAGTGTTGGGTATATGGCGAGAAGCTGCGCCGCCAATGCCACACCATTCGTGCCGCCAGGCATAATTACATCCGTCAGCAGCAGATCGATTGGATCGGGCGACCCGGCGGCGACACGCAGCGCATTCTGGGCGTTGGTTGCGACGAGCACCCGGTAACCCCAGCCGCAGAGCAGCCGATCGGCAAGGTCGCGCACGCCTGCATCGTCTTCGACCAGCAGAATCGTCGCGTCACCTTGTGTGCTGGTGGTGCCAACTTCTCCCGTGCGCTCCGTAATCGTCGGTAATGGGGTATCGTGCTGCGGTAGATACGCCTTGAACGTCGTACCCTGCCCGACCTCGCTGTAGACCCAGATATGGCCGCCGCTCTGAGTAATAATTCCATACACGGTTGCCAGCCCTAGCCCGGTTCCCTTGCCAGGCTCCTTGGTTGTAAAGAACGGCTCGAAGATCTGTTCGCGAATTGTGGCATCCATACCACACCCCGTATCGGAAACCGCCAGGAGCACATAATCGCCTACCAATGGTGCATCCAGGACGGTATTGGCGGTTTCGAGGATCAGCGTGCCACCATCGGGCATAGCATCACGTGCATTGACCGCCAGATTAACAATAACCTGCTCCAGCTGTCCGGGGTCAGCCAGGATCGATCTCAAATCAGGGGCCAGTTTGGTGAGGAGCGTGATATGTTCCCCGATCAGGCGCTTCAGCAGCGGCTCGATGCCCATCACAACCACGTTCAGATCGACGATTCTTGGGGCAAGCACCTGCTTGCGACTGAAGGCCAGCAACTGGCGGGTAAGCGCTGCCGCGCGATCTGCGGCAGCGCGAACCTGCGCAATGTCGTGATGGAAAAGGGTATCCTTCTCGATCTCATGGAGCAGAATATCGGTATTGCCGATGATGACCGTGAGGAGATTGTTGAAATCATGCGCAATGCCGCCCGCAAGCCGGCCGATCGAATCCATCTTCTGGGCATGTAGATATTGCTGCTCGATCCGTTTACGCTCGGTCACATCCTCGGCCATACCGATTGCGAACTGCGGGACACCAGAAGCGTCGCGGATGAGCGACACGCGCAAATTGCCCCAGACAATCTGGCCGTCTTTGCGGATGTAGCGTTTCTGTAGGGAATAGGACTCGCGCGTGCCGACCATCAACTCGTCAAATAGTGCCACATCGCTAGCTACATCGTCCGGGTGCGTAACGGTGGTAAAGGACATTTCATGCAGTTCATCGGCGCTATAGCCAATCATGGCCGTGAGCGCCGGGTTGACCGCTATCAGTCGGCCCTGCATGTCCACTAACGCGATCCCGATCGCAGTCTGCTCGAAGATCGCCCGGAAGCGCACCTCACTATCCCGCAGCGCCACCTCAGCCTGGGTGCGGTCATAGGCTGTGCGCAGCATATCGGCAAGCGATTCGATCAACTGGCGCTCCTCGGCAAGGAACGGCCCTTCGGCCTCGACTGGTCGCTCGGCAGTGTACGCAACCACGATGCTTCCGCGCTCGCCATCGGCGGTTGTGAAATCGGTACGCAACACCGGCAGCGCGTCACTGAAGCCTGCTATTGTCGACTCGTGTTCGCCCAAGCGCACGCGTATAGCTGTCGCCTCCGGATACTGGAAGGCCGCTGGAAGCAACGCTGCCAGTTCACGTAGTAGCGCAGGCGTACTCATCCCACCCTGTTGGAGGATGCGCGCTGTTTGGTGCAGCGCGGTAAGCTCCTTGACGCGTTCGTGTAGCGCATGGAGTAGCCGATTGTGCTCCTCCTCGGCCTGCTTGCGCTCGGTGATGTCTTCCAGGCTCCCTTCGTAGTAAAGCACATTTCCATCGGCATCTCTAACTATCCGAGCATTGTTCCGCATCCAGATGGGCTTGCGATCGTAGGTATACATCTGCACTTCAAAGCTGCTTGCACCACCCTCACGTTCAAGCTCAGCTAGCGAGTGTGTGCGCTGCATGGCATTCACATAGATGCCGGTCGCGTTCATGGCCAGCATGGTTGCGCGATCCGGATAGCCAAGTATGTCAACCATGGCCGGATTCACATCAATGATGCGTCCTTCCGGCGTGGAGCGGTAAATCCCCACCGGCAGACCTTCAAACAGGCTGCGGTAACGCGCCTCGCTGGTTTGTAAGGAGGCAAAGGAGGCCTGGAGCTGTTCGGCCATATGGTTGAACGTATGCGTTAATTCGCCCACTTCATCACTGCGGTCAATCACAACCTTTTGCGACCAATCGCCTTGCGCCCACGTTCTTGCCGATTGATTCAGGCGTATAATTGGCTGTGTCACCCGACGAGCAATCAGCGTAGCTATGCCAATCGATACAAGTAACGAGACTAGGGCGAGCAGCACCATATTGCGGTTATTGGCATAAACCTGCGCCATAAAGTCTGATTCGGGAACGACGACCACAATCAACCAATCTAAACCATATGTATCCTTATATGGGGTTACATGCGCGAAGTATCGCTCACCTGCCAGATCGAAATAAAACGGCTGGCTGGTCGTGATATTCGCCACAACGCGAAACTGTTGCGTGAGTTGCTGTGTGGCAGATCGCACCACGGGATCAGTGCTATCCAGAGCAGCAAGCCGTTTCAGTTCGTCGCCCGTGCGCGTGTATGGTTCCTTGATCGCCGACGCGGCCACCAACAGGCCGGAGCGCTCGATGATAAAGGTTTGCCCGTGCGGTGCAACCCGTAAGCTCTGCAAGAAATCGCTGATACCAGTCAAGACCAACGAGGTGTCCAGCACCCCGGTCAGCTTCCCTTCCGTACTATAGACGGGGGTGACCGCATCAAGACCGACATACCCAGCCGACCACAGGTACACGGGTGTCCAGGTCGGGCCAGCGGCCTGAACTGCCGCACGATACCATGGCCGCGGACGCGGGTCATAATTCGGGACGATCGTACCCATTGGTTCGAGCAGGTTGCCTTGAGCATCGCTATAGTAGGATGTCAAAACATTGTTTGTGCTTGGCCGAGAAAATGCTTGTGAGAGGCCCTTGAGTTTCTGCGATGCACCAACATACTCGGCCTGCTCATTGGCATATGCGATCGACACGACTGGATCAAAGCGTTGGATTTGAATTACGAAATGTCGCCCTAGGCCATCAAGATCCTGGAGTTGTAGCTGCTTCAGGCGGATGCTATCCAAATTAAGCTGATTGATCAACTGTGGCGTTGCCAGGTAGTTGTCAAGCCGCTCTTCAATTCGAGCGGTGACCTCCATATGCAATTGCTCAGCGAGTGTATTGACCGCGTTCTGGCTATTTTGAAAGGTAAGATAGCCGATCAGTGTGCTAGTTACCAGAATCAGGATCACAAACGGCACCGTCAAAATGATCCGCAAGGGAAGGGTGTTAATACGGTTAAACATCCTGATTCACCTCGCTTTTCGCGTAGCGCTCCTATAGTGCACTATTAGGCAATCAAAGATCACAAGTGTGATAGCCTGGCGGCATGGTCAGAAGGCGCGCGGTAAGTGAAATCAGCCATGACAGGGTACTCATGGAAGAGATGTTATACTGGTTAGTAAAGCGAGTATAGCACATGAATCAATCATATACGTATATGTTGTGGGTGAAGATCACCCCTGGTATTGGGCTAGAACGGTGGGTTTCGGGAGCGCCAGAATAGATCTGAGCCATGAAAACGCTTGACACCATCGCCATCAAGCCGTGCGCCGATGGCCACGTGTATCGGTGCGCGGTAGGCTTCTGGACGGGTTCCGCATGGTTGCCACAACGGTTCCGAGCTTCCGTTGAGCGCGTTGTGGTGCGGCAAGCGGAGCGACACGGTTTGTCATCATCTTGCGTCAGTTCGCGAACATGCCGTTGGGCTTGCCCTGGGCCACCATCTGCTGACAGTAGGCGTAGAGCGCATCGTAGACGATCCACTCTGCCGCATTCTGCTCGTGGTCGTCCTTGAATCCCAGATGACGGAAGCCCTCGGCGACAGCCTCCAATCCAGCACCCTCCGGCTGATTCCAGAGTGTGTTATCGGTATCAGCACCGTTCACAATCTTACCCAGCAGCACCAGCGCTGGATCACTGGTCAGGTTGTATTTCTTCAGAATCGCTTCGAATGAACATTCCTTGCCATGATGACCAAGTTCGACATCCGTGACATCGTAGGGTGTAGCGCCCTCGCGCTCGGCAATCGCCAGCACCTGATCGGCGGGTACGAACAAGAACTCAGCCTGTGGGTCAACGAACTTGCGGATAAGCCATGGACACGCGACGCGATCGACTTTGACCTTCTCACGGGTGATCCATTTCATCGGAATTCCTTCCTGTTATACATGCTGCCAGTTCCAGCCGGCAGCTTCCAGTTCGACCAAGGCTGCAAAGCGCCCGCCGCGCCGGATAAGCGCATCTGGTGGCCCATCCTCAATAATCTGGCCAGCGTCGAGCACAATGACTCGGTCAGCCGCACATGCGGTGGTGAGTCGATGGGCCACCGTCAGGACTGCGCGCTGTTGCCCCTGGATCGCTGCGCGCAGTGCCACCCAGAGGGCTGCATCACTCGCACTATCGATTGCCACCGTCGCTTCATCCAGCAGCAGGAGCGTCGGATTCCAGACAAGTGCACGGGCCAATGCCAGCAACTGCCGCTGCCCAGCCGAGAGCTGAGCGCCAACCCCACGCCCGCTGCCGCGTAGTGGCGTGTCATAACCCTGTGGTAGCCCGGCAATCAGATCGGTGGCACCGGCCAGTGCGACTGCCTGTTCAAGTTGATCATGGGTCACGGCATGGTCGCCCAGGGTTAGATTCTCCCAGACAGTTCCACTGAAGAGCTGAACGGCCTGTGGTACGACCCCGATCAGGCGACGGCGCTCGCTGGCTGTGAGCAGCTGTGGATCACGACCAGCCACGCGTACCTGCCCGGTCCATGGTGCATAGAGGCCACCGATCAGCTGCACGATGCTGCTTTTTCCTGCACCCGTGCGACCAACTAACGCCACTTGTTCCCCTGGTTCGAGGGTCAGTGAGATTCCCCGGACGACTGTTCGCTCCGACACATAGCCGAAGGTCAGCTGAGTAATCTCGAGTGGATGTGCATTGGATGTCGTCTGATAGGGTGAGGTCGGTTCCAGCTGCACTCTAGAACTGGTTGCTGGCGGCTG
>JANLSE010000123.1:0-6657 GCA_031362265.1 Roseiflexaceae bacterium
GATTATTCTGGATGCGACTGCCCAGCCAGCATTGCTCAGTGCGGTGTTGGGTGACCAGCCAATCCGTTTCGAACAACCAGTACTCACAGCAGCAGGCACTGTCATCCAGGTGATTGGTCAGGATTGGGCCAAGACCACCGTTCGCCATACGCGCCGCCAGCGTTGGCATCAGGAGGTGCTACGGCACATCCGGCGCGAGCGGCGCACACTTATCGTGACTACGTTGGAGTGCGCAGCTGACATGCGCGTA
This sequence comes from Roseiflexaceae bacterium, assembly GCA_031362265.1. Lineage (GTDB taxonomy): Bacteria > Chloroflexota > Chloroflexia > Chloroflexales > Roseiflexaceae > JANLSE01. The sequence continues at coordinate 251 of JANLSE010000123.1, forward strand.
GCACTTGCTGAGCATGGCTTTGATACTGGCAGTGTTGCCGTTGAGCACTATGGCAGCCTACGTGGCAGCAATTCCTATCGAGGGTATGACGTTATCCTGGCACAGATTTACCATCCAAATCTGGAAGCGCTTCTGCGTGAAGGGCGGGCGCTGTTCGCTGATGATTCTCGTGCGCTTGACGAGCGCATGGTGACCGTGGATCGGGTGCTGACAGATGCTCATGGGAGTAGCTGGCAGATAAGCGTGCCTACGTTTCGCGACCCACGCTTGGCGTCACTTTTAGAAGCACGGCGCGAAGCAGAAATGGTGCAGTGCGCCCTACGAGGACGTCCGCTTGATCATCCCCAGGTGCAAATAACAATCCTAAGTAGCTTACCCCTACCAGGGCTATCGCCAACCTATATCTATGGCGCACAGGAAACACCGCAGAGTAATGGCCAGCGCCAGGAGCAGACAATAGATCGGTTATGTCATGCTACTCAAGATCTCCTTGAGCAAGGGGATCAACTGTTGAGTGCAACCCACATTGCACGCCATGCGCATGCGAGTGTGACGACCGTGCGAACACATTGGCATGCCATCGCCACCCGGCTGCACCTTGTGTATCGTGTACATCGATGCAGGCGTCGCATGCCCACAGGTGGGGAGCGCGAGTACTGCCAGGCGGTGCTGAGCCGAGCTATTGAAGTGCCAATGGCACATACAACGCCAGCACGACCAGCAGCTGTGCCAGAAACCGACACACCTACACCAGAAGCTGCGAAGGATCAGGCACGTAACATGTCATGTCATACCAGCCTGATCCTTCGCCACCCACGACTGCGGTCGCTATCGCTCCCGCATCTGCACCCTCGTTTTGCGTGGAAACCAATTGCGACTATTCGCGGCCCGCCGTAATCAAAACGCCCAAGCTCAGGGGTTGTCAAGGGTTTTATCGCTGCGACAGCTCCATACAGATTGAGTGTCACAATAACGCTTTGGCAAACGCGAGTATAGCAGGGCGTGGAGCTCTGGAACTATACACATCACGAATAGGAGCACTACACACCAGCCCACGTGCGAATACATTGAATACTTCAGGTTTTACGTTGTTGTGATGCGCTGAAGTAGTGGAGGGGACGAGAGAATGATATGTAGATTCCAGCACATGCCAAACGCCGATCAACTCAGCCCACCCGAGAGCGCGGGTGCAGGTCGATCTGGCGCTGCCCCAATGCCCATCCATTGCCTATCCATTGTCCGTATCGCACCCCAGGAAACCATTGACAGGAGCATGGCCTTTACAAGGAAATCATTGACAGGAGCATTGCTTCCATTGCCAAGACATGATCGCATCCAAGGAAACCGTTGACAGCAACACAGACTGCGGCATACGAAGAACGCCTGAAACGGCGCATTGTGCATACCAGAGACGGATGCCATACACCTGTAACGCAGCTGTATGGCAGGAACATGCAGAGCGCTGACTGAGTGTGGCGCGGTTGCAATACAACTGTGAGCAATTGGCAGACAACGTATTGCCAGGGGTGCATCATTTCGAGCATGCCGCATGCTGGTGTGCCACATTTAAGCGCGCTTGTATAACAAAAGGAGATCTATATGAGTCAAGTGCATTCGATTCTCGACACGCTGGTTACTGCTGCGACGGAGGGAGTGCCAGCGACGTTTGCGCAGCAAGGAGTGATTCGCCAAGGCAAGGCCGATTTACTGGTGGTTGGCCTAGATAATGGCAACGACGCCCTGAAAGGAGCGGTGCTCACCAATACGGGTCAACTGGTAACGGTGCGTATTCCAACGGCCTTTCGCGAGGCGCTGATTGTACAAGGTGGTAAGCAAGAGGTGGCCTACACGAGCGGTGCAACAACCTACTGGATTGGTGATACGGCACTTGAGCATGATGGTGATGGGCTATTTATTGGCCCCACCTATCAGCGGATTGTTGATCCACGCATGCGCCTCTTCCTGGCAGCTGGGGTGGTTGAGTTGCTTGTGACTGCTGGGTACGCGCCTGGCGTGTACCAACTTGCACTTGGGTTTGCGATTCCAAATGATGAGATTGTGGCGATTCGCTCCGAAGCTGGTGGCGAGGAAAGCTTAGGTGTGTGCGATGAGACGCGTAGTGTCCTATTGAGCTATTTGAAGGGGGCGATCTGGCAGATCAGCCGCACTGATCCATATGGAGTGGCGATGCATTGGGAATTGCATGTGGCGTTGGTATTACCTCAGGCACAGACGGTTGGCACGCTCCTGGCAGCAACGCGATCCCCATCCGGACGAGTCGTTACCGATTTAGAAGGTGTAACGGTTCTTGATATCGGTGGTGGCGATCTTCAGCGGATTGAGTGCACAATCAACCCATATCAGATTGTCGCACGGCGGTTAGGCGATGGCACCATCCGGATTGCACGGGTACTCAAAGAGAAGTTTCCACAGCTAGAGCTGAGTGATGTTGCCGCACAGCGTGCCTTGGTTACCCGCCGGCTGATGGTCTCAGGGCGGACACGCGATATTAGCCATCAAGTGCAAGAAGCGATTGCCTCGCAGGGGCAGGCGATCTTGGCGGATCTGCTGCCAAGCCTTCGGCAATCTCGGCGCTTTGTGCTGATTACAGGCGGCGGTGTGATGTTGCTGCAGGATGCAATCACTGAGCGCTTGGCAGTGGAGCCAAAACGACGCGCTGAGGATTATGACTTGGTACATCACGCGCTCGCCTCGCACTTGAATGCAATTGCCGTACTGTTTGCCGTGCTCTTCAAAGCAGTCAAGAAGAGGTAGCCATGGGACGCATTAACAAAGGGCTGCGGCTGCCACAGGATTTGCTGGCTCGCGCGGCGCACCTACGCAGCTACCATCCTGAGTATGAGACAGAGGCAGCGATGCTCAACGCTATGCTCTATCGTGGGTTATTGATATTGGAGGTTGAGGCGCTCCTTGGTGGCGGTGCGCCGCCATCAGGATATACTACGCAGCAAATTGTTGCAATGGCGCTGCCAAAGATACTGCCAGCGCTGCAATTCATGATGAAGATGGGTGTGCTGCCGCTCCCGATAGCTGCTGGTAATGGCGGTGCTGAAGGCAACAATGAGCGCGTAGAGGCTGAAGAAGCTATCGACATGCAGACGAGTGAAGAGCTCGGTAGATTGGGGAGTCATTTTCTCTGAGTTGGTGTCTCAGTTATAGTATTTCTCAACACATCGGCTTAAAGGGTCGAACTGCCAGTGCAGACAATCCATTGCTCGAACTACCGCTCAACCGCCCAATGCTAGTGTTTGCACCGCACGCTAGCGCATATGCTATGCTATCCCTACTTGTTTGGTGATACATGATGGCAACTATCTCAAGGAGCACAAACGATGTATGGCTTAATCGGGAAATTGATTGCAGTTCCCGGCCAGCGCGATGCGCTTGCTGCTATCTTATTGAAAGGCACGACGAAGATGCCAGGATGCCTAAGCTATGTGATCGCCCATGATTCTGGCGACGAGAACGCGCTGTGGATCACTGAGGTGTGGGATAGCCAAGAAAGCCATGCTGCATCGTTGTCACTTCCGATAGTACAGCAGGCCATTGCGCGCGGTAGGCCACTGATGGCAGGCTTTGGCGAGCGGTTCGTGACTACGCCGCTTGGTGGTCATGGGATTGCGTGAGTGCTTGTACCCAAAGATGGAGAAGAGCGACAAACAATAGATGCTGATATTCACCCTCCGGTGTCGAGCCACGCCAGCGCCTCATTGGCCGCCTGCTCCCACGTAAGTACACGCCCAGCGGCCCAGGCAGCTTCCCACTCGGCAGAATCGACCTGTGCTCGTGCTTCGGCGATGCGCTGCTCATACGCTGGGCGGTCGACCGGCCACATTGGTGCACCGATCTGTTCGCGGAGGGCTTCAGCAGCTCCCCAGAGGCGAGGGGCTGCATGTCGTTTGTGCTTGAAGTGCAATGCACTCATCGTTGCTAGACCTTCGGTGACGTGGATAATGCCATGTTGCGCGCCAATTCGATGATACGCCGCAAGTGCATGTGTATAGTGTGTACAGGCTCCATCCCAGGATGCGTTGGCAATCATACTTAAAGCGGCATAGCATTGAAACTCTGCGCATTCATTGGCAAGGTATCCAACAGCCTGCGCTGTTTCAATAACAAATTGGAAGCGCTCGAACGCCTGATTCACTTCTCCTGTATAGAAAGCTATCAGACCAACCAAATACTGTATTTCAATATCAAATGCTCTGGCAATCCCTGGCACTGAGATTTGTTCAGCTTCCAGAATGGCCTGTTCACACAAAGCACGAGCACGCTCCAAATTGCCGCACATGAGTTGTATGCGACCCAGACGTAATAGGCAATCTACTACCCCGTGCGGTATCTTGTATTTTCGCATGATGTCGAGTGCCTGATTGCCATAGTTTTCCGATTCCTCCAGACGACTTTGCATCAGCCGGACACGCAACATGCCGATGAACGAATTTGCAAGTTGTTGGTGTGCACCTGCTTGGTCGTATAGCTCTGCTGCATGAGTCAGCAGCGAATATGCGCTATCGTAGTCGCCCTGATCCCACGCTAACATAGCGAGTGCATGCGTGGAATTAGCTACTCCTTCTGGCTTACCGATCTGCTGTTCAAGCGCAATCACCTGCTGGTAATAGGTTCGGGCAATATTATAAGCGCCTTCGAATTCTGCTGCCTCAGCAAAACCAAATCGGGCAAGCGCCTCACCAAGGAGACTGCTAATCGCCTGCGATAATTCGAGTGCTTCCTGTAAATATGCGTGCGTCATGGCATGGTTGTTGGAAGTCTTTCGGATAATGTGAGCAGCCTGAAAAAGTACTCCTTGTAATAGGAAACGATCACCTATGGTACGGGCGACATCGAGGCTTTCCTCAATGAATTGCATCGATTGCGTACTGTCATCCCACATCGTCCATCGCGCACTGTGCTGAAGTGCTGCTGCAACAAGCCACGAATCTCCAGCTTTTCGCGCTAAAAGCAGTGCCCGTGGCGATTCGGTTGGTGATACGAGGATCAGACTCTGTACTATCAATCGTGATTCACCAATATGCTCAGCAAGTACAATCGCGGCCTGCATAATGGAATCTCTGCGATCATACTGATGCATCGTATCGTAGTAATCGCCAATGGCGAACAGCGCATATCCGATGATACGCAGTTGTTGATTGTCATGTGTTTCGGGAGAATCTTGCCAGTGATTATATTGGGCAAGTATGATCGGCTCGCTCCGGGAAGTCCAATACCCATACTCCAGGAACATGCTGCGTACGTTCCAATAATAGGCAAGTGCATTCATCGCACGAGCGCCAAGTTCAATATGGCGCAGATTATCAAATGCCCAAAGAAGTGCTGCACGGAGATTGCTATACTCAGAATCCAAGAGCGCCAACCACTCCAATTGCTCGCCACTCCGTAAGTGGGGCTCGGCCTCCTCAGCAAATGCGACAAAATACGCAGCATGGCGTTGCTGCACCTGCAAGGTTTCACCCAATTGTTCAAGCCGCTCCAGCGCAAACTCACGAATCGTCTCCAGCATCGTATAGCGTGGCTCGATACCCGTATCACCGAGTTTGACGAGGTTCTGCTCCAGCAGCGCTTCAAGCCCCTCAAGCACATCTGACTCAGGATCGCTACAGACAGCTTCCGCCGCTTCGAGCGTCCAACCACCAACAAACACACCTAAACACGCTAACAGCCGCTGCTGAGTAGGCAATAGTAAGCGGTAGCTCCAGTCAATCGCAGTGCGAATCGTCTGCTGACGCGCAGGTAGATCGCGCGTGCCACCGGTGAGGGTTTGCAAGCGTGCTGATATCAGCCTACTAAGGAGTTGTTCTGGTGAGAACAGGCGAATCCGTGCAGCTGCCAATTCAATCGCCAAGGGGAGGCCATCCAATCGGACACAGATTTCTGCTACTGCGGGGGCATTGGTGATACTGAAATCAGCCCGCACTGCCCGTGCGCGGGTGACGAAGAGCGCAACCGCATCATACTGACTGAGCTGTTCGAGTGACGGTAGCGTCGTGAGGTCGGGCAACCCCAATGGCTCCACCGCATACTCATGTTCGGCAGCAATTCGCAGTGGGATACGGCTGGTGGCCAGGATCTGAAGTTTGGCGGCGCCGCGCAACATATCCGCTACGAGGCTGGCTACCCCAGCAATAATCTGCTCACAATTGTCGAGCAGTAGCAGTGCCTGACGTTCACGTAACCAACTCAACACGCCATCACGAATCGGGCGATCAGGCGACTCAGGAATACTCAATACCTGGGCAATTGTTGTCGCCACTTGCTCGGGATCGCTGACTGGTGAGAGATCGACAAACCAGACTCCATCGGCATACTGTTCAAGGAGTTCTGCGCCTATCTGGAGCGACAACCGAGTCTTGCCAGTACCACCTGGC